>NZ_JADPJF010000097.1:54172-72636 GCF_023073295.1 Bradyrhizobium sp. 23 | reverse complement strand
GGTCACGCAGAAGATTGACGACTTGAGCCTGGATCGAGACGTCGAGCGCGGACACCGGCTCGTCGCACACGATGAGGTCCGGATCGGTCGCGAGTGCTCGTGCCAACACCGCACGCTGGCGTTGGCCACCTGAGAGTTCATGAGGATAGCGCGCCCCGTGATCGGTTCTGAGGCCAACGTCAGCGAGGAGCCTATTGATCAGGTCCGCTCTTTCGGACTTGCTGCCGATCCGATGAATTTCGAGCGGTTCTGCGATTTGCGCCCCGATCGTCAGCCGGCGATCGAGCGCCCCCAGCGGGTCCTGAAATACCATTTGGATTCGCATCCTGAGATGCCGCCAACGGATATCGCCCATCGGCGGCAACTCTTCTCCGCCGAAGCTGACGGTGCCCGCATCCGGTCGTTCCAGGCCAATGAGAAGCCGGCCCGCGGTGGATTTTCCGCAGCCCGATTCGCCAACAAGTCCGAGCGTCTTGCCGCTGGCCAGAGACAGCGACAGTCCATTGACGGCGTGGACCGTCGAGTGGCCCCGAAACAGGCCCTGGCGCAAGGAATATCGTCGGACAAGCCCATCGGCTTGAAGAAGCGGTGCGACCGTCATCGTCATGCGGCGACGGTCTCGTCCTGGCACCGCTGGCCGGTGACATGCAGGCAGGCAATTCTGTGGTCGGCATTATCCTCCACAGACGTCAATTCGACAGTGCATTCGCCACACCGGTCCGTGCGCAGGTCGCAGCGTGGCGCGAAGGGACATCCTGGCGGAAGGTCCGCCGGGCTCGGAACGACACCGGGAATGGCGGCGAGGCGCTGCCGAGGCCCGTCCAGATTCGGGAGGGCCCCAACAAGCCCGCGTGTATATGGATGAGTGGGATGGTCGAACAGACGCACGGCGGGTGCTTCTTCAATGATGTGCCCGGCGTAAAGCACCAGCACGCGCTCGCAGATCTCGGCGACAACGCCCAGATCATGTGAGATCAGGACCAGCGCCATGCCTCTTTCGCGTTGGATCTCTTGCAGAAGCTCAAGGATCTGCGCCTGAATAGTGACGTCCAAAGCGGTGGTGGGTTCATCGGCGATGAGGATGTCGGGCTGTCCCGCAAGCGCCATGGCAATCATGACCCGCTGATTCTGCCCACCGGAAAACTCGTGCGGATAGCCGCCAAGCCGTCGCGCCGCATCGGGAATGCCGACCTGATCCAGCAGACGACGCGCTTCATTCAGCGCGCTGCGCCTGTCCATCCCACGATGGAGCTGCAGAGCTTCGCCGATCTGATCGCCCACGGTACGCACGGGATTGAGCGCGCTGGTCGGATCCTGAAAGATCATTGCAATTCGGCGACCACGCACCTGTTCCAGATGACGGGCGGGAGCATGGAGAAGCTCTTCGCCAGCAAAGCGTACGCTGCCTGCCGTCCGGGCGCGTGCCCCCAAGAGGTCAAGCGCCGCAAGCCAGGTCACCGACTTTCCGCAACCACTTTCGCCGACCATGCCCAGCGCTTCGCCACGGCGGAGACTAAGATTTATTCCACGCAGCACCGGCACCTGGTCGAAAGCGACCTGCAGCCCTGTGATCTCAAGAAGTGGTGTCATCTGAGCTCCCTGTCCTGCCAGCGTCGACGCGGCTGCTCCTCGCGGGCGGCGTCGTAGGAATTGCGGGAGCCGGGCAGCCCACGTGGTGGATCTGCGCGCAAGCGGAGGAACGCGTCATTCATCCTGAATCAGGTCCGGATCAAGGCGCTGTTGAATGGGCCGAAATTGAGATCGAGCGTCAGCCCCGGCAACCAGGGTACGTCGCGCCGCTTGCCATAGAACTGGCCGGACACATGCAAAATCACACAGGGTGGATCGACGTCATTGATAATCTCGAGCATGCGGCGGACGATTGGACGGCGCTGCTCGGGCTCAGCGGTCTCCTGGAGCTGCGCGCCCAAGGCGAAATACTCCTCGTTCTTCCAGACCCCAACCGACTTCGGCAGGGCGCCGCTGGGGCCGTATTCACGCCAGGGATGGCCAAGATGATCCAGAAACAACGCCGTGTTGGAGGTGTCGAAGATCGCCCGCACCGGCTGGCGCTGAACTTGGGCAAAGTTTTCCATCATCTCGATTTTGACGTTCAGGCCGACTGCACGCCACATCTCGATCATGGTTTGCGCGCCAGAGATCTGATTGGGGTAGTAGTTGTTGAGGAGCCGATAAATGATCGGCTCTCCTTTGTAGCCCGCCGCAGCGACCAGCTCCTTGGCCTTATCAGGATCATAAAGCAGCGCGGGGAAATCCTCGATGTAGCCCTGGCCATAACTCGCGAGTTGATAGCCATTCGGAATCGGCAGACGGTTCGCCCACAGGCTCTCGATCAAGAGCTTGCGATCGAGCGCAAGGCTCATCGCACGGCGGATCCGCACATCTTTCAGCACTGGATCGTTCTGGTCGAGCACGAGCGAGCGGATATTCTGTACTGGCCCGCCCGAGATCTGGAGATCGGCGCGCTTCTCGATACGCTCGAATTGATCCGGTGGGATGTCAGTGATGAGGTCGAGCTCGTTCGCAAGAAGGCCGTTCACGCGCGCGGAAAGCTCGGGAATAATGCGATATTCGACGCCCTCAAATGGTGGCCGTCCGCCCCAATATGCATCGTGCGCAGTCAACGTGACATGGATGTCGAGCTTGTGATTGACGATCTTGTACGGGCCGCTCCCTACTGGAGCTGCCGTCCAGCGCTCCCACGAGCCCGCGGCGGTGAACGCGCGCTTACAGACGATCTCCGCTCCCCAGGAAGCCAGACGCTGCTCAAGCAGTGCGTCGTTCCCTTTGGCGTGGACAATGACCGTATAGGGATCGACGACATCCACTTTGTCGATCCGGTCCAGCGACTGCAGCGCATCGGACATTCCGCTGCGGCCCGGTCCTAAGAGATGGTCGGGCCCGAGGCTAAAGGCGACATCTTCGGCAGTCAGCGGGCTTCCGTCGTGGAACGCCACGCCTTTGCGCAGGAACAGCCGCAGCGACTGCGCATCAACTCGCTCCCAACGTTCGGCCAATGCCGGCCGCAGCACCATCCCATTGGCGTGGTCAAAGCCAATGAGGCTCTCAAACAGCTGTGGCATGATCCGCCGAATGGCGGTGTCGGTTGCGATGACTGGGTCAAACGTGCGGGGAAAGCCCGACATGCCAACTCTTAATCGCCGCCGGGCTGGTTTCTTGCCGTCGCTCTCAGCCCAGGCGGTGCTCGCGGTCGGCAACAAACCTGCTGCGATCGCACCAGTCAAAGCCTCTCGCCGTGTCAGATGGCTGCGGGTCATCACCGTCTCCCGGAATTCGCTTCAATCAGTACGGAACGCATAGCCTTGACCTTGCGGCGATCAACAGATCCTCGCAGCGGTCGAAAACTAAGATCGCTGATCTCGTGTTTGCCAAACCTGTCCGACGTTAGAGCCGCGAAATGCTACGCTGCGATGACATTCATCGACTAAGTCGATGTTCACGTGCGCAGATGAGATGACATGAGGCTTCCGGGCAGAGAACGGTGCCTCCTCGGAACTGGGTCGCTCCCGGTTGGGCTGAGGACGCTGCCCAACTAAAACGTCATCAGCGCTCTCACTGTTAGCGCAACCAACATGGTCTCGAGTGATCAAGTGTCGCGCGGAAACGATGTCCCCCCTAGCTTCTTGACCAGCTCTGAGGTGCAACGAGACACGACGCCATCATCGAGATGGTTGATCATTAGATCGCAAGAATGCGATCACACCATTGGTCGGCCCGCTTAAGAGCAATTAGAAACCGGCAAGATTTCCGCTTTTCACTTAGGTGCTGACTCTTGTCTCTCGTTTAAGACCGACTCAGATGTCGTCCGGCCCCCAAAAAGCTAAGATCATGACCGCTGGCGCGGCCCAATTGCGCGATCAGAGTGCCTGAGGTGACCGCGCCCAGTGATGGCGAGCCGTATCCGCGAAAGAAGGATTTTCCGATGTCCTCCGTCAAACGCCTTCGTACTCGCCTGGACGAGACCGGTCTCATCCATGTCATGGCCGCCCATAGCCCTCTTTCGGCTCTGCTGGCCGAAGAGGCCGGGTTCGATGCTTTATGGGCATCGGGCTTCGAACTCTCCGCGCTTTACGGTCTGCCGGATATGAGCCTGATCTCGATGACCCAGCATCTCGACATGCTGCGCTCGATCGCTGGACGCACGACGCTGCCGATCATCGCTGACATTGACACCGGTTATGGCAATGCAATCAACGTGATCCACGCCGTTCACGAATACGAGCGAGCTGGCGCCAGCGCTGTGGTAATCGAAGACAAAACCTTTCCGAAAGTGACAAGCCTTATGGCTGGCGGACGCCAGGAACTGCTCCGCATCGAGGAGTTCCAGGGCAAGATCGAGGCCGCTGTTGCGACAAGACGAGACCCCAATTTTCTCGTAATCGCCCGCACCGAAGCCCTGATTGCGGGTCTCGGCGAAACGGAAGCTCTGCAACGAGCAAAAGCTTACGAAGAGGCCGGCGCCGAAATGGTGCTAATCCATTCGAAAAAGAAGGATGCATCAGAGATCGAAAGCTTTTCGCGCGCCTGGGGCGGATCGGTGCCGCTAGCGATCGTTCCGAACGCGTACCCGGATCTCGACGCCGAGCGGGTCAAAGCACTCGGGAATATCCGCGTAATAATCTACGGCAATTACGGTATCCGCGCTGCTGCAACTGCGATGAGAGAGACCTTCCGCCGAATCATTGCCGATGGCGGCGTCCAGAACGTCCACAAGGATATTCTGCCGGTCGAAGAGATTTTCGACCTCCAGAACGTGGATAGCGTCAAGGCGGCCGAAGCTCGCTTCCTTCGCTAGATCTCTTGTCCAAGACGGCGTCATTGCGTCTGAACTCTGCTCGGGCGCAGTTTTTGCTGTTCGACAATTGCTGTAAACGCCCCTCTCCTACCGCGCAAAGAGCGATCACGCCAGCCGATTTAACGGCACTATTTCGTCGCGCCTTTGGAAACCAATGTGCGCACCTAGAAGTGAGCTCGTTCGCACGGATTGCACCGCGTCTGAGCGAAATCGCTTTCGCGCGCGACCTGCAGTTGGTATCTAGTAACCCGGCTACGATCATCGAATAATGTGATGGACGATTGATTTCTGGCAATGCCCTCCTGCGAGAACTGACGGGCATGCCCGAAATTCCGGAGCACAAAATGGCTACCGAAACGGATGAAGTGCCACTCAATGCGATCCGGGTATTCGTCACAATTGCGCGCGAGGGAAGCGTAACCCGCGCGGCTAGCGCCTTGCGAATGACCCAGAGTTCGGTCAGCCGCTACCTCGCCGTGCTGCAGGAGTATCTGGGCAGTGACCTCATGCAGCGTCGCGGCCGGCGTAGCGAATTGACGGAATTCGGACGGCTTTTTGCGAACACGGTTGCAGAACCGCTAGATACCGTTTGCTTCACCGCTAAGAGAATGCGCCGCCGGAATCGTCGAGACACCAATCGGATTGTAGTCCGCACGTCACTCTCGACTTTCGCTTACGCCTTTCTGATTCCAAATCTCCAAGCTTTTTCTAATGAAATGGGCGGCGTAGTTGTGGATGTGATTAGCTCACTTTCGCAACCGACGTCGTCCGACGATTACGACATTTTGATCACACGGGATCTTTCCGTCATCGAGCCGGCAGATGATTGGGAACTCTACAACGAGCAACTCGTATGTGTGGGCTCACCAAATCACGTCGATGGCAAGAGCCTCCCGGTTGTTCGCACAGTACCCATCCTGAACATCACATCCCGGCCTGACATAATGCCGACATGGCTGCGGGCCATGAACCTGACCCCAAAGGATATAAAATCGGGAGCGCGATATGATCACAATTACCTGGCCCTGCCGGCGGTGATGACGGGCAAATGTCTTCTCGTCGCGCCCGAAATCATTGTAAGTGACCTGGTACGTGGTGGAGCTCTCAATGTGATTCCACGATCGCGCACTCCGAGCGGCATGCAGTATCGCGCCTATGCTGTCGACCGAGGCGATAATCCCGAAATGTCTCGCGCTTTTTGCCGGTGGCTCGTTCGTCTTTGTAAGAAGACCGCCCTTGCGGAGACGGCATAAGATTGTCGTAGCAGCATTCCAGCTTGCTGAATATCTCACCTAGCACCCGCTTTTCTTGAACGTGAGAGCAAAGCCCACAACGACGACGCTCGGCCCTTCGTCTGGACCAAGAAAAAGGGTCCTTCAACGCCGTTTGAAGCCGCCGTATGCTCAGCTCTGATTTAGATACTATTTTGCAGAAGGCCCCCGGCGGGCATGCCGGAGGCCTCCTTGGAGGTTAACTTCGTTTTTTGAGCCCTCTTTTCTCCTTCCGCTGGTTTAGACAGAGCCTCACCAGTTCCGCTGAGCCCGCAAGAGCAGGGTCAGCGTGCTCTGATCTTTCAATTCGTAAAGAGCCGCCGGCTTGGCGACCGCAGACTGCACAGGCAGTGTCACTGTACTTCCGCTCGTGTACTTTTGGTCGAGCATGGTGTAGGCTAGATCTGCCGTGAAGGTCAGGTTCTTGACCGGTGTCCAGCGCGTGACGACGCCGACAACCCCATAGTTGAAATCAGGATTACAGCCAGCATTGCCGCTCGACAGCGCAAGGTTGGCTACGAATGCACCGCAGATGTAGCCCTTCGCTGCGCTGTTATACCGAACGGCGCCCCAGCCGCCGTAGATGGCACTATTCCAATGAGGATCCCAGTTGTGGGTGTAACCAGCATGGAAGCCGTACGTCTTGGTTAGCTCCTGGCCCGCACCGGCAACGAACACGGAGTCAGACAAGCCCGCCAGGCCGACGCTCTGATAAGCACCTGCCAGCCCCGTGCCGCCGTACATCGCGTAGGTGGTTGGCATCAAATCGTTGAAGTTGTAGCGGGTCGCGCCGTTGGTATAAGCGCCTGACACGTTGATCGTGTCACCGGCTCCGGTCGGGATGTTCTTGATTGACAAGGCCAAAGCAGCAGCCCAGCCCCACTTGTCGTCCGGATGCCCGGTCGCTTCGTCGCCACCGTAGTACCCAGCATGGTTGTCGTGCGCCGCGAACGACGCCTGGAAGAGACCCCACGCCTGGTCAATACGAACCATCGCGATGAGGTCTGGAGACGATGAACCGCCGATGTTGTTAGTACCGTACGCACCGGTGGCGAGAGCGGCCGCCGTTGCTCCACTTACATTCCAGATATTGGTCGTGCCGTAGGCGACCTGATCCTGGGCTGAGAAAGCGGCTGTGATGCCTTGTCCGAAGTCAGCGGTATAGGTGAACTGGTTCACGCCGGTGACCCATCCGCCGCCGCCCGGAAGATCATCGAAGTCGTTGCCTGGATAGTTGGTCCAGGGCGCCGAGAACTGTGAGACGGCCTTACCCATCGTAAAGCCTGCGAACTGAATGAAGGCGGAGTAGACGCCGAGCGAACCACCAGCGACCTGTGAAGCGGTCGACGTTGTGTAAGCGGTCGCCCCATTGACGGCGCTCGTGCCGGCGCCAGTATAGCCGCCTGACGTCCAGGTGAACACGCCCGAGAAATAGGTGCGAACGAGGCCGTACTCAGTCGCGGTGCGCGTGTCGATGCTCAGTCCTTCACGAGCGCGCCAAGTGTAGCTGTTGCCTAGACGGTTGCGTGCTCCCGCTACGCCATTGGCGGCCGGGTCAAAATCGCTGTTGCTATTCGCGACAACGTCAGCGCGCAGATATCCGCCAAGCTTGATGCAAGTGTCCGAGCCAGGGATGTAGTAGAAGCCAGCGCCGTACAGTGAGCAAACCTTCACGTACTCCACTGCTCTGGCTTTGACTGGCAGGTCAGCAGCTTGTGCCCCACTCGACGCGAGAGACGCCGACGCAAGAGTCAAAACAACATTCTTGATTGTTCGAAGTAAGCGAAAGTTCGTTTCTGAGAGTGTCATTGTCCCTATCCACTGGAGGTCAGATTTGTGCGGCCGACGCAGTATCGTTGGGACGCAATCGTTTGGTGACGGAGATCAAGTAATCCGATGGCAGGTTCGGATTTCACGATGGATCACATGAGAACTGGAGTCATCCAATCGACTTCTCGGCCGCAAGATACGTAGGGCTAAGCGCGTGTTGCTGCGCAGGTCCAGGCGAGCGGTCGGATGCCACCCAGCGACGAAGCGCTGAGCTGTCGTACTGGCCGATGAGCTTCGCACCCTGGGAGCTCGATCCACTTCCAGCCTTCGGTGGCGATCGTTTCCGCCTCTGCCTTTCGCTTCTCAGCGACCAGACCGTCGAGCAGAGCGACGTCCTCGAGCCAGCCGCCGTCGTCGGACTGGAACGGGTTGCGCAGCACCACGCCACCGGCCGCCTCGTAGGCATCTAGGCCAACAAACATGGCGCGACGGTCGGAGGCGCGCGCCGACTTCTCCGTCAACATGCGGCGGATCAGATAAGGCTCTTTCTGCCAAGAGCCGGAGATGGTCTGCCAGACCTGCTCCTGGCGGCCGTGATCCGCGGTGACGGCGAAGGCCATCAACTGCTCGAGCGACATGCCCTCGTCGGCATAGACCTCGAGCAGCGCGGGCGAAACCGAGGCGAGTCGCAGGCGTTGGTTCACCACGTTGGGCGAGCACGTAGCTCACGCTGTCCCGCGGAAATAGCCGAGATAAACTGCGATGAGTGCGGCGCAATTGCCGGCTGAGGCTTTCTGCCATTGCGGCTTCGTCTGTGGCGACGCACCAGTCTACGACATCGCGGATAATCTGGCGGGCAAGGTCACCGCTTGTTGGGGCAGAGGTTGATCCGTCGAGAAGGAGACATAACACGGCATCGGCGCGCACTCCGAATCCCCCGCAATCCCGGTTATCGCGCGTCCTCTTTCATTGCTCACTGCGCCGATTGATCTCCATTCCCCTCTCGCTCGCCAGCATCGCTCTGGCTTATGGCGACAAAGCGCTCTCGTACAATATCGACCCGGCCTTCAGGTCCCTTGATATTGCCGTCGAGAAAATGATCAAAATCCTCATGACCTAAGAGCGCTTTGAACTTCTCTGCAATGTAGCAGCGAACATCATCGTCTGCGTTTTGGATTTCAGCCACGAGTTCCTCTCGCCCATCAACGACGAGAAGGATGTCCTCGATGTCACTGCTGCCTAGGAGATCGTCGTTGCCGCGGCCGAGATATGCTTCCAACTTTGTCGCCACGAACAGTTCCGGCGTGAGGCGCTTGATGTTCAATGTCTCGTTCAGGTGACACGTGACCGGCGTCTCGATGCCTTTGGCGTACCAGCGATTGCTAAAGCCGAGAATGCTTTCATCATCCGGCATGAAATCGACTTTGAGGTCGCCGAGCCGCATGCGGCAAATGACCTCGTCTTCCGGAGATTCCACGAACCCCTTCTGACGCAACTGGTCTTGCCGTTGAGCCCATTGCGCATGCCCGACGAGATCAACGATCAGATCCACGTCATCGGTTGCCCGAACGCCTTCGAGCACGATCTCGTCCGTAATGAAAAGGGCTGTTGTGCAACCGCCAACAAACACCAGCCGCTCGCGCAGTTCATCTCCCAAAGACTGCGCGACCGTTTGCAACATATGAAGCAATTGGCCTTTAACGGTGGTCATTTTCTGAGAAGCCTTTCCGATAAACGCTCGGCCGCGAGCCCAGCCTCCCTTTGATGTCCAAGCCTGACACCATCGATAAGGGCCAGATACTCGTACAGGCGATCGTCTTTTTGAATGGCCTGGGGTACGCTTTTAAACAGCGGGTCTACCGCCTGCCCCATGTCCTTGCCTTTGGCGTACGGCCAGACGTAAATGTACTCTCCTGCGCTGATCAGAAGATTTTTAAGCGGGGCGGCCGCAAAGGCGGTGGGGATGCCCCGGGTCATCGCACCCGGTTTAGCCGGGAAAACGAACTTCAATCCGTGCACCACGAAATTATAGAGATTGCGGCGGTTGGGCTTTGCCTGGCCGGTTTCCCGATCTTTGACCGCAAGTCCCGACGAAACGCTCCGGTTGATCGACGCATTGACCTCTGTCTTGCTGATACCAAGGGCTAACTCCAGGCTGCGTACTGAGTACGGGTCATCGTTATGCGCAGCCTCCACAAGATGCGCGTCGCCCTCATTTTTGGCCTGCTCAAGGCTCACGAGCTTCAGCAATATAACAACGTCTTGACTTTTCATGCAGATTCGCTCTCGTCCGCTGTCCTAGGACAAAGGACAGTAGACCACAAGGGGTCTTCGGATCAAGATCGAACGTACCGCGTTGTGGCGCCCGTGTGGATTTCCAGCAATACATCTAGCGCGGTTTGCGTGCCGTGCGCGGCTATCATAGAGACGGCTCCGGATGCCCCGTTGTAGGAACATCGGGCGACCACTCTCTCGAGAAATGAAAGCGGCAGAAGATGCTGTCTTTCACGTAACGTCGTCGTGCATGCCCAACGTGTGCTGCCGTGTCAGAATCTAGAAGATCGATATCATTCGAACCAAGCACCTGCTTCAATCTCCGCTCGATCGCCGACAACGCGTCCTGGGATCCAAATCGCGCAATCCCTCGGCAAAGTTTAGCCCGTCGACCGGTTCATAGTCTTCAATGGCTGTCCACTTCTCCAGCAGCGGCAGGAAGAGGTCAGCGCCCTGGTGCAGCGGCGCAGCATCGATCACTCCTCCCTCGAACATGTCCATTTGAAAAAGGGCTGTCATTCCAAGCACGATGCTGCTGGTCAATCCCGCCCTATCCGATGGAGAGAAAGTGCGTTCCTTGAGGCGTCGTATCGTTCCGCTTAAGATAGGCAGGTACTTGCCTCGCCTTGGAGATCTTCTGCGAGGCTATACGTAGATCGATACTACTGGTGCTCCGGAGGAGGTTGAGAACGTTGCCGGCCTGACTGCCGGCCGTCGAAGGAAAACCGCACCCACTCGCATCGAGCGGAACGGTCCATGGATCGCGGCACCGATCTCGTCTCTTCATTAGCCTCTCTCCAGAAGCTCCTCAAAAAGACTGTCGCTGCTCGGCTGCGGTTGGAGGCGACCGTCTAAGTTGCACCAGACGCGAAAGTCTGTTGTCCCGGAACGGCGTGCTCGACCATCTCCCATCCAACGGGATTAGCGCCCCCAAGGATCGGCCCCCGTGCGCGAACCGCGCCGCGTTCATCCGCTGCTCAGCGGCGCCTCCATGACGAGGCTGGAAAAACAGAGTGAGGATCGGGTGGTGTTTTGCCATGACGATCTCTGCGAACAGCTTTGCGTCGACACCGCCGCAGCCGGTTGGACTGGCCTCTTCGATCCACGAGAAACGTAAAGGTTTGGGGGCGGCGCCTCATCGCCTCACGCCCGCTGCTTGTCTCGGCGGCGAGAATTGATCTGCGCCATCAGGATCGGGCCAAGCGAAAACTCGCCGACCTCGGCTTTTCGCGTCAGACCGCGCAGATAGCCGCCGGCGGAATTGATCGCCGTCCCGCGCTGCAGGATACACGCGACGACGATGGCCGCGGGCACCTCGCCCATAACCTTTTGAGCCTCCTCCCAGGCGCTCGGACTGATCCCCAGCATCGATCGCACAACGGCCGCGGTAGCGAGGAAATCGCGCCAGTTCGAAACCCCACCCTTCGCATAATCGACGATGTCGGGACACGCACTCAGGACCATTCCCAACGGATAAGCCCCCTCCCCGACTCGCGACGGTTGAGGTTTGGGCTCAGCTCCCGCCGCCCTGCCTTCTCGGAAGACAGGTTCAAGATCAATTGGGGTATCTGGATTTGAAGTCTGTATGTGGCGCTCAGAGTGGGACTCATTGGCGCCCGGATTCTTGGATTTAATGTGTTCTTCCAGAAGATTGAGCACGTCATCGGCAAGCTGAGACAACTCGTCGGCGATCGGCTCGAGCTCCTGGCGCGTAGCCGTGCGCGGAATCTGATCGACGATCGCGCGGAAGGCAGCGTGCACAACCTGCCAATCGGCAGGCCCCTGCCCTCCCCTTCGCGTCGGAACGGCTTCTTCGATGCCAGTTGCAATCATCTTCGCGATGTCGCGCCGGCACAGGGTGATGCGCTCTCGTACGAGCTTGAGTGCGCGGGCCTCGGCTTCGATATCGGCCGCCAGGCTCTCGAACTCCTCCGAGCGCACGACCAGCGGCGACAGATCGAAGCCGAACGCGAGCTCGATGTCGCCGGCATTGTCCTTCCGCGCATACCGCTTGCCATTGGGACTGTCGCGCCGAACGATCAGGCCCGCGTCGACCAGCACAGAGAGGTGACGTCGCAGCGTTGACGCTGGCATGCCGTGCGCCCGCCGACTGAGTTGATGATTGGACGGGAAGACAATCAGATCGCCTGCCCCCGTCAGTGCGGTCTCGGGATGGAACGTTAAGAGCGCGTTCAAGACCGAGAGCGAGCGCTCCGACACTCCAAGGCGCGGCCGTGCCGTGCAGATGGCGTGGAAGATCTTCCACTTATGGACGATCTTTTCGGGCGGACGTTCGGTTGCGACCATCTGGCTTGCCACATGGGCAAGCGTCAGCGATCGCCGCCCAAAGGGCGTCGTTGGGGAGTGTGACTGCATGTCTTTGCCTCATGCGGGCAAAGAAAATCCGCTCACCAAAACGGTGCCGTCGCTAAAGACGCTTGACTGCGATTCGTGAAAGTGATTCTCTGTCAGTCGCCAAACGTGACGAGAGAAGGCTTTCGGACGGAGACGTTCCGGGGGCCTTTTTTCTTTTCCGCTATGCTCCTACGGTGAGAGGACGGAAACGCGGGTACGCATCGCGCCGCCCGACCGTGTGAGGTCCAGGCAGCGCCATATCCAAAGCGGCAAGACGCCCGATGTCACTCATCGGTGCCTCCATCGAGAAATGCCCGGTAGAGTTCCGGCAGCCGCGAAATAACAAAGTCTCCAAACGCAGGCGCGGCCTTTTCATCTACAGCTAGCGTGATGCGATCTGCGCGACGTTCAATCTTCACGATCTTTTTGCCTCCGTCGTCCGCCCAGGTTGTCGGCCGTGCAACTTTGGGCTTGCGGGGCGCCAGCGCGGCCATAGTTATCGCGAACCGTTCATCGGAAGTAGCGCGCACAAACCGATCGCTGGCAACGCTGTCGGCCAATACCTTTTGGTCGTGGCGGCCTACAAGCCGCTCCGCCAACTCCATCCAGCGCCGGCGGCCGGTTTTTGGCGCTGGTCCGATTGCATCGAGTAGGCTCCGGGGAAGGGCCCGCGCGACCGTGATGAGGCGGGAGAGCTCCGTCTTGTCGACGCTGAGCGCCGCCATGATGATCTCGCGCTTGAATCCACGATCCTCGAGCGCGGCGGCGTAAGTTGCCCGCTCAATAAAGGACAGATCCTCCCGCTCACCATTCTCCTTGCCTTGTGCCACCACCAGGTCTTCGTCGCTAAGGTCGCGGACCACGGCCCGCGCAGGGCGGCCAAGTTCGGCGAGCGCACGAACGCGACGATGGCCATAGGCAATCTGAAACCGGCCCGGGCTGGACGGATGCGGGCGAAGGAGGATGGGAACCAACTGCCCATTGGCGCGGATCGATTCAACGAGGGCAGAGTGCTTCTCGTCCACGCTCGTCATACGATCGGGAACGATCGAGGCGTCGATCAAATCTGGGGCGATCTCGACGACGGTTTGACCGGTGGTGAGTTGCTCGGTCAAGGCCTTGGCGGCATCGCGCTCCGCGGACAGCATCTCGAGTGAACGGCTCATGGCGCCGACCGCTCCGCGCGACCCAAGTGTTGGCTGGGTTGGTCTGCGATTGTCGCTGGGCTCACCTGACGGTTGTTCGTTGACCGCGGTCAACTTGTCATCAATGAGGTCCGCAAGCAGGTTTTTTCGACCCATTAGGCCCTCCCCCACGCAGCCTGGATGAGGCTTTGGATTTCACCATTGACGCTGTCCAGCGATTCCATGGCGCGGTCGTAGGTAGCCCGTGTGAACTGATCGCGGCTGACCTCATAGAGCGTTTGCTTCGTGATGCCCGCGTCCGAGATCGCCGTACTTTTCAGCATCATGTTCGTGACCATGCGGTCGCCAAACAGCGAGCGCATAAAGCCGACCATTTGGGCCTGCGGTCCATCGCCGGGCTCATAACGCGTGACGAGATAGCGCATCCAATCGTAATTCATGTTGCCGCCTGCTTTAGCCACGACGGCAAGGAGGTCGGATGTCATGATTAGAAATTGGCACATCGACATGACATCGAGCATCTGCGGATGCACAGGGATCAGAATTGCCGTTGCTGCGCAGAGCGCAGAAAGCGTGAGAAATCCGAGTTGAGGCGGACAATCGATCACGACAATATCGTAGCGGTCCTGAACCGTGGCGAGGGCACGGGCAACGCGGGCGAAGAACAGCGGGTCACCCGACTGGCGCGCAGCGAGCGCTTTCGGGGTTTCATGTTCGAATTCCATCAGTTCGATGTTGCCGGGAACGATGTCGAGCCCCGAAAAGTAAGTCTGCCGAATGATCTCATTCAGTTCGCGACGCGCGTCGTCGTAGCGGATGGCGCCGTACAGAGTTCCGTTTTCCTCGACGTCAAACTCTGGCTGGTAGCCGTGCAGCGCGGAGAGCGAGGCCTGCGGATCCAGATCGATCGCAAGCACTCGATAGCCCTGCAAGGTGAGATGTTGGGCGAGATGCGCGGCCGTGGTGGTCTTCCCCGACCCTCCCTTGAAATTAACGACGCCAATGACTTGCAACTGTTCGCCCGCGACGCGATACGGTCGGTATCGGCGCGCACCCTTGCCGGATTCATCGAGATAAGTACGAAGACTTTGAATATCGTCGAATGTGTACGACCTTCGACCCGATGGGCTGGTGTCCGGCTGAGGGCCCCTGCCCTCCAGCGACAATTGGCGGAGGTAGCCGTCATTAATGCCGACGAGCTTAGCGACTTCGCCAGACGTAAAGCGGCGCAGATGCTTGCGTGCTTTCGGCGGGAACAGCTTCGTTCGGTGGGCGTGCAGCTTCGCCGACAGTTCCCGCGCGTCTGCCGCGATCGTGTCGTGGATCGCCTGCGGCGCGCCAGGCGTGATTGACGCCATCGCTTGTTGGTCGTTCAGGGCCACGGCTTTCTCGCGTAGTTACGAATTTCGGGTACACGGCATGCGCAAAGCGTGGCTATTACGCCCGATTCTGGCCGGTCTCGCAACAGTTAAAGGGTAAACCAATCCTTAACGGTCCGAATCGGCCCACGGGTGGTCTAAAGTTGACCGCGGTCAACTCTCGGCACGTAGCCTGCGCGGCTGCTGCGAAGGCGCCGCTCTAAACAGAAGTTGACCGCGGTCAACTTTCTCCGACGCAGTTCCCACAATCGACTCGCGCTCGAACTCTATCACCGCCCCATTCGGATCAAAATTCAGCGTTGAGCCCTGGCGCGCTCCGCTCAGCCGCAACCGCAACATCCGCTGCGCGGCGCCCGCGCCGAGACCGTGCAGACGCGAAGGATGGCAGGTCGGAAGGATGGCAGGTCGAGAGTCCCGCGACCCGTCACGAGCAAGTCGTCCAGCGGATCACCAGATGCGGGCGCTTGCGTTTGCACCGATTCGTCACGTGCCGGCTTGGAATGGCGAGCCGACTCGGCCAGCGCTGCAGCGAGGGAAAGTGCCCTCTTTCACCGCTAAAGCCGGCGCGCTCCCAGCCGCCGTTCCACCCTCGAAGCCGCATGATCATCGGCTGCGAACATGTCGCGCTCGCACAGCACGACCGCGACGTCAGCCCGCATAGCGTGACGATCAAGGGCTTTGGCGGACGGTCGGCTCCCAAGCGGCACAACACCCCGGAAGCAGTGGACCTCGCGCGGCAGGCGTTCGAGCTTAGGCACGGGGTTGAGGACCTGTTATCCCTCGCGGGTGTCCTATGCGGATCACCCGCCGTGCCATCCCGGGTTGCTGGGTCCCACGCTCCACGCGACTGGCGGGACTAAGAAAGCAGCAGGGATGGCGGCGCGACGGGCAAGAGGTAGACCGGAGCCGGTCGGGCGATCAGTGTCGCCGAAACCGGTCTCGGCCAATCCAGTTCGGAAGGAACGGCATCTCTTCATCTTCGCGGAACGGGCCACAATGCGGATCAACGGCGGTGCAGCCCATTTCCCGCTCGCAGCCGAGGGCGAATGCAGATGTAGTCGGCGGAGGCTTCCTCAGCTCCGCCTCCTTGGCGCCTTCCAGCATCCAGGTCGCACCGCGCCGAGGGTTTACCCGAGCGGGTCTCGGATCGGTTGTCTTGAAACCACGCAAGCGCGGGCGAGGGCATCGACGAGGTTGTGGTCGTCCGGGACGGATCGAGGTCAGCTAGGGCGGCAACAATGGAAACAAAGCGCGCCTCGTGTCCGGAGACGGAAAGGGCAGGGTAGGGGAGCGGAAAGGACGGAGGAATAGGGGAGGCGTTTATCAGCCGTTAACCATAAAGTTCCAGTCAGCACCATAAAGAGCCGCACGTCGACCTGAGGCCGCCCGTCACTGGAAGGCCAGCGACCTTGGCGGTCCTACTAACGCGGCCTGCTCCCGTATTCCCTGTATCGAAATCACCTAGGGATAGTTGCGTCTAGAGGAGCATGCCATAGCCGTGCATATCGAGAATTCACAGACCGAGGCGATGGCGCGGGAATTGACGGTGGTGGAAAAAGGTCCGCCTCACCCGAACAGTGCATCGGCACGCGCTCATGAGCTCGAGATCGAGCCGACATCGTTTTTCCTCGACCGCGGCGTCCAGTTCTGCCCGGATCTGCGCCATAGGGGGCAACTCCTCGGCGGACAGCCCACCAAACGATTTCGCGACGGCCCGTATGACGAGATTCATCGGCGCATCGCCCTTCATCGCGCTCATCAGCGACTGAGACGAGGCACGCGAGCTTTTGGCTCGCCTGCAGGAAATCGGAACGCGTCTGACGTCGCCGCAGGCCCTGGGGAGGGCGGTTGCCGTGGCAGCACAAATCTTTCGGTCAGCGCCACCGCGGAGGCGCTCGAAGATTAGGTAGCCTGATCCTCATTGCCGCAGTGCCGGTGCAGCTTGAGACCGCACGGCTCGCTCGACGCCTTTCTCGCTTTGGGCAAGGGCGGTCCGGCGGGCGTCAATTTCCGGACCTGTTTTTACCTACGCTTCACCTTGCATTCCGCGCAGCCTGATTTTCGAGGGCGCCTGCTTTGCCGGGGAGGGGACAGTCACCGGAGCGGCTGGTCCGGAACAGGGCAGGGTTGGCACGAGTGGCGATTTGTGGTTGATCTGAAGCTTGGCGCTGGTGATTTGCAGCGCTGCGCGTGCTGATCGCACTGCGGCGGCACCCCATCGATAAGGCGTGCTTATCGATAGCAAGAGGAGAGCGGGAACAGGCCTCGCTATGACGGAACATAAAGGTGTGTTAGGTTCCGTTTCGCCATTTCCTCTTAAGGTTATCAAGGCCTTGTCTTCCGGCTACAAAATCGCCGATCCACTGCCTTGGGCTCAGCTCGCGGGGCCGCTTGCCGCGGCCGAGGATGCTGTCGCCCGCCTCGACGAGCGACTGGCCAAAAGCCCAATCCGTGACGGTGCGATCAGCCGAATGCACTTCGCCGAGGCTTGCGCCACTCTGTGGCTTGACGGCGAACTTGTCCACCTCGATGACCTCGTGCTCCACGACGCCGGCATGGACGTCCGCGCCCCCACCCACGAGCTGACCCGGGCTCACGCCGTGCTGCGTGCCCGTCGGCGCATTGCCGACGCGAAGCCCAATTGGGCGCTGTCGGTTTCCGGACTGGCTGACCTTCGGGGCCGGCGCGAGCGAGAGGAGGTCGAGGAACGTCTCGGGCTCAACGAGGACGCAGAGCGGGACGCGGTGGGTTTCGACGGACCGCTTGGCGTCATGAACACCGATCTCCATCTGGCCGCAGCCTTCGCCGCGGTCGACGCCGCCAACGCCAAGGCGGAGCGCAGACTCGCCGACGAGCTTCGGTCGTGGCCAGAGCGGGACTCGCTCGTCTACGATCCGGACTGGGACGAGGACGGCCGCCTCGACGACTGGCGCGCCGTCGTCGATGAGACCCGCAATTTGCCGCCGACTCTGGCGGCTGCAATCGCCGCGGATGCCTGGGACGCGATTGAACCGCTCGAGCACACGCCTTGGCTAGGGTGCCTGCTCGCAGCTAGCGTGTTGCGCGACCGCGGCAAGACACGCTGCTATCTGTTGTGCCTGCATGGAGGGCTGAAAAGCATCTCGCGTGAGCGTCGGCGGGCACGCGACGTCGCAGCGCGGCTGGTTGTGCAGCTCGAGGCGATGACGGCCGCCGCCGAGGCCGGCCTAAAGGACCACGACCGCTGGCTGATGACCAGAAACCTCCTCGCCCGAAAACTCGCCGGCCGGCGCGCCACTTCGAAACTGCCGGCGCTCCTCGACTACGTGCTGACCCGGCCGATCGTCTCGGCCGGCATGATCGCGGCGGAGCTTGGGATCACGGCCCGTGCGGCCCAAAACCTCGTCGCCGAACTCGACCTTCGCGAGACGACTGGCCGGGGACGCTATCGCGC
>NZ_JADPJF010000097.1:28566-54093 GCF_023073295.1 Bradyrhizobium sp. 23 | reverse complement strand
GGGGCATCCTGTAGAGCGCGAGCCGCAAGCAACGTGAATTCCGTGCAAAGAGCGTAATGGGCGAGCGTTCGTGCGCCGCAGAACATCAGTGAGGCAGCACGGAAAACGGGATCCCACAACGCGTCGATGGATCGCCGCTGCCGCAGGCTATTGAAAGAGTTGACGCGGATCCACACGAGCTCGAGAAGCACTAGCGCGACATGCAGGACACCGAGTTTACGGTCGAGCAGGCAAGCTATAGATGCTTCGGACCCGCGGCGGCACATGCCGACTTCGTGGTGCTTCTTCGAGATCATGAAGGGCCTGCCGGTCACGATCGGGCTTCCGGGTACCCTTCATAAATTCCTGGCGAACACCGATGCGAGGTCGAGGGAGTGGCCGCACCACAATGGTGAGACAGTGGGAAACACAGCGAGTCCCCTTATGATACGGGCGTGCAGGGCTTCTGACCACTCACGTTGACCGGATGTTTATCGTTACCATGAGCGGCGTTTACCAGTGCACGCGGTCACTGCGTGGAACCACCTGTGTTCGCTTGCGTGCGCTGCACGCGCAACGCCGATTAACGCCCCAGCAACCTAAATTAGATACTCACGAGAAGACTCGAATCGCACGGATGTACTGCGGTTCGATTTTTCTAGCGTAAGCGTAGCGTGCGCGTAGCGTGCGCGTAGCGACTTGTGTATTTGCATACCCGTCCGAAGGGCGCGCGGTTCGCGTCCTTCGGCACTGGTCTCTGCATCTTCGCATCAACGCCAGAGACCGGCAGTAGCACACCGCCTCTCCGCTGGCGCCTCAGCCGTTCGCGCGCCGCCGCTCGCAATCCCCAATCGGTCCCAGGCCCGAGACGCTGCGCGCTCGCTGACGATTCAGCCGCTCGAACCGCTGAAGCAGGCGGAAGCACGCCAGAAACTCTGGAAGGCGATGCTGGTGACCAGATCTGGCTGCCCGAGGTCGGCAAGTCGACGCACTACCACGCCTAGTGGGTGCGTCCGTCCTGGCTGGCCGAGATGAAGAAGATGACACGAGCGCCGTCCACACCTTCTACCGGCCTTGCGCCTGGGGCGACGCCAGCGAGGAACCAAACTGGGGCATCCCGCGCAGACCGCCGCACTCTCCCCCCCGAACTCGCCGAGGAAGCGAAGAGCTCGGCCGAGATGGCGTGAGCGAACCGCGGTAACCTTTCTTACGTCTCCCCGCTTGCGGGGAGACGTAAGATCGCTCTTGCGATGCGGGCGAGGGGGTACAGGTCTTTCGACAGCCGAATACGTGGAGAGATGCCCCTCACCCCAGTCCTCTCGGCGCGAGCAAATCTCGTTGCGGCCCCGTAGGAACGGGGAGAGGGAGTAGACCTCCTCAGGCCTCGATATCCAGCGCACAGTCGAAATTCGGCGCTGAATGCGTCAGTGCGCCGGCTGAGGCGTAGTCGACGCCGGTGGCCGCGATGGCTGCGATCGAATCCAGGGTGACACCGCCGGATGCCTCCAGTTTGAGGCGTCCCTCGTTGAGCCTGACGGCTTCGCGCAGCGTCGCAATGTCCATGTTGTCGAGCAGCACGGCGTCGGCAAGGCCGGTGTCGAGCACCTCGCGCAATTGCGTGAGCGTGTCGACCTCGATCTCGATCTTGACGAGATGGCCGGCATGGGCGCGGGCGCGCTCCAGCACGGGGCGGATG
Organism: Bradyrhizobium sp. 23; assembly: GCF_023073295.1. Classification (NCBI taxonomy): domain Bacteria; kingdom Pseudomonadati; phylum Pseudomonadota; class Alphaproteobacteria; order Hyphomicrobiales; family Nitrobacteraceae; genus Bradyrhizobium; species Bradyrhizobium sp. 23. The sequence continues at coordinate 52,418 of NZ_JADPJF010000097.1, read as the reverse complement.
CCGCCGGCGACCGCGATGTGGTTGTCCTTGATCAGGATCGCGTCGTCGAGGCCGAAGCGGTGATTGAAGCCGCCGCCGCAGCGTACCGCGTATTTCTCCAAGGCGCGCAGTCCAGGGGTGGTTTTTCGCGTGCAGCAGACCCGCATCCTGGTGCCTTCGGTGCGCGCAACGTAGTCTGCGGTGAGTGTTGCAACGCCCGACAGGCGGCCGACGAAATTCAGCGCGGTCCGCTCCGCCGTAAGGATGGCACGTGCCGGCCCCGAGATCGTCAGCACCTGCTGTCCGCGGGCGACGCGCGCGGCGTCACGAACATGCGCGCGTATCTCGATGTCGGGCGAAAGCTTTTGCAAGGTGGCGAGCGCCAGCGGCAAGCCGGCGATCACGCCGGACTGCCGTGCGACCAGGATTGCTTGCGCCTTCGTTGCTTCGGGGATCGTCGCAAGCGAGGTGATGTCGCCGGCACGGCCGAGATCCTCATCGAGCGCGCGTAGCACGGCCTCGTCGAGCGCGAGCGGGGAGAGAAAGGCGTCGGGATAGAGCAGAGAGGTCGGGGTGATCATGGCAGACTCCGTCAGGCGATCATGGGTTGCGCGGCTCGCGGTGTCGGGCGTTCGGTCAGACCGTCCGCGAATTCGCGCACTACTGTGAGCGTAGTCATGGTGCGTTGCGCGAGTGCGGGAACGTCCGCGGAATGGTCGGAGCGGAAATGCGCGCCGCGGCTCTCGCATCGGCTCCAGGCCGACGCCGCCACGAGCAGGGCGGCCGTTGCCATGTTGCGGACCGCGATGCTTGTGGCCTCGCGTTCGAACGCGGCGAAGCTGCGAACCGCTTCCGCAAGCCCGTCACCATCGCGGATCACACCGACATGTGCGCTCATCAGCGTCCGCAGCCGCTTCACGGCCGCGGCATCTGACGCGGCGCCGCGCGGCGGCACCAGCGCATCGGGAAGCCGGGCGGGCGAGGGGATGGCGCGGCCGGCGATGTCGTCGGCGATGCGCGCGGCGTAGACCACGGCCTCCAGCAGCGAATTCGACGCAAGCCGGTTTGCGCCATGCGCGCCGGTGGACGACACTTCGCCGCCGGCCCAGAGCCCGTCGATCGAACTGCGGCCACGATCGTCTACCGCGATGCCGCCCATGTGGTAGTGCGCGGCCGGTGCGATCGGGATGGGCTGCGTGGCGGGATCGATGCCGGCGGCGATACAGCTTGCATGAACGGTCGGGAATTTGTCGGCAAGACATGCACCCAGCGCCTGCCGCGCATCGAGGAAGGCGCCGCGCCCGGCCGCGATCTCCGCGAACACGCCGCGGGCCACGATGTCGCGCGGTGCGAGCTCGGCGAGCGGATGGCGCGCCGCCATGAAACGCTCGCCATGGCCGTTGATCAGCGTCGCGCCTTCGCCGCGCAAGGCTTCCGTGGCGAGCGGCGCCGGATCGCGGCCGACCATGATGGCGGTCGGGTGAAACTGCACGAACTCGGGATCTGCAATGACCGCGCCCGCGCGTGCGGCGATCGCAAGACCAGATCCGCTGGCCTCGCGCGGATTGGTCGTGACGGCATAGAGATGGCCGATGCCACCGGTGGCGAGCACCACCGTGCGCGCGGCGAGCAGGATCGGATGTGCGGCGAAATTGCCCGCTTCGCGCAATTGAAGACCGGTGACGGCGCCGTCCTCGGTCAACAGCGCTTCGGCGACGAGGCCTTCGATCACTCGGATCGAGGGCGTGCGCCGCACCGCATCGCTCAGCGCCGCGATGATGGCGGCGCCCGCGCCATCGCCACGCACATGCACGATACGCCGCGCCGAGTGTGCGGCTTCGCGCCCGACTGCGAGCCTGCCTTCGAGATCGCGGTCGAACGGCACGCCATAGGCGAGCAGGTCGTGAATCCGCGGCGCGGCCTCGCGCGCGATGCCCAGTGCGACCGCCTGGTCGACGATGCCGCCGCCGACGGCAACCGTGTCCGCGGCGTGCGCTTCCGGCGTATCGCCTTCAGCCACCGCCGCGGCGATGCCGCCTTGCGCCCATGCGGACGACGCGCCCAGTCCGAGCGGCGCGGCCGAGATCAATGTCACGGGCCGCGGCGCGAGTTTGAGCGCGCAGAACAATCCGGCAAGTCCGCCGCCGACGATGACGACGTCGTCGGAGCGGGTGAGGGTGTGGATGGTGTTGTGCATGGCTGTCTCCATTTACTCCGCCGTCGTCCCGGCACGGCCGCTGTGTCTGTCGCTAGTTCTTCAAATTAATCATCCGCTCGACCGAGCGCCGTGCGCGTTGCGCAAGCGCGGGATCGATCGTGACCTCTTCACGAAGCATCAGCAGGCTCTCCAGAACGTTGGCGAGCGTGATGCGCTTCATGTGCGGGCAGATGTTGCAGGGGCGCAGCATTTCGACGTCAGGCAGCTCGGCCCGCACATTGTCGGCCATCGAGCATTCCGTGATCATCACCAGCCGCCGCGGCCGCCGCTCGCGTACCCAGTTGATCATGTGCGCGGTCGAACCCGTGAAGTCGGCCTCGGCCAGCACGTCAGGTGGGCATTCGGGATGGGCGATGATCTGCACGGAGGGATCGGCCTCGCGGTAGCTGCGCAGCTCGGCCCCGGTGAAGCGCTCGTGCACCTCGCAGGCGCCCTTCCATGCGATGATCTTCACGTCGGTCTTCGAGGCCACGTAAGTGGCGAGATAGCGGTCGGGCAGGAAGATCACGCTTGGTGCGCCGAGGCTCTCGACCACCTGAACCGCGTTCGACGAGGTGCAGCAGATATCGACCTCGGCCTTCACCTCCGCGGAGGTGTTGACATAGGCAACGACAGGCACGCCGGGAAATTTTTCGCGAAGCAGGCGAACGTCGGCGCCGGTGATGCTGGCCGCGAGCGAACAGCCGGCGCGCGTATCGGGGATCAGCACCGTCTTGTCCGGATTGAGCAGCTTTGACGTCTCCGCCATGAAGTGCACGCCGCACTGCACGATGATGTCGGCCTTCACCTTGGTGGCTTCGACTGCGAGCTGAAGCGAATCGCCGCCGATGTCGGCGACGCAGTGGAAGATCTCCGGCGCCTGGTAATTGTGCGCGAGGATCACCGCGCCCCGCGCCTGCTTCAGCTCGTTGATCGCCTTGATGGTCGGCGCCATCAGCGGCCATTCGATCGGCGGGATCACATGTTTCACGCGCTCGTAAAGCGGCGCGGTGGCGCGCTCGACCTCCGGCGTCCATTGCAGCGAAGGCATTGGCAGTGCGGGCCTCGAGCCCACTGGAACGGGACGCGGCGCAGCGGTGGTCTGGCGCTGCGGTCGGTTGGCAAAGTCGTCGGGGCCGTAAAGTCCAGAGATCGGCATTGAAGCCTCCCGCAAATGTTAAATAGGCTCAATTTGAGTACATATGGAGCCTGAGAAACCCGGCCGAGAGGCCGGGTTCGATTTCAGCAGCGCTCAAATATGCTCAATGAGTAAATTAGACCAGGACAACTAACACTACTCCAAGAGCTCCACGGTCGAATTTTTGGATCTCGACTGAACCTATAAGGGGCGACCAGGCTGCAAAGTGTGAAGTCGCATAACCCGTCGAGTAACACGCGCTCGTGGACGGCAACTACGACAGAGACGCGACAACGCAATGCGATTGAATCCCGCGTTCAGGCCATCAATTTCGATGAATTTCACCGCAGCGCCTGTGCGAGGTTGCGCCCCAAAGCTGCTCAGTATGGAAGCCATTTCGAAGCCGTTGCCCGGGATCCGGCAACAGACCTTCGAATTGGCGCTATAGAAGCGGGCGAAACGCCGCGCCGCTGCGCGAGACTACGGATCGAGATCTTCCTTTGAACGTGCATTTCGGTGAGATTACTAGCATTCGCAACTCAGTTAGGCGCGTCCGCCAACGGCGGCCCGAGATTCTCGTCGAAAAGCCAGTAATCCGAATCACTAATAATCGTTCTTAAATCGTGGGCGCAGGTGAGCGCGTGATGCTTGCACAGGATCGCTGCAACGAGCAGAGATCCTCTGTTGAAATCTTGTCAGTGCGAACGAGCTCTGAGGATAGGACCTAACATCCGGTGGCGCCGCATTTGACCAAGCCAGCAACGCAAGTCGGGAACGACTCTGCTGACACTCAGCTGCTGGTGCGGCGATTAACGTTGGAGGTCCGATCCCTCAACATCTGTCTGGAGGATTTTCTTCAAGTCCGGGCCAAGGCACTCGGCATCACTGGACCACAATTGACAATCTTGATGGCAGTGACAGACCTAACGAGCGAGGGGGATGTTGCAGTCAGCACGGTGGCAAAATTGCTGAAAGTTGACCCGTCCTTCATTACAATAAATTCCAAGGCGCTGGAGAAGGCCGGATTTCTGCGGCGCAAGCCCTGTATCAGGGATGGTCGGGTCGTCCACATGTCACTGACCGACAAGGCTTGTAAGCGCCTCGCGAACGTCGCTGCACAACAGAAGGAACTCGATCAATTTGTGTTCGGTGAGCTTGGCGTTGAGGAATTGACCAAACTGTCTAGCCGATTTGCAGCGCTCAGGCGACGGCTGGACGGGGCTCGTTTAAAAGCCGCCATGGATATTGGCGCGGTGACAACCCGAGGCAGGGGACGACTTCAGTCGACGAAGGGAAGCTCGTTGGATCGCTGATGGTTGCCTTGAATGCGAGGGTACCACGCACGTCCAGGCACCGTCATCATCAAGCGCCCATCGGCTCATCGCATTGCAATTCCGCCTCAGCGTTCGACCAGCGCCGATCTATCAGGTGCTCGGGTCCAACAACTTCTTGCGACAACACGGTCACATCCGCTTCGTGAGACGTTGCAGCAGCAAGTAAGGGCGAACCTGGCTGGCTCATGTCAAAGTCAATGAGCAGATTTGCCATCCCGGCCCATACGATGGTCGATCCTGGGCTCATGCCGCTTTTCTGGAAGTCCCGTTCAAGATAGATTCGGTATGCGGCCCGAGCTCTACGCGTGCGGCGCAGAGTTCTGGACTGGCTTGACTCATCGCACGCGAACTTGGTTTCTAAGCGTCTCGGTGCGGCATATCAAAGCGCTTGCAGCTGGTGACGAACGCCTTTTTCGCCTCGGCATTCTCGAAGCAAAAATGTGCCCCCTCATCGGCGCGCTCAATCGACCAGTCGATTTTGGCAGCCCGTGCAATGCGCGATGCCTCTTCGCGCAAGACATCCAATTGCCTCCCATGGGCCCGAACGATCACACAATCTGGCATTTAGAACCCTCGCTAACCCGAATGTCCAGTTCACGATGTACGGCCGGGCTCACAGCGCCATTCATCCAGACCATGGCTCTTGCAGTCCTCGTGATATAGCTGACCTCGTCGAGGCAACACCATTACGCGCTTTGATGCAAGCCACGCCGAAACAGGTCCGGACCGATTGCACATAATTGGAAACAAGGCGGCAGTGATCTCTTCCGGACGCCTCCCCCCTTTCGAGCAAACCCGGATCGCCCCGCGTTAAGGTTTCTGAACGGCAAAACTATGAAGAGAGACGTTTTGTGTGTAGGATCGCTCGCACCGGGGCTGGACCGCATTTTTTCACGATAGGCATTTTGAACCCGGGAAGGCCGCCGGCAATATTGTCGGCGGCCTTTTTCAGCAATAACACGATTTGGGACTGGCCTACATGCGACGGCTTCGGTGCTTATAGCCGCAGCTCAGATTATTATGAATTAGCTGGCCAGCACAGCAGTGCCGCATGGGGGCGTTAATGCACGATTGGAAGAACGAACTTGACGCACTGGTCGCTGAAACGATGGCATTCACCAAATCGCTGAAGCTAGAGATCCAGCTGCCCCGGTCTCTGCCGAAGGAAGCCGTCGAGCGGGGTGACCTCAGCGCGTCAGAGTATGACGGCAGCGAACGCGAAGAGATCAAGAAGCGGGTCGAGAGCTTCAAAGCGCACCAAGAGCACTTCACGCGTGAGCGCGAGGAATATGCCAATTCCCAGCTGCGCCGGATCAGGCCGATCACGAGAGCCTAGACGAGCTTGAGCCCGCCGAAGCTTCCCTGCACGCTCAGCGGCACAAATTGAGGTGACAGTAGTGCGGCGATTTGTGCTTGATAAGCGCGCGGGTTTGCGGCTGTCCCAAATCGGCATATTGCCGTGCGCGGAGTTCTCAAGCTCGGATTGCCTATTCTCCTAGGTTTTTCAAACGCACGAACCCCCACCGCGCTTGAAAAATGCATTCCATCCGCAAAACTCGCAGGAAAGCTGCTCCAAAACCCGAGCGCCTGACGCTTAGACTTACTTTGAAACCGATCGGTCAAACCGTCTACTAAGCGTTTTGCCATTGACCAAGATCAAAGCGTCAATTCTACACTCTCTATCCTCTCAAGACTTCACGGAGGCTAGATCATGCGCAACCTTCTTTATATTGCTGTGCTTGCACTTCCCATGCTCGTCTGCTTTGGATCACCTTCGACCGCCGCTCCGCGGGCTCGTTCGTACATCCCCCCAGCTCGGCAGGACGTTTATTGCCTGCAGGGACGTACCTGGGGATATCCTGGCAACTGCCAGTTCTCAACCTACGATCAATGCATGGCCACCGCATCCGGCACCCTCGCATATTGCGGTCTGAATCCCATCTACGCGTTCCAGCGACAGGCAGGACAATCACGCTGATCTGCGATCGCCACGAGATCGTTGTCAATTCCTGGTCGAGATTGTCCCTTTTGCGGACCTCGACAACACCGACCAATATTCTTCCCAAGGCCAAGACCTTTGTTTTCAAGTTGCCCAAGACATATCCAAAAGACTTCAGTGCGTAACCTTATCTCGATGAGAGAGGAGCGATTTCCCGACCCTTAGACCAGCGTCAAACCTGTGCGTGGCCGGGCTCCATATTTCTGCATCGACGCGTGATCGTTTACGACCCGAGACCATAATTGCGTGCGATGGACATCGAGTACGACGTGAGCGAGGCAGTGCCGGCGATGAAGCTCGCCGCCGAAACCGATGGTGTAGCGCGCGGCCGCAGGCGACTGGGCCCTCGCGCCCCATGTAGACGACAACAAGCTAGATGAAGTGACACTGGGAAACGTTTGAGGGTAGCAGCATTGGGCAGTGCGGGACGAGTTAAAACCTGCCTTGTTTATTACGCAGAAAATGCCCAAGAGCGGGGCCGGCCGCAGCGTGCGCGGTGCCGGTGTCGCTGCGACAGTCGCCGGATCATTGCTTCCCGCGTGCCAGCAACGTCCAGACCGGTGACGTGCCGTCCCAGCGCCGAAGCCGCCCGTAGAACCTCACTCGAACCCCGGCCTCTTTCAACCGCTCGACCACGAGATGCAGTGCGATCACGTCGCCCTCGGCCAGCTCCACGCAACCGCGCTTGCCAGACCACACCGCGCCCGGGAAGCGAAACAGGTTGTACTTCAGCCATCGGCCGCCGTGCTCGGATAGCGGTTCTAGGTCTACTTGTGCGCCGTTCCCAGGCCGCAGGCCGACATCCGGCCGACGGAGCAAATTCGCGATCCAACCCACTAAACTCGGCTCCTAAATCGAGGCAGTCTTTCGGTACAGTCGCAATAGAAGTGCACAGGCCATGTTAACGAGGCAAGCCAAATGACACGAGAGATGCTCCGCCGTACTCGGGAGCAGATCGCGGCGGCGAAGGCACTGCTTCAGCACAAGGTCCGAATATCTGGCACCCTGAGCTTCCAGAACAATAGAAACCTGGCGTTGAGCGGAATGGCGAAACAAGAAGCCAACTAGCTGCCGATCTGTGCAGCTGCAACAAGGCTATGGTCTTTATGGACGCAGTTCGTCGGACGGACTTGCGTGCGTCGGTTCGTGTACGATAGCTGAAGCGAGGAGCGCAACGACGTTGGTGGTGAGCTCCTAGTCAGTGTTTCTGACGGCCTCAGCCAGCATGGAGTAGAGCTGCTGCTTGCTGAATTCCTTGGGCTGTTGCCTCTCCGCTGTGTTCCGCGACACCTTCCGTGCGACTGGACGAGCGCAGGCTGCCGACGACGTCGGCCTCAGCTTCGGGGACGGCCTTATCTTGGGCGTTGCTGTGGGCGGCTTGTGGCCGCGCTTCAGGCCCAGACGGGTCAGCATGCCGCAGACCGCGTTACGACTGCACCCGAGACGACGCGCTATCTGCGCCGCGCTCTGTCCTGCGGACCAGAGCCTATTGAGGAGCGCTATGTCATTCGCATGCCAGCCCATGACAAATATTATACCCCTGGCTGCCGAACACGCTAGTCTAGTCGTCGTCCGGCTCGCGCACGACCGGCGGTTCGTCAGCGTCATCTTCCTCTTCGTCGTCTTCCTCTTCGTCGTCTTCCTCTTCGTCGTCTTCGTCCTCCTCGTCTTCATCGGGATCTCTTGGCGGCATTGCGGTGCCCATAAGCACAAGCGGTGTCCAGTAGATCGCGGTGGTGGAAAATGCTTCGAAGGTATGTTGCTTCATGTGGCTGCTACTCCTCGAAAACACGCGTAGTCGCATATTCATGGCGGACGGCACGCGCGTCTGCGAGGGTGAAACCAACAGAAGTTATTACCCGTTTATCCAAGTGCTACGTGATGCTTGTTGTATGACAGGCGTTCCTCGAGCCCAGCCGCCTTCAGGGCGGTTGGAATCTTGTCCAGGACGGCCAATGAAGCAAAGTCGCGCTTCTTCTCCCAATACTTCCGTATCCGTTCGTTCAGCCTCCTCCGAAGTATTTACTTCAGGCGTCTATTCGGTAACATCCAACACAGTGACGCCATGAAGAACCACGTTGCTTTCGTCCAGCTTAAAAGCTCCGAGCTGCACTGCGATCATCGGCACTGAACGATTGAGGACCCCTAGCACGTTGAAAAACGGCTCGTGATTCACTCTGCGACAATTACGGCTCTGTGTTCTGACCCGGGACGACGCTGCCGCTCAACACCCCAATATTCGATGGTGCGGATAATGTGACTCTCGTCCAACGCTCCCAGCATTACCTCTTCTTCGTAGAAGGTGTCCGCTTCCTCCGAGTACATCAGGAACTCGCTCTTGCCGCCATGCGGCTGACGGCGCTCTCGCGCGAGACTTCAAGCTCGCCCAGACCAAGTCATGCTGGTATCGTCCAATATCTGAGTCTGGAGCCACTTCTCGACCAATCCAGCTGCGCGAAGTTCAACCGCTTCAATGTTTTTCAGCGCGAAACCCATTCCCGAGCTGCACCCCGGTTCCGAAGACGCGGGGTGTGTTATGGGCATGCTCGGCGACTTTGGCCCTGCGACATGTCGGCAGCCTGCCAGGCAGGCATGACTCACAATATTCGAATGTCAACTCGGCGGCGAGACCGGCCGTCTATTCAGGATCGCGCGCTCATTGTCGTTCGTCGTTGCACCTCGGAACACAGCAACAAATCGATCGCCTTGCCAAAGCTCAACGTCGTGCTCGGCATGCATTTGCTCGGCTCGACGCCGCGCCGCCTGCTCGTCAATGCAGTCGAGCTTCGCCACGCAGATCACTTGCCGGCTGCTGTCCACCACGAATGCTTTGTACCGCATTCCGCAATCCGATCCCAACGGGACCGTCATTGTAATCGAATGTTCGTCTAAGGCGGCGGGCAAACTAAGTGTGGGCGGGCGGAACCTTTGTACGTGTGGCAATTCGGCTATACTTGAAATTCATCGATCGCGCAGCGGCGCGCGTACGTGCCTAGGCTATTGCGCTACCTCACTGGCGTAATCTCACTGCGTGCCGAAGCGTGCGGTTCGAGCTTAGGATTGAGAAGCCACCAAGCATCATCAGCAGCACACCTGACCAAGTTGCCGTCCAGCTGCGTGCCTCGTCGTGCGCCTCTGCAAGGTGCGCGCCCATTGGCATAGCTGGAGGTGAGCCGGCGGGCGCGAGGAGCTGCTCAACGTCAATTTGGCCGGGCACGGAGTGCTCAGGCGTAGGCGGCCGGCTGTGAAGATCGGTGGGTACCGCTGAGGTCATGGTGGTGCCCATATCGAGCACGGAAGCGGCATCAGCCACCTTGATTTCGGCTGCAGGCGGCTGGGAGGGCTCGGCCGGTGCGGAGCGCAGCAACTCCGCGCGCGCATTAACCACCGCGCTCTTCCTGGGCCGCGCACTCCCGTTCTCGTCCAAACTGGCGGTGCGATCTTGGGCACCGCGATGACGAACTGTCTTCTTCACCTTCGCCATACCCTCGGTCAGGAACCAGCATTTACGGTGACCGTCGAACCGATAGACCCAATGCGCCCCGTCCGCGGTCGTGTTGCCGGGTCGCGGCAAGCATTGCGCTTGCGCCAAAGAGGTTGCTGCGGGCTCGCGCGGAGCGGCATTGAACAAGTCGGCAAAAGGGTCGGAGACCGCAGGTGTCGCCGCAAGACCTCCAACAAGAACCAAACCGGCGAAGCAAACTCGCAAATAACCGGACATCGAAAACTCCCGGTGTTGCGCCCCTCACCGGGACCACCCTTCGCGGCCACTTAGGCTGCCATGCGGCTCAACTCTGGCGGCGCCATGGATTCATTGTGGGTCTGAAACGAGATTCGGGTCCGAATTGAAAACCAGTGCTGCAGCCGAGTTCGCCAACCGTTGGGGAGGTTTTGCTCCCGCCCGAGGGAGCGGCACAAGCCGGGAACTCGGATCGGCCGCGAATGCGGAAGCTGTTCCGTCGCCCATCATTAAACCGGCCTCAGTGTTTGCGTGCTGGGGCCATCGCATTTCCATGTGCGACTTGGCTACCATTCTGGATCGTCGAAGCCGCCATAGTCTCGAACGACGTACTCCCGGGTGAAGCGCTCGACCGGACGCCAGCGCTCGTGAATGACTATGGTTGCTGTCGGCGGCCTGCAATAATCAGGATTGATGACGATGGCCGGGGACGGGGAGTAGGGATTAGCGGGAATGAACGCGCAGCAAAAGCCCCCTGACATGCGATGGCGGCCGAGGCACTCGCAGCGGAGAGGGCCAGCAGACCGGCAGCGGTGCTTGTTGCATAAGAAGCCGTCCTCCACCTTCTTCTTACGCACCGTAAACGGCCGCGCTGGTCGCTTGTTTCAAAAGGTAAAATTGAAACATGAACCGCAGGACCGCCGCCCACGGGCAGCCGAGGGGCCTGCGTTTGCGGTGTCGCAACCGGTTCTGGGGGGAACCTGATCCTACGAAAGGCCTGAGCGTAACGAGCATCGCAAGCTGATCGCCAGTGCGGTATCGGTGTTGCGAGCTCCGACGGAGGCGCACATGAAGCGCAGCTGGTGGATGTTGATCGCCGTCGCTGGGGCGGCGTTTGTGTTCTTCTCCATGCTGGCCATTCGGGAGCAGCGCGCCGGCTTCGATACGTTTGCCAAGCAAGGGCATCCGCAGGCCTCGATCTATATGATGATCCCGCCCACCGGGAGATCTGCGAGCGTAGTCCTACATGCGCAACGAGCGCTAACGTCGGGCTTGCTTCCTGCCGCGATCATAGGCCCCCGTCACAAATCTTTCCGCAAGCCTTGAAGATCGGGTGGCCGGACTTTTCTCCGCCGACTTCGCGCGGTACTCGACCTCGGCCAGCAGCTTCGGCCCGACCCGGAGGCCCTTTGGGCGATCCGCTTAGCGACGAAACGCGTGCCCCGTGAGCCTGCTTCGTTGGCATCCGTCCATGCGTTGCGAAAGTCGGCGTCGGCGGCCATCATCGCGATGCTGCCCCGCCCATCCAGAACTTCAGATCCGATGCCACTCAGCCACTCCGAGAGACGGCGCAACCAATGCTCGGAAGAGACCTGCGGTTTGATAAACCTCAATCGTTCCGCCCAATCCAAGGCCTCACCCGGAACGGGAACTTGCGTGAACAATGAGCAGCTTGACACCCCTTGTTCTGGAACGAACTGTCGCACGCAGACATTCTCTAACTCACGAAGTGAAGGAGAATAGGATGCGCAAGTACTTGTTTGCTGCGGCGATCGTGAGTGCAATCGCGACACCCGCAATCGCGGATGAAGTCGGTGTCGGCGTTGAGGCCGGTCCGGTCGGCGGAGGCGTCACAGTCGGAGAGTCTCACGAGCACCGACCCGTTGATCGGGACCGCACAACGGTCATCAGGGAGCCTGAGCACACGGAAAGTGACAGGACGACGGTCATTAAGAAAGAGAATGAGGACGGCAGCCGAGAGAAAACCGTCATTCATCACGACAACGACTAACAAATGTGCCCGGACCACCGTCCGGGCTTTTCTTTTGCCTTGCGACACAGAGACGATTCGTTTGCTTCGCTACTTCTTACTCGGATCGTCTGCGGGATTGACGTAAGTTATCCCGAGTGGCCCTTGGCCATGAATTTGAACAACGGAAGGACTACTTGTCCAACCATAGTGGTTCATTTTGGCAGGCGCTTCGGCGTATCCGCCCGCTGTTAGCTCGATCGCTTTCTTCTCATCGAGTTTGTCGCCCATTCCGATGTGAAAGTTGCCCGATATGACGGTAGCGCCTTCATCTGTTGGATGATTATGGGCGGGAATTTTATAACCGCTTGGCATTCTTAGGCGGAGAACGAACAGCCCTTCTTTGGACGGGTCGCCCGAGAGTACCGCGATGTCGGCCCCCTTCGGCAAGGTGGGTGGTGCTGCCTCCCATTTAAGCTCACCAGAGTTAATCGGCATTTTCATATCATCGGCAATGGCTGTGTTCACACCTGCCAGGACGAAAGCCGAAGCGAGCAAGCGACTGAGCATGATCTCCTCCTTTTGGTGAGCGACCATCGTGTGCCAGCGGTGAAGCAAGTCAACTGAAAGTTAGCCTGCCGCTGCCGCATTCTAACGATTGGAGGCCTTAGCAGATTTATGATCAAGAGTGACAGCTCCGCTGACCTTGGCTTGCCAACGCTCGGACGAAACATCGAAGAACTCGGCCCTTTGCTTTTTCTCGCTCGAAGCTTACTCAGCTACTGCTCCAAGCCAGGAGCCCATGTTTCAGCTTAACGCTGCGTGGGTTAACCACACCAAGCGAGCAGCCTCATTTTGGACCAACTGATCATGACCGTTGGGCCGCTCTGCACCGGGAGCCGCCACGTGATTAGAATCGTCGTGCTTGGAGTGGCTTGCCTAGTTGGACTGGGCGCTATTGCTGCAGCCGCGAAGAAATCCGGGCCGCCGCCCGCTGCCGATGTGGTCATGCCAATAGTAGCCGGTAACAAGGCTGATCGCCTGCCATTCACAATCAAACTGGATATGCCAGCTGCCGGTGAGCGCGCGGATGTTACGTACGTCCAGCCTGGCGAAGAAGAGCAAGCTGATTTACCGCCATCCGCACCAAAGCAAGTCGCTCTTCCACCGCGTCGCGACTTTACGCCTCGTCATTGGCACGATCCCCATGACCTGAACGCCAGGGCCGCAAACAAAAGAGCCGACGCCGCGAAAGGACCAAGAAAGGGCGCGGCTGATCAGCCTCTAAAGCAGGCTGAGGCTAAGCGGTGCCGTTCGGACGGGCTGGATCCCCTGTTAAGAAAGCTGAACTTATCGCCGCCGTGCGATTCATGACCCCACCTCTAGTCGCCCGCTGCGCAATGGTTCTAATCAATATTGATCTGGCGGCTCATTCGCCGTTAATGATTGATTCAGTTTGCAGCATGATCATTGGGGAGCGACAAGGGATGCGATCATGCGATTGCGCCAGGCGAATACCTTGGAAGAGATCGAGGCGAGGGTCGCTGAAGCGAGCGAAGACCCAATGGCGCGTGTGAGGCTGAGCGCGCGGGATTTCTCGAGTGCCAGCCGAGAAGAGGTTCTTGCATTATTGAAAGCAGACGGCGATCGAAAGCGCACCAATTGGCTGGTCGCAGGCGCGGTGATCGCTGGTTTTGCGTTGGGATGGGCTGCCGGTTTTGGTCGGTACGGTCCTATAACTTTCGCGTCGCTCAATTCAACCACTCAGACAGAAACGCCTTCGCCTCGAAGCGCCGAAACGAAGTCAGGCCGCAGGACCGGAGGCCCGCGAAAGACGGTATCGACTTTGGCTTTGCGAACACCGCCAGGCGTAAGTCAATTCTCCGCGGATGGAGCGAGCATTTCCGCCGAACCTACAGCCACATGGTCCGACAGGCCTCATCAATCCGTGGACGTATCGAGCACCGTTTCTCAGGCGATCGAAGCAGATATGACGGCGACCGGCTCGATAGCGCCCAGCGGACCTCTCATGCCTGCCCCGGAGACAAGACCAGCAACCATTGAGGGTTGGACCGTTCTTGACGTTCGCGGCGGAACGGCGGTTCTCGGAGGGCCCGATGGGGTTCGGATGGCAATGCGCGGCGATACAGTTCCCGGCATCGGGCGAATCGATTCGATCGTGCGTTGGGGCAACCGGTGGATTGTAGCGACAGCTAGTGGATTGATCTCGACTCCGTAAACGGCGCGCAACGCCCGCGGGGGAGCGGAACCTGTCGTCCATCTGCGAGAGGCATTCGGGATGAGCCAACGGCAGGCGTGTAAAGCCATCGGCTGTTGCCGCATGACCGTGAGATACCAAACCACCCGCGCTGACGATACCAGCCTTCGCCAGCGCATGCTGGCGATCGCCCAGGAGCATCGCCGCTTCGGTTATCGGCGGCTGCATGCTCTGCTCAAGCGGGAGGGCTATCTGATTAACCACAAGAATGGGATGGCCTCTACCTTGGTCGCCGCAAGGGCGAGGACCTGATCTACGCGGGCAAAGTTGATCACGGCTTTTCGCCAGCCGACGCGAAGGAGCTTCAGAAGAAACTCAACCCGCTGATGCGCAAGACACAACCCTACACGAAGCGCATCGCGCATCGAGGCATTTGGGGTGAACCGCAATTGCTGGCGGAGATCGAGTACAGGACCAAGAGCGCCGAAGGAAAAGTGCGGCATCCGTTCTTCAAGGGATTGAGGAAAATTTTGGGATGACTGATGCGTTCGACCAATGGAGAGAATGGGCGGGAAAGCCTCCGGGTGATCGGCGCACGACCCCGGCTGAACCGTACCACGCTGTCATGGACCTTCCGCCTGAGGATCGGTTTGACCGTGAGAAGGTCAACGAGGCGGCGCTCAACAACGACAAGAGTCTGTCTGGATTTACGAGCATGGTCATAAGCGCGCTGGCGATGTGGGTTGGGTAAAGGTCTTTGCCACCTAGGAGGCCGCAAGCGGCCTAGGAGGCCGCAAGCGCATGGCTTGCCTAAAACGATCCTGGAAGGCGTGGCGTGGCCCATCCGATTGAACGGGAGAGACAGTGATGACCAGCGTGGGGTTGTATGTCAGCGCTGCCGCCCTTCGATCCGGCTAAGTAAGCCACGGCTCAGAATTCGCTGTAGATCGGGATCGAAGCGGCATGTGCGTCGACGATTTCGACGACTTTCTTTTCCAGCGGGAGATCGCCCTTGCGTTCCGACCATATCTTCTTGAAGCGCTGGACGATTTCCGCGGCCGTGTCGACGGCCAGCTTTTCCGAGATCTTCGCCTTCGCCGCCAGATGCGTGAGCTCGTCCTTGGAGAATTCGGTCATCTTCTTCGTGCGCGAGTAGTTCAGCGCCATCTTGTCGTCCGCGATGTACGGTATCGTAGATAGCAAATCGTAGGCGGGGGACAGGACGGGCGTGCGGCGGTCGGGGTAGATCAACGACCAATTCTTCAGATGCATGTCGGCGTTGCCGATCAGGGTGCTGAACACGAGGCGTCGGACAAACTCGGCGACGCCGGCTTCGCCGGTCTCGATGCCGAGAACGCGCGCGATGCTCCGGTAGTTGGCCTTCTCGTACTTCTCGTCCGGAAACACGCCGAATACCTGCGCGAAGTCCTCCATGTGGACCGGTCCGTCGGCGGAGCGGTCGAACCGCTTGACGGCGAGCGCACGTCCCTTCAGCTCGCCGATTCCTTCCGGAAGCCCCTTGATCGACTCGACGTCGATCAGTTGGAGCTCGGGCACTTCCATGCCCATCTCCTTCGCCAGGGTGATCATGGAGAATTCGTTTTCCGGCACGCCCGGGTACTGATGGGACGGAAGCTTGACTATCCACGAACCGCCGACGCCCTGGACGGGAATGGTCAGCTCGGCAGGATCGTTCTTGAGCGCGGAGAACTTCAGCTGCACGCCCGCGAGCGAGAAGCGCAGCAAGTTCTGCCGCTCGTCCGGTGTGAGATCCTCCTCGACTTGGGAAGGCAACGCTTCTCCTTCCGCCGGATGGACTGACAGGGCGCCCGGGAGGTCCCGGCCCAGCATCCAGAGAAGAAAGAATTCGCGCTTTTCCTTCACGCCCGCGCGTTCCGCGAGGTAGCGACGCAGCGGTCCCTCCGGCAGAAGATTGGAGAAGAAGGGCGGAACGACCTGCTGATACGGTTTGAATGAGGTGAGCAGATTTCCGAACGTGTCCTTGAAGGACAGGCTCAATGTTGGGCGTGCGGCGTCGTCGATGTAGCTCTGGTTGAAGGCGAGCAGCGACCGGTCGCCCTGTATGAGCGTGAGGGTCGCGATCGGGTTGTCGTGCAGGCGTACGTCCAGGACCGATACGTCAGCATCGTCATCCTCTTCGTCGAGAGCGTAGGCCGGGCGGGGGGCTTCTACGGGATGCGCGATCCGGTTGCGTAGACCTTGCAACACGCCTGCCGAATTTTCCAGCACTGGGTTGGGGATAGGTTCGGCGCGATAGCCTCGCAGCGTATCGACGACGTCTTGGACAAGGTTCAGGTCAGTTTTCGAAAGATGGACCTGCTTCAGAAAGCGCAAGTATTCGGCGATGCGGTCGAGCGCAGCGGAGCTACCGTGGCGCTTCCTTTGTCCGGAAACGATGCGTTCGGCCTTCACGAAGAGGTTTGAGGGTCCTTCCTCAAAGGAGAATTCGTTGAGGTTTGAGCGCAGGATGCCCTCCACCGCGGGAAGCAGCTTCTTGGGCACGAGTACGACCTCGAGGTCGAGTGCCCGGACCATCTGGATGAAGCTGGACAGGCCCGGTTCGACCCGGCCGGTCTCTATCTGGGAGATGTGCGCCTGGGTCAGACCCGATCGGACCGCCAACGCACGCTGGCTTATGCGCTCTTGCGTGCGTTTCGCCTGGACAGTCCGGACAAGCTCTTCGCTCGGATACGACATGATATATAATCCTAATCAAAGGATCGTTTCGATAAGAATGATATATCACGCTCCATTTCTCGAACGCCATGGTGAGCCGGCTCTGAAGCCCCCACATGTCGGTTCCCGGCCGTCGATCCCACCGGAACACTCACTTTGGGATTTTCGCGCGAAAACCCCGATTGGCCTCCGCGAGCCCAGCCAAACTGCGGCGGGCAGAACACGGAGGTAGAACGATGTACGCCGACACGGAAGGCTATTTCGGGCAGGCAAGCGGGATCCCCTACAGTCGGCTCCACGAGCTTCGGGTCGAGATATCACGAACTTTCAGGACAAGATCGAGCGTCTTCGCCGCGAGGGAATCCGGCTCTCACCAAAGCTCGAATGGGATGCATTCGTGACGGCCTATACCCTTCACGACGAAGTGCCCCTTCATTCGTACCCGCGTCGCATCATGCCCTTGATGCGGCAGCTTCGGGAGCAGGAGGAGCGAGCACGCGCGAACATTTCGGAGTTCGATCCTTCCACATTCGACAAGAACGACGCGGCCGAAGAGCTCCAGTTCCGCTTCACGACGAATGCTTCTCTGATTGGCGATTTGTACCTCGTCTACATTCGGGAAGGCGCTCACGGCCCATGAGAAGGAGACCCTGACCGCCGAAGAAAACTGCAATCTGTATTGCGCCGCGGCCGCTCTGCAGACTCTCGTCGATATCTGGAACGAAGCCGCGAGCCTGATGAACAAGCTCAATGTAGGCGCCGAGGGCCAGCTGGGCTTCGAATTTCTGGGCATCGAGGAAATCATGACCGTCGCGACGTCGCAGAGAAGGCATTCGACTTTTATGCGGAGGTCGAACTCGTCCTCAAGAACGAGATGACCGACACGCGTACCATCAATCTGGGCCAGTTCCGCAGACGGAATTCGCGGGTCCCGCGGGCCGTTGCAGCACCCGATGCCGCCCTCGGTTGGCGTCTCGACCTTACGCGGCGCGAGGACATCCATCTGCTGCCTGGCGGTGGCGATCACGGCCGCTGCGAAGGTATTGAAGACGCGTCGATTACCGAGAATGGGCTCACAATGTTCGCTCGGGTCGATAACCGCGACAATTGGCTAGGCACCCACGACGCCTGGGTCGATTGCTCGATCAGCCTGCCTGTCTACAGGATGGAGACCCGAGAGGAAGACGGGCCGACCCGGACCGGCGAGTTGAGCTGGAATCGCGACGAAACTTTCGAACTGCCGCCCAACCTGCGGTCGGTCCACATCGACGTCACAACGTTCGACCGGCGATCCCGGGTGTTCACCGGCGCGGGATCCGACCGGTTCTTCGATGTCAAATCCGAAGGACGGTCGCTGATTTTCAGACCGCGCCCTCCGCGGGACCTCTAACGACCGCGCGTTCGAGGGGCCATCAGCCCCTCGCATCGCCTTGAGACAGGAGTGGAATCTATGAAGCGAAGCATCCTTGGCCTGGTCGTGCTCTTGATGTTGCCGCTGACTGGATCGCGGGCAAGCGATGTGGTCACGGTCTGGGTCGAACCGTCGCAGAGCGTCGACGTCTATTGGGAGGTGAACCTCTCGGGCAAAGTGTACGTGGCAGCTGATATCGACGGGAGGCCCGCCTGCCTCGAGTATTGGTGGATCCGGTGGCCGACGACGTCGATCAAGTCGCTCGGCCGCCGCTGTGGCGCGACATCCTTCTCGGTTCGCGGACTTGCCGATCTCGCCGTCGGTGGCAAGCTGCGCGCCGGCAGTGCGGAGGCCAAGACACGCATCCGAGGTACGGCCTCGGAGCGGGTCGCGCACGATCTCTTCAGGGTTGAATTGTGAAAGAGGATCCCGTTGTGAAAGAGGATCCCGGAGGAATTATGGGTCAGAACAAGGCAGATCGGGTCGTCGGTTGTCCACCGCCGACCCTGTCGTCTATGTTGAACGCCGCCTTCGACGCTGGAGACGAGCATGAATCTGCCGACACGCAGCAAACAGAAGAAGGCCAAAACCGAATCCTATGCCATTCTGATCTACACGCTGCGCAACGTCGAAATGTTTCGGAACATGACGGGAAAGCAACTACGGCATCAGGGCGGGTGACGAATAACTAATGAAACACAATTGAGATCGTCACGGTCCCCACAATCCGCAAAACCGACGGGACTCGCGATGAGCAGTCGCAACCGGTATCTCATCCAGGAAGAACGTCGGCGCGCCGGCGCCATCAGAGGTGGCCTCTTCGCGGCGCGCGCTGAGTTTCAGGCAGGAGAGCGCGACGGGAAAGAGCTGCTGGTTATCGCCGAACAATATCTGGAGACCGTCGACCGCCTGCAATATCTCGAGCTTTTCGACGCCGATACGCTCGAGCCAGTTGAGAGCCCGCTACATCGGCCTGCCACCTTGTGCGCGGCAGCCTACATCGGCTCGACGCACCTCATCGACAACGTATTGCTCGACCGTATCTGCCCCGTAGCGGCGCCAAGCTGCCTATGAGCTCTGCCCCGATACGCCCGTCTCATGCTCCTTCAGATCCCTATGATCCGCTGTTCCGAAAAGCGGCTGCGCTTCATGCTCCAGTCCGTGTCGTGGGCCAGTACGAACTTCAAACTGGATTAAATCCGCGGGGCACGGTCAGACCGCGACTACCGAACAAGTTGGTTGCAGATCGATCGGTCTCCCGCCGCTTCTGATGGAGGCGATGAAATCCCTGAAGATAGCAGTCAAACGCAGGATTTAGGCGTGAGCTCGCCACTCATTGCGAAAATGCATACGATCTCTTGGGGCATGCTCGACTACCAGCGTCAACTCCGGTGCATCTAGATGAATCATGTTACCGCAAATAGAGATCGCCGCGAAATGTCGCTCATGACCGACGAACAGTGCGAGCTTGAACGCTGCAAGCAAGAGATTACGCGTCTTAAACAGTTGGTTGTGCAGCTGTCTGAAATTGTTCTACGCAACGTTGTAAATAGCGCAGAGGCACGAAGCCCAGCCCCATGAGTCGCTGAGCGCCCCCCGCCGGCCGGCGGAAACGAACGTAGTAGCGCGCTGTTCTCCGCAGCGCGGCACCCACCTTCCGGGCTGCGGAGCGCCCTCGCACTGGCCGCCGGGTAATAGTTGGCTTCGCGAGATAGCAGCCCCACTCCAACCCACGTACCTCACGTTGCTGTCTTATCCTGCTGCGAGCGATAAGTCTCTGCGAGTCGCAAGAAGTTTTTAAGCACCACGTGCCCGTCTTGGGTAAGTATCGATTCCGGGTGGAACTGCACACCAAAAGTTGGTTGATAGCGATGTGCGAGGGCCATGATCTCGCCCTCGTCGGAACGCGCTCTCACCGTAAGATTCGGTGCGCATGACTCATCGAGCTCAACAACAAGAGAATGGTAGCGACCAACGCAAAGTGGCGACGGTAGCTCCCTGAATAGCCCTCGGCCGTCATGCGTTACATACGAGGACCGACCGTGCATAGGGCGACGTGCACGCGCCACCCGTCCGCCGAATACGCTCCCAATACACTGGTGTCCGAGGCAGATGCCGAGAATTGGAACGCGACCCGAAAGTTCGCGGACGACGGCCGTAGATACTCCGGCCTCAATTGGAGTGCACGGACCGGGGGAGATGACCACTGCGCGCGGCTTGAGGTCAACAAGCTCGCTCACGCTCATCGCGTCGTTCCGGAATACTTCCGTTGCTTCACCAAGCTTATGGAAATAGCGGGCAATGTTGAAGACGAAGGAGTCGTAGTTGTCGATGATGACAATCAAAGCGCACCGGATGTTTCAGCACGAAATGCGTCAAAGATTCGCTGCGCCTTGGCAAGCGTCTCCTCGTATTCTGCCGCCGGGTCCGACATCGCCGTTATACCGCTACCTGCATGAAACACAGCCATATCATCGTCGATCGTTACAGTGCGGATCGCGATGTTCGTGTCCATCTCCCCGTTGAAGCCGATGAAACCGATCGCCCCGCAATAGACCTCTCGCGCCACACGCTCGATTTCCGTAATTATCTGCATCGCTCGCACCTTGGGCGCCCCCGTAATGGAGCCACCAGGAAAGCAAGCTCGCAGTAGCGTAACCGCATCTTCGTCTCCCGCGAGTGTACCCGTAACGACGGAGACGAGGTGATGCACTGAGGCATAGGACTCGAGATCGCACAGGGCTGGAACGTCGACTGAATGTGGAGTGCAAACACGTGATAGATCGTTGCGCAGGAGGTCGACGATCATAATGTTCTCGGCACGATCCTTTTCGGACGCAACGAGCACGTTAGCGCGGCGCTGGTCTTCGTTGAAATCAGCCGAACGCGCGATCGTGCCTTTGATCGGCCGTGTTTCGACCTTTGTTCCGTCGAGCTTCAGGAATCGCTCAGGTGAGCTCGATGCGATGGTCAGCTTTCCGTACCGTAGGAGGGCCCCAAAGGGTGCCGGGTTCAATGACCGCAGTTGACGATAGAAGGTGAGCGGATCGAATATAGTCGACAGCCTGGCCGTGAAGCGCTGCGCAATGTTGGCTTGGAAGAGGTCTCCGGCCAGAATCAAGTCGATGACGCGCTGTACCGCCGTAATGTATGCTTCTCGGCTGAAGTTTGAATTCCATGCGCCCGCTGTGCCGGGGAGCACGATCCGCGGCGACTTTGGGTTGGCAAGCAGGGCTGCGAACTCATCGGCTCGACGACGTGCGCGCTCGCCGCGACGTGCGGGATCCTGCTCCGGCCATCCGGTCGAGACGATCCAGCATCTGTTGTTCCGGTGGTCGTAGCTGACGACCACGTCGTAAAGATGCAGAATGGAATGGGGTAAACGCTGACCGGGAATTGCCGGCGCCGGCAATCGCTCCAGCGTCCTGTTCAAATCGTAAGCGAAGAAGCCAGCCGCGCCTGCCTGAAATGGCGGGAGATCGGGACGATGCTCTTGCGGATAGTTGGCGAGAAGAGTGCGAAGAACTCCCCATGGATCGCCATCGATATCTTCGCCGTTGCAACTCGCCCGTCCCCCCGCGACTATGTAGGTGCTGAATGGATCGCAGGTCACATATGAGTAACGCCCGAGCAACTCATGCGTTGCTGCGCTATCGAGAAACGAGAGGTGCGGTCGATGCGCGAGACATTGCACCGCTGTGATAGGCTCAATCCACTGTAGTTCACGGACGTGCATCGGCTATGAGTCACCGGCGACTGGCGTGCTGTGAGACACGCTTCGAATATGATCCCGACCACAACGAGAGCGACGCTGGTCGGAGCGCCGCAAGCTCTCGAGATTGAGTGTCAGGCTAAGCCCCGTCGGTGGATGCGATGCGCGGACTAAGTTGGACTACGCCTGCCGCTGAGACGAAACGCGCATCTGTTGATAAGTCATAGTCGGCCGCGAGGCGCAGCTCGCGCAGTGGTCGTGCTCGCCTGATCGATTCCTGGTAGAGCTCATGCGCTTTGTAGGCTGCGAGTTCCGTCTCGTTGTCGAACTCACCATAGACTACGACGTCGATATCGTTGCCGAACTGGTCGGCCTTGCGATTGCGAGCAATCTCGAGCCGCCGGGCATGCGAGATCCTGGTGAGAAGCGAGAGGCCTTCGATCATTTGGTCGATATGGGCCTTATCTTTGGCGGTAAACAAGACGATGTGACGGATCATGGATGGCCATAGGTTAAAATCGCGAGCAGATCGCATAGCTATCTTGGAATCGAGCCTGCTGCAACGCTAGTGCCACATGCCGCCTCGCGCGGCAAACAGACAGGGTTTGACACTCTTGCGATGGCCTGCGGCCTGAAGCGGAGCCCGCCAATCTCATTCTGGTCAGGACACGGGAAGGGCAAGGCGCTCAATCGTCTGAATGTGGCGTGCGAGCAGGTTGCAGGCTTGATCGACGTTGCGCGCTCGCAGTGCCTGCAGAATCAGGCGGTGATCCTGATTGGATCGCGGTCGCCCCCCAGCATTGCGCGCCATCGCGAACACCAATCGCGAATTTGCAAGCTGTAGTCCGTCGAGACTGGCGAGCAGGCGCGGCATCGCGCACGGCGCCACCAGCGCCTGGTGAAAGGCGCGGTTGGCCATCTCAAAATCCTGAATCGTCTGGGCATTGTCTCCTTCAATCAGGGCAAGCTCAATTCGTGCCAAATGGGTGGACGTGAACTTTGGCGCCGCATTGCGCAATGCGACCACTTCGAGCGCGGCACGCATCTCGGCGATCTCTTTCACTGAATTGGTATCAAGCGGGGCAACCCGAACGCCGCGACGGGGCACAGCGACGACAAGATGTTGCGCCTCCAATTGCCGAAAAGCCTCGCGTACCGGGACGTGGCTCGAGTTGAACTCCCGCGCGACATGATCCTGCCGCAGCGGGGCATCTGGCTGGATGGCGCCGCTGATGATGCGCTCTCCGATTGACTCGGCAATGCGCCAGGCAACGGTCGTACTCTCGCTGTCGGTCATCATAGATTATCTATCGAAAAAACGGGTGCGTTCGCAGGCGGTGTGGATTAGCATCAAGCGAAGGTCAACGATCATAGATAATCGCCAGTGTTATCTATGATCAATCATTGATGGGAACGCAAGTCTTAATGATTGCCTCTGGGAGAGTAGAACGGAACGACAGTAGAATCGGCGCACAGCTCCGCAGTAACTGGGAGCGCGCCGAGGCCCAAGCGCTCTACAGCCTGCCGTTTGCCGACCTGATGTTTCGGGCGCAAAGCGTTCACCGCGACAACTTCGATCCAAACCACGTCCAAACCGCAAGCCTGCTCAGCATCAAGACGGGCGGCTGTCCGGAAGATTGCGGCTACTGCTCCCAGAGCGCGCATTACCAGACCGGTCTGAAAGCGACCCGCCTGATGGATTGCGCCGATGTGGTCGCCAGCGCACAGCGCGCCAAAG
>NZ_JADPJF010000097.1:13752-28478 GCF_023073295.1 Bradyrhizobium sp. 23 | reverse complement strand
GAGCCGCTTCTGCATGGCCGCGGCCTGGCGCAGTCCAAAAGACCGCGATCTCGATCAGGTCTGCGATATGGTTAGCGCGGTCAAAGGTCTTGGAATGGAAACCTGCGTCACGCTCGGCATGCTGACCCCGAACCAGGCCATACAGCTCTTTGAGTCTGGACTCGACTTCTACAATCACAACGTCGACACCTCGCCGGAGTTCTACGGCAAGATCATCAGCACCCGTACTTTGCAGGATCGCATCGACACACTCGCACATGTTCGAGAGGCCGGTATCAAGGTGTGCAGCGGCGGCATTGTCGGCATGGGCGAGCGCGTCGAGGACCGCCTTGGCATGCTCGTGCTGCTCGCCAATCTCCCCAGCCATCCAGAGAGTGTTCCAATCAACATGTGGAACGAGGTCGAGGGCGTGCCCGTGAACGACACCGCGGAGCGTCCCGAACCCTTTGCGCTGGTCCGCCTGGTGGCGACCGCTCGGATCATGATGCCGAAGAGCGTCGTCCGGTTGTCCGCTGGACGGCAGTATATGACCGATGAACTGCAGGCGCTGTGCTTTTTTGCCGGCGCAAATTCAATCTTCATCGGCGACACGCTCTTGACCACGAAGAACCCGCAGCGCGATCGCGACACGAACTTGCTGGACCGGCTCGGCATCGCGTCCAGCCTGGCCTGAATCAATCAGAGCAGCGCGCCGCGCACAAATCCAGCTTGGGCGAGAAATGCAGATTACGTTGATGAAAGGCAAAATCCATCGCGCCTCGGTCACCGAAGCCGACCTGCACTATGAAGGTTCGATTTCGATTGACCGTGCGCTGCTGAATGCTGCGGGATTCTTGATCAACGAACGCGTTGAAATCTACAACATCGACACTGGAGCGCGGTTTGCCACCTATGTGATCGAAGCGCCTACAGGGTCAGGTATCATAGGTCTGAATGGTGCGGCTGCCCGTCTCGCCATGCCCGGAGACAAAGTTATTATCGTTGCATATGCCTCCTTTGACGAAGCCGACGCAAAAACGTTCAAGCCGCACGTTGTGCTGGTCGACCGAGACAATCGCATCTTGCCAGGCTGAAGCCGCGGGCCCGAAGTTCTTCCCTGCCATCAGAACCCTTGAGACACCAATCATACTGTCCGAGTGAAGAATGAATCCAATCCATGCGACCAAAGTTGCCGATTATGTCGCAGCCTTGCATGCCCTGAAAGAAGACGACCGGCTGCGCGGCCTCAAGCCGCGCGCGGGGATCGATTTCGCGTCGAACGACTATCTCGCGCTGGCGAGCGCGCCGCGCATGAAAAAGGCTGTCTTGGACGCGATCGAGGCCGGTACACCGATCGGTGCCGGCGGGTCGCGGCTTTTGCGCGGCAATTGCGAGGAGCACGAACGTCTCGAAGCAGACGCTGCAAGTTTCTTTGGGGCGGAGACAGCGCTTTTTTTTGGCGGCGGTTATGTCGCAAATTTCGCTGTCCTGACAACGCTGCCGCAGCGAGGCGATTTTCTCGTTCTTGATGCTCTGGTGCACGCGAGTATTCATGAAGGCGCGCGAGCTGGCCGGGCCGACTTTCGGACAAGCTCGCATAACGATCCGGAGTCGGTCGAAAGCGCGATTCGTGACTGGCGGGCCGGTGGCGGAATGGGCCGGATCTGGATCGTGGTCGAAAGTCTCTACAGCATGGACGGCGACTTTGCGCCTCTCACGGATATGGTCGCGCTCGCCGACCGGCATGATGCGTTCCTGATGGTAGACGAGGCCCACGCAACAGGCGTTTACGGCGAGCAGGGACGAGGACTCACCGCGCCCTATGAGGGACGCGAAAATCTGCTGGTCGTTCATACCTGCGGCAAGGCGCTGGGCGCGGCCGGCGCGCTCGTCACTGCGTCCGGCGTGCTGCGAGACTTTATGGTCAATCGTTGCCGTCCATTCATCTTCGCGACCGCGCCATCGCCGCTGATGGCTGTCGCCGTGAGGGAGGCGATTCTGATCCTGCAGCAGGAACCCGAGCGACAGCAGCGTCTCACCAAGCTGGTCGCGTTCTCGCATCGGGAGATGAGAGAGCGCGGCTGGAAAAGTCCTTCGGATTCGCAGATCGTACCATGCATCGTAGGCGACAATGCGCGCACGATGCGGCTCGCCTCTGCATTGCAGGCGCGCGGGTTCGATATCCGCGGAATCCGGCCGCCAACCGTGCCGGCGGGCACGGCCCGGTTGCGAATTTCACTGACGCTTAACGTGGGGGAGGACGGCGTGCGTGCAATGCTCGATGCCTTGATCGAGGAGACGAAAGGCGAGCTTCAATGAGTGTCAAAATCGTCGTGACGGGCACAGGTACCGGAATTGGAAAGACGGTGTTTTCCGCGGGGCTCGCCAATCTCCTCGGAGCGGACTATTGGAAGCCGATTCAGGCTGGTCTCGAAGGAGAGACCGATACCGAGGTCGTCGCTTGTCTTGGCGGCCTCTCAGCCGATCGCATCCTGCCGGAGCGTTACCGCCTTCAGACCCCCGCTTCGCCCCATCATTCTGCCGAACTTGACGGAGTTCGCATCGAGGCGGATTTGCTCGATGTGCCCGATACCGGGGAGCGGCCATTGGTGATCGAGGGCGCGGGCGGCCTGATGGTGCCGCTGAGCGGAGACACACTCTACATTGATGTCTTCGAGCGATGGAAGCTTCCAGTGGTGCTTTGCGCAAGCACAGCGCTGGGGACCATCAATCACTCGCTGCTGTCGATAGAGGCTCTCCGAAAACGTGAGATCCGCATTCTTGGGATGGCCTTCATTGGCGAAAGAAATGCTGAGACTCAGGTTGCGATTCGCGAGATGGGGCGGGTGCGCTGGCTAGGGCGATTGCCATGGCTTTCTCCCCTCACGGCAGACACGCTGCAGGCCGCATTCCAAGCCTCATTCCGTGCTGATGATTTCAATCCGTGATGCCGAAGACAAAGTCGCCGATCTGGCATCCGTTCACGCAACACGCGCTTCAAGGCGAAATGACAACGGTTGTACGTGCTGATGGTGCTTATCTGCACACAGCAGATGGACGCCGTATTATCGATGCAATCTCATCCTGGTGGGTGGTAACGCACGGTCACTGCCATCCACATATCGTAAGCGCCATTCAGGAACAAGCCGGTAAGCTCAATCAGATCATCTTTGCCGGCTATACCCACGATGCGGCTGAGGAGCTTGCTGCGCAACTGTTGAAGCTCGCACCCCGTGGTCTCGACTATGTCTTCTTCTCCGACAGTGGCTCTACCAGTGTCGAAGTCGCCTTGAAAATGGCACTCGGGTATTGGCATAATATCGGTCAGCAGCGAAGACGCATTGTCGTAATGCAACATTCCTACCACGGCGATACGGTTGGGGCGATGTCCGTTGGTGCCAGAGGCGTGTTCAACGCGGCGTACGGTCCGCTGCTGTTCGATGTTACCTCGATCCCGTTCCCCGCGAGAGGTCGTGAGCAGGCGACACTCGCTGCGCTCGAGTCGGCATGCCGAAACGAAATGCCAGCCGCCTTTATTGTGGAACCTCTGATATTGGGGGCGGGCGGGATGCTGATGTACCCAGCCTGGGTGCTAACAGTGATGAAGCGGATCTGTGAGGCGTCGGACGTGCTGTTCATTGCCGACGAGGTCATGACCGGCTGGGGCCGCACCGGATCGCTATTTGCTTGCGAGCAGGCCAATGTCACGCCCGATATCGCTTGCTATTCGAAAGGTCTCACGGGAGGGGCGCTCCCACTCGCGGTTACGCTCTGCCGTGCGCACATTTTCGACGCGCATTATTCGAAAGATCGTATGCGTACGTTCTATCATTCGAGTTCATATACGGCGAATCCGGTAGCCTGTGCCGCTGCAAAAGCGAACTTGGATCTTTGGTGGCATCGGGACTCCCGCGAGCGCGCCGCTTCGCTCGCCGCCATGCAAGAACGGGCAATTGAGCCATTCCGCGCCGACGCGCGCTTTGAAAACGTTCGCCGTTCCGGGACCATCACAGCGCTTGATTTGAAAACGGGCGATGGCGGCTATTTGGCGGACATCGGTCCGAAGCTTCAGGCTTTCTTTAACGACCGAAATCTGCTGCTGCGCCCGCTCGGCAATACCATCTACGTGATGCCGCCCTATTGCGTCACCGCGGCAGATCTCGACGAAATCTACGCTGGCATCAGCGATGCAGCCGATGCGCTGGCTTGAAGGCGCGCTTTTCGAGTTCGGACTCGCGCTCCTCCTCCGTAGCGATTCTCATCATCTCAGAAAGAAGGCCGAAAGACGGTCTCCGGTACAAAGCACGCTTGCGTTAATGAAGTCCGTGACTTCCCGGGAATTGACCAATGAAGCTTGGGAGTGACGGACCATGTCGGTGGCGCAAGCCGGCTTGATGGCTCGCAGTTCCTGATGTCAGTCCGCATCAGATTTTTGATCTTGCTGCCGCCGCGGGGCTTCCGGCACGATCACGAAGCAGGACCAGTGCTGACCGCAGGTCTCCAACAGCAGAGGCGTTGAAATCCACCGAAGAAGCCGGAGATCCAACAGCATTTGGGCGCGATCACGGGACTTATTGGATTGATCGATTGTCTGAAGTGCTCCAATGTAATGCTGAAACGACGCAAATGTGAAGCCGAGACAACACTCTCATTTGATCGAGACTGTTCGTTGCGTACAATGTCTGGGGAACAAAGGCGCAAGATCTGGCAAAGTCAGCGTGCCACAGCCAGAACATGGGGCAACGCCGCTGGGAGATATGATGTTGGACCGCGACGGTGACTTGATCTTTCAGCTTCTGCTTTACCTTAGTCTAGTGCTTATTGTTGCGTCTCTGATGGGCTTAAGCGCGGCGGGGATTGCAGCATGGTCGAGCGAATGACCGTCAGCAAGTATCAGTTCGCGGGCGAGCTGCGGCAGTTGATCGAGACGCACATCGGCCCGTCGAGCACGTTCGAAGACTACGTCCTCATAATCGGGGAGCTGGAAGGGGCGAAGAACAGGCTGGAGCTGGAGTCCGAGAAGTTCTCGGACGAGGAGGTTGACGCCTGCGAACTATAGCGAGCGCTTTGCACTGCACAGATCCGGTAGGCGGAGGCGGTCACGCACGATATGTCGATTGAGCAATTTGCGCCAGCCGCTCATCCTTCGCCGTGAGATGCTGCGCATTCTGAGCTCGGTGGACTGACCGCGAGCAATCATAATCGGGTGGAATAGCGGCGCTGCGCCGGCAGCGCGCCTCAGAACCGACCTATCACGCGGCTGAATGCCGGAATCGAGTAGATATCCAAAGTGGATAGACGCCGGGGGGCTACAATGGCTAAGGACAGGCTAACTGCGTTTGAGATCGATGACACTCAAACAGTCGATCAAAATATTTCTGCATTCACGAGCGAACTCAAGACAGTCGATGATGCTATCGCAAGAGTTTTGTCTGCGTCGCTCTCCAAGATCAGCCTAGAAATCCCATTCGATCAAGGCGAACTGCTTGACGCATTGTACGCGGCGACCGCGCCCGTCGAGCCCGAACAACCTTTCTCCAGCCATGGCGCCGCACAATGAGCGGTTGGTATCTTCAAAGGGTCTCCATCGAAGGGTTTCGCGGCATCAACAACGAGGGCGCACCGCTCGTACTCAAACTCAAGCCGGATTGCGTCAACTCGATTTCCGCGCCCAACGGGGTCGGAAAGACATCAATCTTCGACGCCATCGTTTATGCGATTACCGGTCGAATTCCGAAGTTGGAGGATCTACCGGCAGCCGAAAAGGGACCATCCTACTATCTTAACCGCTTCCATAGTGGTGGCGTCGGGACCGTCGCTCTGACCTTGGAGCCGGCCGCCGGTGGCGCGGAGGTCACCATAACCGTCCAGCGCGATGCCGCAGGCGCCCGGACTGTCTCGGCGAGCAACGGCGCAGATGGAGACGCCATTCTCGCTGATATCAATCGCGAGTTCGTCCTCCTTGACGGAAAGACCTTTCAGGACTTCATCGACTTTTCACCGCAGAAGCGCGGTCGATCGTTTGCCGGACTGCTCGGTCTGAAGCGTTACTCCGCCTTGCGACAGGGTCTTGCGTCGCTTGCGAACACGAAGGCATTCAACAACCACTTCGGCGTGGCCGCCAAGGAGGCCACTCAAAACAGCGCGACCGTTACCGCACAGCGCGCCCGGGCCAACATCAAGGAGGCCTACACGGCGCTGGTCGCAGACGAGTATGATCCGGCGGAAGCCGAAAGGACGATGCTCGCGAAGGCTCATTCCGCCCTTCATGGCGTCGAGCTGCTTAGGCCGATTTGCGAGGGTCGCACGTTCGAGGAGATCGACCCGTCGGCTTGCGTCGATGCCGCAAAGACCGCCGAGGGTGGTGAGGCAAGAGAACAGCTCGCGAAAATCCTCCGCGATCAAACGAGTTGGATTGACGCGGCGAAAACCGCGCCAAGCGAAGAGGATGCTGGGCGTCTGATCGAGCTAGCGGACGCCCGCGACACTGCGCTGCAGGTCACCCAAGGGGATCTGTTCCATCAGCTCTACGGCCTCAGCGAAACCATCCTTGCCGATGACTCCTGGGCGGATAAGTGCGTCTGCCCGGCGTGCGACCGATTGGACACCAATTCGGTTCTCAATCATGTTCGTCGTAAACTCGCCGACTTCGAGGCGGTTGAGGCGGCTTCGGCTAATCTGGTTCAAGAGTGGACCGAAAGGGGCTGGAATCAACTCGAAGACCTGGAGCGGTTAGGTCGCCGACCTGAAGAGGTGGCCCACCTTGCCGAGGCAAAGGACATCGGCGTCAAGGGAACCCTCGACGGCACGCGTGCACGTGCCGTTACTGAATGGCTGAAGACGCTGACCGATCGTGCCGACGCGAAGGTCGCAGAGCTCACGGATAGCAAGATGGCTCTGGAGAAGAGCTTGCCCGACAAACTCACGGCCGTTGTCGAAAAGGCTGAAGCCGCACGTCGTCTTCAGACGAATCTGTCGGACTTGCGCGCCGCCATGAAGGTGTATTCCGCCGTCGGCGCGGAGCTTGCGCGTATCGCCCGGGTAAAGACCTTTCTCGACGCCGCGAGCTCATCGTTCGCCAGCTCTGAATCCGCTACAAGCGCGCGTCGGCTCATCGCCATAGAACCGGTCACGCGGACCATCTTCGCGGCGATCATGTTCACCGATGTCGTGCCAGCACTGAAGAAGCGTGTCGGTAGCGAGGATCTCTCTATCTCCCTCGCACAATTCTGGACCCTGCCAGACATTTCAGCTCAAGCCGTTCTCTCTGAGAGCAATCGCAACGCATTTGCGATCAGCGTCTACTTGGCGGCAGCGTCGCTCTACGGGGCGGGGGCCAAGTTTCTCATTCTCGATGATGTAACATCGAGCCTCGATTCCGGGCACCAGTTTCATTTGATGAACGTGATCAAAGGACAATTTGCCCGCCCCGGCGTCCCCAGCGGTCCACAGGTAGTTCTGCTGAGCCATGACACCGTTCTCGAAAAGCTGTTCAACACTAACGCGAATGAGGGAGAGTGGTGGCATCAATGCATCCAGGGCACCGCGCGGACGGCCGTCCTGCCGCAGTCGGGTGCGATCCACAAAGTCCGCGATGCAACCCACGCCTTTCTCGACACCGGTAATACGGACGATGCTGCTCCGCGGATCAGGCAGTATCTGGAGTTCAAACTCGAGGAAGTCATCTCAAAGGTCGGCGTACCCGTACCGATTGCCATTGCTTTTAACGACGACAAACATATGGCAAAGAACTTGATCGACGCCATCAAGGCAGCTGTCGATCTCCACGATGCTGCTCGCCGCCTGGTGTTGGAGCCTGCCCAGATCACCGGTCTCGGCACCGCTGTAGCGACCATCGTGAGCAACTACCTGTCCCACTGGTCCACTGGTCAGACCCACGCCTTCACTGCCCCTTCCTTGAAAGGGGTGATGCAGGCGATTGAGAGTTTCGCAAGCTGCTTTCAGTTCGAGCACCCAGCCGGCTCGGGTCAGTACCGCTACTATCGCTCGCTTAGCCAAAAGTTTTGAACATCGGTGGTGAGGTCCTCTTGCCGGCACCGATGAGCCCGGCCTGATTAGCGGTCAACGCCATCGAAAATAGATCGCCTCGCAGGAGCCGCAGGTGCAACCGGCTTCGGTTCTTGTTCGCGCGGAACTGGAGACATGTAGTTCCACTCAGCCTGATGGTCAGGTTTGTCCTCGGCCTCCTTGCGGAGTTTCACTATCCCGAGCGGCCTGCGAACCTGCCAGCGCTGAAGCCACTCGCGAACTGGCCACAATTCAAGCCGCGAGATTTGCGGTAGCTAGAAGGTCATTGGAATGCGTCGAACCTCTGTCGCATTGATTATCGCCATTCTGTCGAGCGTAGCGTTGGCCGACGATTTTGTCGGCCAGGCCAGTGTTATCGACGGCGACACATTGGAAATACATGGAGTGCGCATCCGGCTCTGGGGCATCGATGCACCGGAGAGCGGCCAGCTGTGCCGTGGCGACGACAGCTTACAATATCGGTGTGGTGCTCAGGCGGCGAACGACCTTGACGCCTTCATTGGCCGCAGTGCCGTCAATTGTGTTCCAGTCAGCCTCGACCCGTATGGCCGCACCGTCGCGACCTGCTCGGTCGCAGGCAAGGATCTCGGTGGTTGGCTTGTACGCAACGGTCTTGCGCTGGATTGGCCCCAATACTCGAAGGGCAGGTATCACGAAGCTCAGCGCGAGGCTGAGCGCGCGGGCCGAGGACTTTGGAAGGGCAGCTACGTCGAGCCGTGGCTCTATCGTGCATGCATCCGCGCAAGTGGAAAGCCGTCCGCCTGTTCGGACGATGCCCATCCTTGATGCGATCCTCGCAAGGCGCCAATCCACAACGTGGGTTGGCCGATCACCGCACTTGGGCAGGTGGCTCTGGGGCCGTTTAGGCGGCTCACGCTACCCATCATTCCCAATCACCTCACTGCAAATGGGAATGAAATGGTTGCAGCGACAGGTGAATTGCCGGCCTCTGGTTACGCGCTTGAAGTGGACGGCCGGCTCAACGCCGAATTTGCAACCACAGACGGCGCCAGGGCAGGTGGAAGAACTAAAGAAGCGTTTTCCCATGCTTCAGATCAGGATCTATGAGGCGCAAACCAATGCCGCGAGGAAATCTAGGTCCTCCGACTTAAGCCCTGGTGGAATTCTTCCGCTTGTGCGCGTGCGGCTTCCGCCGCATCGGGCTCTCGTTGAACCGAGCCGCGTTGCGTCTCGGCCGTCCGGCTTCGATCCCTCGCGCAAGAGCCGCGGAGCTCCTCGCCGGGGGCACTCGGGAAAGGGGCTCGCCTGCGGCGATCGCTATCACTGCCCCGTTCCCGGGTGCCACTATTGAACCGGTCTCGTCGCTGCACTCGGACCCGCGTGCCCCTTCGGGTCGCTATGCTCACGCTCTCCGGGTGCCATTTCCCGTCGAGGCGATGCGCTCTTGGCGCACGCCCGGTCGGGCCTGCGGCCCCAGGCATCTCAGTATCTAGTTCTGAAAACTTGGGACGGAAGGCGGACCGGGTCGCAAATGTCGCATTCTGAATGAGAGGCTGAGAGTAAGAGTGTCGCGCGGTTTTGCCGTGACGGGTTACAGGCTGCGAGAGAGGCTCGCGGCGCCCGTCGCGGAGATCCGCGATGTCCAGACATCATTATCGGGCGCGCACCGGTGAGGACCGGACGAGCCTTTATGACGACATCACCAACAAGATCATCGCCGAACTGGAGGCCGGCCGTGTGCCGTGGGTGCAGCCCTGGGGCACCGCGGCGGCGACGGCGCCTTTGGCCATGCCGAAAAGCGCCGCGACCGGCCGCCAATACAGCGGCGTTAACATACTAATTCTCTGGGGGGCTGCCACTGAACACGCATTCACAGGTCAGAGCTGGCTCACATTCCGCCAGGCGCTATCGCTCGGTGGTCACGTTCGCAAGGGCGAGCGCGGCACGACCGTCGTCTATGCCGACCGCTTTGTGCCGGTCGACGAACAGCGCCGCGCGAGCGAGAACGGTGAGGAAGCGCAGACCATTCCGTTCCTCAAGCGCTTCACACTTTTCAACATCGATCAATGCGAGGGCTTGCCTCCGGACATCGCAACAACAGCGCCGCCTCCGCCGCCAGACCTGATCGAGCCGAAGGTCGAAAAGCTCATCAAGGCGACTGGCATCGACTTCCGCATCGGCGGCAACCGCGCCTTTTATGCGCCGACAGAAGATTATGTGCAGGTGCCGCCACCGCAAGCCTATTTCGAGCCGATCAACTGGCATCGAACGGCCTTGCATGAGCTGGCGCATAATGCCGCGATCCAGATTATGCCGCATGGCCTCTGTTGGAGGCTGGATATCCCGGTGTTGGCCATGCGGCTGTTCGGCATAATCAGAGCCCTTCAAGGAACGCGAGCAGTTTGTCGTCCGGCCGGAACCGACCCGGCGGCGCGGATGGTGCGGCGACGAGAGCGAGCGCCTTTTCCTTCATCCGCATATCGGCGTGGATGTAGATCTGGGTGGTCTCGACGTTCTCGTGACCAAGCCAGAGCGCGATCACCGCAGGATCGACGCCATGATGGAGCAGGTCCATCGCCGTGCTGTGGCGCAGCGTATGCGGTGTGACCCGCTTGGTGCCGATGCTCGGGCACGCGCGCGACGCCGTGAGGCAGTGCTTGCGGACCAGATGCTCAAGAGCGTCACGGCTCAGCCGTTCGCCCCGGATCGACGGGAACAGCGGCTTGCTCTGGTCTTTGTCGTTGCCGATCCACGTCGCCAGCAGCTTGGCTGTCTCGCGGCGAAGTGGGGTGGCGCGCTCCTTGCGGCCCTTGCCCATGCAACGGATGTGAGCGCCGGTTCCAAGCGCGACATCGCCCCGGGTAAGGCCGACCAGTTCGGAAGCTCGCAGGCCTGTCTGGATTGCGAGCAACAGCAGAGCATGATCGCGCCGGCCCGCCCATGTGGTGCGATCCGGAGCCGCCAGCAACGCCGCCATCTCTTCGGCATCGAGGAACGTAACTGCACGCTTCACATAGCGCTTGTTGGGCATGGCCAGGATACGCTGGCAGTGTAGTAGCCAGGTCGGATCGGTCATCGCGACGAAGCGGAAGAACGATCGGATCGCCGCGAGCCGGGTGTTGCGGCTGCGGGCGCTATTGCCCCGCGTGGTCTCGGTATGGGCGAGGAAGTCCGCGACCAGATCGGCGTCGATATCTTCGACCGTCAGGTTGACTGGCGGCTTGTTGCGGCGAGTGCTCGCGTACCTGAGCAGTAGCCGGAACGTATCGCGATAGCCAGCGACCGTATGTCGGCTCGCCTCCAGTTGCGTGCAAAGCCGCTCGGTGAAGAAGCGCTGGATCAGCGCAGGTAAGGCGATGGTGCTCATTGTGCCATCTCCCCGCCGCTCGCGGTGGCGCGGCCCATCGCTAGATCGAGCAGCTCCGGGACCGCCTCCAGATACCAATATGTTCCAGAAGGGTTGCTATGACCCAGATAGGTCGTCAGCCGGATCATCTCGCGCGCCGGGTCCTTGCCAGTCCGGTACCAGTTGATCATCGTACGCACGGCGAAGGTGTGGCGCAGGTCGTGGATGCGCGGTCCCCGGCCGTGCCGCTGGTACTGCTGCTCGGATCGCAATCCGATCTGCTGGCATGCTTGCGCAAAGTTGTAGCGGGCCCCACAGTCGGTGAGCCGAGTCGCCTTGTCAGTTATGAACATCGGCTTCGCCGGATGACCGATCAACCGGTCGCGTTTGACGCGATAGTCTAGCAGTCGCTCGACGGCGCTGGGGTCGAGCGGCAGCAGTCGCTCCTTCGTTCTTACCTTGTCGGACGCGTAACGCACCATTATCGGCATCGAGGTCGTCTCCATCGAGCGCGAGCGCCTCGCTGACGCGCAGGCCCGTGATCGCGATGAGTGCGAACAGCGTCGAGCAGGTCAGCCCGCGCAATCCGCAAATCGACGGAAGTGCCATTGCGGCCGCGATGATCGAAGCGACTTCCGCGTCGCTGTAGATATACGGTCGGGAGCGCATCACGGTATTCGGCAACAATCCCCGGGGCGGGGCTTCATGCGCCAGATCGAAGCTACTTAGCCACTGCGCGAAGAGGCGCACGACGGTAAGCCGCGCCGCTCGCGTCCTGCCGTTGGCCTCGTCGAGCGTAGCATGCCAGCGCAGGAACAGCGCCGTGTCGATATGCGTCGCACGCTCGCGGTCGGCAAACCGCGTGAAGCGGCGGAGGATGCGCTCGCTGGTGCTCAGGTCGTAGCCGAGGCTGCGCCGCACGGCCAGATAGCGATCGAGTTGGGAGGTGAGGCTCATTGCGCGCCTCCCACTACGGGCCAGGGCATTGCTATCGATCGCAGCCCATCTATGTCGAGACGGGCATATATCATGGTCGATGTGCGTGAGCGATGCCGCAGCACGTCACCCACCTCGTCGAGCGATGCACCCGAGTTCACCAACTGGACCGCAAGGCTATGACGCAGCAGGTGCGATCCCACATAGGGCGTCACCGGTTTCTGGCCGGTCGCCTTCAGGGCATCCTTTAGGACGGCGTTGACGATTTGGCCGTCATTGAACGGACGATGTGGCGCGCGATGGGTAACGAACATCATGCGGCAGGACGTGGGGCCGCGCTCCTCGCGCAGATAGCGGCTCAGCGCATCGCCAACCTCCGAGCTGATCGGCACGCGATCGTGGAGTTTGCCCTTGCCACGAACCAAGAGTTCGCCCGCGCGCCAGTCGACGTCGTCCAACCGGATCGCGATGACCTCGGCAGCACGCAAGCCAAGCCGGGCCATGATGAGCAGCATCGCATAGTCCCGAGCCCCGTGCCGCGGGTTGTGGCGCACGCAGGCGAGCACCGCCTCAACGCCCTCGGGCACCAGATGGCGCGGCAGTCGTGCTCCCCAGCGTTTCGCCGTTCTAGGCAGACTCAGAGCTAGATTGGTCGCTGTCGCGCCACTGCCGAACAGATATTGCAGGAAGATACGAACATGCGTCGCTATCGTCTTGTCGCGCCGCGCACTTGCCATTACGTGCTCAAGGAAGCTGCCCACGTCGGCGGGCCGCAACCGCCCCGGATCAACCATCGCATCGCCAAAGCGATGATCGAGGAACCGGTTGGCGAACCGCAGCGTGTGATAGATCGTCCGCGGGCTAAGGCCGCGATGCTTGACCAAATAGGTCTCGAAGTCCGCCAGTAGGGCCGCACGCGCTTGCTGCGCCTCGCTCAACGGCACTGGATGCGTCACGCCGATATCGAGGAGATGCTGCGCGAACCGGCGGGCCAACCTATACGGCCATATCGTGCCGGTTTTCTTACGCGGCACCTTGCGTCCCAGATGCTCGGCCATATCGAGCGTCAACGCTGAAGGACCGATGCCCTGGACATCCATCGCGTGACCCACCTTTCGTAGGATCGATAGGTAGGTCTTGACCGTGCCGGCGCTGTAATTCTCCGCCGCAAAACTCGCTGCGAACGAGCCAAGATGCGGCTCGATGCAGGTCTGCAAATATTGAGACATGATCTTCGTGCTCCTTGTTGTTGGAGCGACGAAGATTATGCCGAATGGGATTGGCGGGATCATGCCGCCAACCGGGCCCAGCCGAGCAGATGCGGCATAATCTGGATCGCGGCATTATGCGCCTTATGCCGATATCGGCATAAGGCGCATGCCAGCGGCCATCCGTCACGTCTCAACCGCGACTTGTCGGGCAGCTTTGGTACCAGGAAGTATGCCTTTGAGGAGTTGGTCGCGGAAATTGCCTCTGCGTTCGGTTGCGCGTCCCTCGGTATCGTACCGACGGTGCGGCACGCCGATTATATCGGCTCGTGGTTGGAGTAATGGCGAGCTTGCCATTATTCAAGTAATCAGCAGCAGATCATAATGTGAAGGAAGATTCTTAGCGCGGCCGGCTTGTGGAGATCGGCTAAAACGGCTTGCGATCTGCTGCGCATTATTTCCGGCATGAGACCCTCGGCTGTTGATCAAACACAGTTGAGGAAGCCTTCATGACACATGGATACAGCGCCCTTGTCTCGGAGCTTAGGGATGCTCTCACGCGACTGCGATATAACCGAGTTGCAGTTCATAACTATTGCCGCAACGCCGACCACTTTCTTGCGTATCTGACGGTACGC
Organism: Bradyrhizobium sp. 23; assembly: GCF_023073295.1. NCBI lineage: Bacteria > Pseudomonadati > Pseudomonadota > Alphaproteobacteria > Hyphomicrobiales > Nitrobacteraceae > Bradyrhizobium > Bradyrhizobium sp. 23. The sequence goes on along the minus strand of NZ_JADPJF010000097.1, from coordinate 14,361 downwards.
GCAATTGCTCTCGAAGCAGTCACGCCGGCCGACGTAACGGCTTATCTGCGGTTTGCGGTTCGACAATTTCGCAAGCGTCATGGCCGCGCTCCAGCTCGCTATTGGATAGGCATTCCCAGATCAGGAATCCACGCGCTGCTGAAACTCGCGTTGAAGCGCTGGCCACCTGAAACTGCGGCCATCAATGCTGGCGGGCGTCTTTGTCGAGAGGTGTGCGATCAGTATCAGACATGGCTGCGGGAGGAACGCGGGCTCGCCACGGCCTCGGTCGACGCCTTACTGTGGGAAGCTCGAAATTTTTGTGCTTGGCTCATCAAGCATTCGAACGCCAATTTTGCAGGCCTGACCGTCCGCGATCTCGATATTTACATGGATATGCGCGGGCTCGCGGGCTGACGCGGAAATCCTTGAAAGATGTCGCCGAGCGGCTTCGTTCGCTGCTGAAACATCTTCACAGGACAGGTCGCACCACGGCCGATCTCTCCCAGCACGTTATTGCTCCGCTGCTCTATGCCTATGAAGGCATCCCGTCCGCGTTAAGTTCGGATCATATCTCGATTGTCCTGAAATCTGTTCGAAAAGACCGGTCGCCGATGGGCTTGCGCGACT
>NZ_JADPJF010000097.1:9090-13670 GCF_023073295.1 Bradyrhizobium sp. 23 | reverse complement strand
CCATCCTTCAGCTTCTTGCGACCTATGGGTTACGTTCCGGCGAGATAAGCCGTTTGCGGTTAGAAGACATCGATTGGCGGGCGGACATTCTGCACATCCGCCGCTCCAAAACGGGTGATCATTCTCTTCTGCCCTTGTTTGAGGCCGTTGGGGAAGCGCTGATCGAGTACCTCCGGCACGGCCGCCCTGAAACTGGTGTGCGGGAGATATTTGTTCGCACCCGCGCACCCTACGTTCCCATGGTGCGTATTTATAACGAAGTCAGCCGGCGGATTGAGGCGGCAGGCGTCACACCAAGCGGCAAACGCGGCCCGCATACCTTCCGACATGCACGTGCAGTCAGTCTGCTACGGGCGTCGGTCCCGCGAAAGTTGATCGGAGACGTATTGGGTCATCGTTCAACGGAATCGACGATCCCCTACCTGAAACTTGCCACGGAGGACCTGCGCGCAATCGCCCTAGAGATCCCGGGACAGGAGGTGCGCTCATGAACGCTTGGCCCGACACCGATGGCAGAACGATTGCCCGTTATCTTGGTCGGCTCCGGCTACGCTGCTCGACCAGTCCGATCTATTACCGTCAGGCGCTCCGAACCTTCCAGGAAGTGGTTGTCCGGGATCAGCGCACACCCGGACAGCTTGGCCGAGAAGTGCTCGAAACGTGGTTGCGCGAATATGCCATGCACTGGCCCATGGCGACGCTGCTGCATCGCGCCCGCATCGTCAATCGCTTCCTCGACTTCCTCGTGGGGGAAGCGCTGATCGTCAGCAATCCCATTGCTGATTTGCGTGCCGAGTACCATGCGAAAAGCGACAAGGCTATCGTGCGGTCGCTGCTCGCGCCCGATCCCGATCAGGCACTCGAAGCGCTACGGCAGTTCCCACCGTTCAGCAGTGTTCTCGGCGACCTCATGCGCAACCACATCGCGCTGATGCAGGCGAGAGGTTATCGCTATCAGACGCAGACCCGCTGGTTCTGGCGGTTCGATCGCTTCTTGCAAGCGCATCCGGAGTTGGCGGGAGAGTCAGTATCGATCATGTTGCAGCACTGGGCGGCCGCGCGATCAACCGCCAACCATGCCGCCGAATGCGAAAAGCTCGCTCGTGCCTTGGCCAAGGCACAGCATCATCTCGATCCCAGCACCAAACCAAGACGTCCGGATCCCCGTCCTGCACAACAGGTCGCGCGACATTGGCGTCGGCCATATATTTACAGCGCGCAAGAGGTTCGCCGTCTCCTCGACATCGCTCTGACCTACCCCTCTCCACGCTCACCGTTGCGGCCGATCAGCCTCTACACCATGCTGGTCCTGACCTATTGCGCGGGATTGCGGTTGGGAGAACTCGCACGCCTGAACCTTGCCGATATCGATCTGCAGGTTGGCACGATTACCATCCGGGAGACGAAGTTCTTCAAATCGAGGATCTTGCCATTGGCTGACAGTGCGTTGTCGGCGCTGCGGGAATATCTGGAGGCGAGACGCAAGGCGAAGATGCCACAAAGCCCCGAATCTGGCCTGTTCTGGCACGATCAGGGCAATGCGCGCTACACGTCGCACGCCATCGCCGGTTGCCTTGTCGACATCCTGCGGCGTGCCGGACTCAAGGCGGCGAAAGGCAAGACTGGCCCTCGCATCCACGACCTGCGTCACTCGTTTGTGGTGAACCGCATTCTCGAATGGTACCGCGCCGGCATCAATCCGCAGGACAAGCTTCCATTCCTCGCGACATATCTGGGGCACCGCGATATCCACTCGACGCTGGTTTACATCACGGTCACCCAGGAACTCCTTCAGCAAGCAAACGAACGCTTCCGGACGTTCGCGTCACATTGCCTGCACGCGTCAGAGGGGGTGCAGCCATGAAACCGGTCGACCCGTTCCCGAGGCTGCTTCATGCCTTCTTTTACGAGTGGATGGTTCAGCAGCGAAATGCCTCTGCGCACACCGTTCGGTCCTACCGTGACACATGGCGCCTGTTCCTCAGGTTCGTGGCTCAACGCCGACGCCGGCCGATAGCCCAGCTCGCACTGGGGGACCTGACGGCCTCCGAGGTCAAGACCTTCCTGCAATACACCGAGCAGGAACGCGGAGATACGATTGGCACGCGCAACTGTCGCCTGTCCGCATTACGTAGCTTCTTTAGCTTCGTTGCTGACCGCGAGCCGACGGCTATCGAGCAATGCACCCAGATTCTGCACGTGCCCATGAAGAAAGCGCCGATCCATGCGCCGTGCTATCTGGAGCCCGAGGAGGTGAAGGCCATTCTGGCGCAGCCCGACCGCTCGACGATTGAGGGGCAACGCGACCACGCGCTCTTCTGCTTCCTCTACAATACCGGCGCGCGCATCCAGGAGGCGCTCGATGTTTGCCTGCGGGCGATCCGGTTCGACTCGCCAACCTGCGTGCGTCTTTACGGCAAGGGACGAAAAGAACGGCTGAGCCCTCTTTGGCCAGAAACCGTGTCGTTGCTAAGATCGCAGCTCATGCGACAGCCGAGGGCCGACAACGAGCCCATCTTCGTCAATCGGTATGGTGTCCCGCTCGGCGCATCGGGCGTCCGCTTCAAACTGGCGCAATACGTCGAAGCGGCAGCGAAGATCATGCCGAGCCTGGCCTCAAAGCACGTAACACCTCATAGCTTCCGTCATGCGACGGCGGTGCATCTGGTAGCGGCAGGCGTTGACGTCACTGTGATCCGAAGCTGGCTCGGCCATGTCAGCCTCGACACCACAAACCACTACGCTCAGGCAAATCTGGAAACAAAGCGCCTGGCGTTGGAGCGCCTCGAAAGCCCGTCACGATCGGCAAAACGACCATCGTGGAAACAGGACCAGAGCGTTCTGGCCTGGCTCGATACCCTTTAGCGGCAAGGAAATAATGTGGAGGAGATCGCGCACTATCCCAGCATAACACCGGAAACGTGGTGCTCCTTCACATTATGATCTGCTGCTGATTACTCGATGTGTTGCGCGAGGACAATCGTGCAATTGTGCGGGCCGCTTCACAGGCCAGCAAGGTCGCGGACTATCTCCTTGGATTCTTGCCAGCACCCGCTGCCCACATGAAGGCGGAAAAAGCGGACCAGGAAGCGGCGTGAGGCTCCGCCCGGTCACCGCGGGAACGAGAGTGAGAGGGCGGGTCGTTTTCCGCGATGGGTTGGAGGTCGAGAGAGAGGCTCTCGGCCGCCCGTCGTGGAGAATCGGCATGACGAAGGCTGTCCAAAAGATCACCTTGTCGCCCTCGCGTAATATTCCGTTCAACAAGCTGGTGCTGAGCCAGTCCAACGTCCGGCATGTGACGGCGGGCATTTCCATCGAGCAACTCGCCGAAAGTATCGCGCAGCGTACGCTCCTGCAGAGTCTCAACGTGCGGGCGGTTGTTCGTGCGTACGGTTGCGAGCGGCGTGGAGGTCCTGTCGAAAGTGCTCGACCCCTATCCGATCACGCGCATCAGTGAGCGGGAGGCCGCCTGATGTTCAGCAAGCCTTGCGAATTAGCACGCCGCCTCGCGCGCGAGGCCGAGGCGGTGTGCCGACACTATCTCTCCAATGGAAAGAGGGAGGGGCGGTACTGGCTGGTCGGCGATGTCCACAACGCCCCAGGGCGCTCACTGTTCGTGCGGCTCCAGGACTCACGGAAAGGCTCCGCCGGAAAATGGACTGACGCCGCAACCGGGGAACATGGCGATCTCCTCGACGTCATCCGTGAAACCTGCGGCTTGCGCGATTTCCGGGAGGTCGCAGAGGAGGCGAGGCGCTTTCTGAGGCTGGCTCGTACTGAACCGGAACTCGTCCCGAAACCCGTTCGTCCGTTAGGACCGGCCGGATCGCAAGACGCGGCAAGACGGCTCTTTATGAGATCGCAACCGATCGAGGGGACGCTGGCCGAGACATATTTGCAGCGTCGCGGGATCGCCCACCTGCACCATGGTGGCAGCCTGCGTTTCCATCCGCGCTGCTATTATCGGCCCGACGAACACCTGCCAGCCGAGACCTGGCCGGCGATGATCGCCTGCGTCACGGATCTCGAAGGCAGGATCACTGGCGTGCATCGCACCTGGCTCGACCCTGACGGCTTTGATCGCATTCGGCTGGGCAAAGCTCCGATCGATACGCCGCGACGCGCGATGGGCGATCTCCTGGGGAACGCGGTTCGCTTCGGCGTGCTGGACGACGTGCTCGCTGCCGGCGAGGGAATCGAAACCATGCTGTCGCTACGTTACGTGTTGCCGATAATGCCAATGCTGGCTGCGCTCTCGGCCAATCATCTCTCCGCCATGGTTCTTCCGACCGGGCTGCGCCGGCTCTACATCGCCCGCGATGTCGATGCCGCTGGCGATGCGGTGCAGGCGACCCTCAGCCAGCGCGCAGCGGACGCCGGCATTGAAGCGGTCACGCTGTCGCCCCGGCTGGGCGACTTCAACGAAGATCTGCATGTCTTCGGTGTCCATGCTCTCCAAGCAGCGTTGCAGCTCCAGCTCGTGCCAGAGGACGTCGTTCGCTTCCTGCATCCCTCGACTGTACCCGCGGAATAGCTTCCGGTCCTTGATCGACGTCGATCGGCCAGTCATAGGCGAGGCC
>NZ_JADPJF010000097.1:1510-9012 GCF_023073295.1 Bradyrhizobium sp. 23 | reverse complement strand
AATACCGGAAGAGGACGCGACCTCGGCCTTCTAGAGAGCGATCGGACGGCAGGCGGAGCGCGCCGGCAATGGCTACGGCCGGCTATTTTCCGCCGCGCGCCAGTGATGTGAAGACACATCATTGGGTTCGCCGCGCGCTTTGCATCGCGAAGCAAAATAGCCGGCCTCCGCCATCCTCCGCTGCCGCTTCGGCCCTTTCGGGTTCTGGCACGCTTCGGCCGCCGTCAGAGGATCGCCACGAAGGCGGCGATAGTCGCGGCCGATCCGGCAAAGGACCTCTTCCCATGACCGACCATGACGACGTCGAACCGCTGCACAACTCTTCTCCGACCGACCAAGTCATCACCGAACTCCAGCTCTTCGGCTATCACCCCTTCGACGACCAGCCCGATCCAAGACCGCTCCCAGAGGGCAAGATGGTTGGCGGCGCCGTCGCCGATATCTTCGACGCCCTGGTCGCGACCTTGAGCGACACCCGGCTTGAGCCGGACCTTGACGATCTGCTCTGGTCGACCGTCAACCTGTTCCATCGTGCCGTCGAGCGCGTCGAAAGGCAGCTCGATAACAACGAACAAGCGCAGCACAAGAGCCAACGCGAGCAGAACGGGTCCGAGGTGCGATCGGTCGAACTCGAGCGCCTGACCGCCGAAGGCGTCACGCTGATCGAACGCCGCAACTGCCTGGAACTCTTCCGTGACCAGGCCATCGAACAATTTGAGGTCAACACCGGCGCATCCTGGCGCCCGCGATCGGGATCATTGGTCAACCACCGCACGTTCACCGCAGCGATGATCGACTCCCGCGACTTCATTGCCGCCAAACGCCGCGCCGAAACCGAGGTCTTGTTGCCACCCGGGCCGAAAATCGCACTCACCGGCGGGCTCGACTTCAATGACCACAACCTCATCTGGGATCGCCTCGACAAGGTTCATGCCAAGCACCCGGACATGGTCCTCCTGCATGGCGGCTCTCCCAAGGGCGCCGAACTGATCGCCTCCAAATGGGCGACCAATCGCAAGGTCCCACAGATCGCTTTCAAGCCGGACTGGACGAAACACGCCAAGGCGGCGCCATTCAAGCGCAACGACGCGATGCTCGAACTCCTGCCGATCGGCGTCATGCATTTTCCGGGCACGGGAATTCAGGACAATATCGCTGACAAGGCGAAGCGGCTCGGTATTCCCGTTTGGAAGTTCGGCGGCTCATGAGCGCCGTCTACTCGCCTGGAAGACGACGAAGACGGAGTTGCGCGCCGCAACTCCGCCTACTTCCGATTTTCGGTCCGAAGCCGCGCCGCGGTGGTGGTGGAGGCGCGACCAATACCTCTGTGCATTGGAGCCACCACCATGCTCGCCCTTGGGCTTGCCCTCAACACGCTCGGCATCGGTTTGTTCTGCTGGCTGATCCTTGCGCTGGCGGTCTATGCCTTGCCGTTTTTCGTCGCGCTCAGTGTCGGAATATCGGCATTTTCGCGATGGCGCGGGCCTCTTCGGCGCACTGCTTATCGGAATTGCTTCTGGCGCGCTGACGCTTGCCGCTGGTCAGCTCACTCTCGCGGCTAATCGGTCGTTGACCTTGCGCGTCCCGGTCGCAACCGTCTTCGCGGTCCCGCGGCAATCGCCGGCTACCATGTGGTGTTTGCCCTGTCCCAGATCGGGGTGCGTTCGCCGAGCTGGCGGGAGGCCTTCGCTTGCGTAGGTGCGCTTTGCATCGGCGGCACGGCATGGGCGCGTTTGACCGCTTCGCGAGGCCCCCCACCGTCTCACTCGGCCGGGGTGGTGGAGAATACACCTCGACCAATTCTTCCAGCCGCCACGCTCGAGCGATGAGGCTTCGTCGTCATCAGGTCGAGCAAGCTCGCACAGAGACCAGGTTGAACGAGACGGCGTCGAGCTCGAGCGAAAGGCAACCGCGTCTCCCTTCGAAGCCTTTATGCAAGGCCCACCAATCTCTGTCTGGCTCGCATAGCTGGGTGGGGCGCGCCGCGCTCGATCATTCCTGCGGGAGACGATACCGCCCTTTGCGGCAGATTGTTTCTCCTTCTGCGCCGGCCCGTCCCGACCTCTTGCTCAGAACAACCGAAATTTGCCACTCATCTCCTTAGGATTGCGGTTCAGCGCGCGGACGCACGTGGCCTCCTTGATGGCTCGATCTGGCCCAAGAGCGGCTGCGCCTCGATCGTCTGAGCCGCAACGCCGTTGATGCGACTTTCTTCCCCTGGGCTTGCGCCCATTCCTCGCGAGACAAGAAAGTCGCTCCAACGGCGTCCTCCGCTGCGCTCCGGCCTGCTAGCGGGTGCGTCGCCGATCGTCTTCGGCCTTTAGATCGCCATCGAGGCCGCGGTGGTCGCGGGCTCGAAACACAACAGGAGAAGTGACATGGCTAACATCGGTTCTTTCAAGAAAGTCGGCAACGATTTCCAGGGCGAGATCGTCACCCTGAGTTTGCAGGCCAGGGGCGTCCGCATCGTCGCCGAGACCAACCGCTCCAACGATAACGCTCCCAGCCACCGCATCTATGTGGGCCGGGCGGAGATCGGGGCAGCCTGGTCCAAGCGCTCCGAGGAGGGCCGCGATTACCTCTCGCTCAAGCTTGACGACCCGTCGTTCAACGCGCCGATCTACGCGAACCTGTTCGATGACGAAGGCGGAGAGGGCTACACGCTCCTCTGGTCGCGCCCGCGCAAGAACGGGGAGTGAGGCTCGGTCCAAAGCCCCGCCTGAGTTGATCGGGCGGGGCTTCTTTTCCAGCCTAAGGCGGCAAGATGATCACGCTGCTGTTCCATTGGAGCGGTTCTCACATCACCTCTCGTGGGTACCGATATCTATTTTGGTCTGGTCAATGCCGGTATCGTAGACAGCTTGCTCTTGGGGTAGCGAGGGGCTTTGCGGAGCCCGGGGACCGAGCGCCTCAACCTCATAAGTCACCGCTGCGGCGCTAACGCTTTGCTGACCTTGCATCGGGCGTCTAATCGGGCGGAGGCACAATCGGAATGGCAAGTCCGGCGTCTACGCGGTCCCGTTTTGACCATCATCTTGAAGCCCTTCACTCACGCTTGAGCATTGCCGGATGGATTGTAAGGGCAGGAGGCTACACCCTCCTTAGGTCCGACCGCATAAAACCGGCAAGCAGAGCTCGAACAAAAACCTCGTCGAACCGCTCGTGCGAGGCTTCTTGCAGGCGCAGGGGAACGTCTCGCCGCGGTACGATGCTCTACTGGTCAATCTTTTTTCCTCTTCGGTGCTTTAGGAAGCTCTTGGAGAACTCCTGGTCCGGCAAGACAAGATTCACGTGGCTAACACCCAGTGTGGTTGCGAGTTCGAACAGCGTCACCACGGTGGGATTGCGCCGACCTTGTTCCAATCCGCTGATATATTGTTGCGTGAAGTCGGACGCCTCTGAGAATTTCTCCTGCGTGAAGCCTTTCTGCTTCCGCAGTTTTAAAAAATTCCGACCCACCAACTTGCGCATATCCATCGGCGCAAGTTGCTTCTTCACATTGAACTGAGGAACCGTGCCTGCGCACGTCTATTGTCATTCTTGCGAGATTTATCATGCAAACACCGCCCCTTGAGCCGCATGTCGCCGCCTGCGCCCCCACAGATCCAGCGCTCACATCCTATGATGAGGAGCATCTGGTGACGTACTGGCGCCTTCTCGACGCCGCGGCAGATGGCGCCGACTGGAAGGAAGTGGCCCGAATCGCGCTGCACATTTGATCCGGACCGAGAATCGATGCGGGCGCAAACTGCATTCGAGAGCTATTTGAGGCGCGCTAGATGGCTGGCAGATCACGGCTACCGTCATCTGGTTGCGCGGTGGCGCAGGTAGATAGCAGGATTTGGCCATCCGAGTTGAGAAGTCAATTCTCTCCGACCATCATGGATCTTCTTGAGCATCACTTGGTGATCGCTTCCACGGCAACTTGGCACTCCCACAGCCCTTATTGACCGGCTATCGAGTCAATCGCGCTCGGAGAGTTCAGCCCGGAGTAGATGCGGTCGAGCGCACAATCACGCACGAATTTTGCTCGCCTTCTCCTCGACCAGTTGGGCGGGTCGAACTCCCAGAGCCTGCGAGACTTGCCAGATCGTAAGCAGGGTCACGTTTTGCAACCCTCTCTCCATTGATGAACGCGCGGTCGACACCCATGCGCTCTGCCACCGCCTCTTGGGTCAGGCGCAGGTCTAACCGAAATCGACGCGTGTTTGCTCCAAAAAGCTTGCGGATGTCCATCCGCAGGATAGGAAGCATTCGCGTATTTGGCGCTGCTTTCACCCATGACCCGCAAGGGTCTTTCTACGAGCAGACCATCTTCTGGGCGCCCGAGGCGATGCCAACGGTGGTGCCGGTCGTTCGGAGCGCGTCCGGCCGTCAAGGTTCGGACGTAGTACTTCCGCTTGCTGACCTCACGTCGGCCACCATGAGGCAAGCACCGGACGGCTGGCATGCCCTCTTGCTGGTCCAGGGCACGCAGCATCGATTATGGCTCAGTGAGGCCCCGCACCTCGGCACCGGATATGCCACCGAATTGCCGCTTGACGAGAATTCGTCGCGCGCGCCCACGCCGCGCATCGCTTATGGCGAACGTTGAACGGCCGCCCGCCGGGACCTGCCTTTCACCGGCTTTCGGCCCAGCAGCGGAAAAGGCTCGGCCTGGCTCTGCGAGCGCGGGATGGGCATGAGGATGGCGCATCCTATCGAACGATCGCGGAGGTGATGTTCGGCAAAAAGCGACTCATCGAGCGCGGCTGGAAGACCCACGACGTGCGCAGCCGTACCATTCGCCTGGTCAAAGCCGGTCGCTTCATCGTGCGCGCTGGCTACCGTTCATTGTTTCGGTCGAGATCCCGCCAGAGATAGATCTGCATAGCGTACAACTGATGCAATCAGGTCAGGTTTGGCGCCTCTAGCCCTCCCGCTGACTGCACCGGCGGGCGGCCCGCGATTGGATCTTACGCCTCATGCGCGCCGATCGCCTGCGTCGCATCGGAGCGCTTCGAGCTCCCCCGCACCACGCCTAACAACTGAGACGTCCCTGGCTGCGCAGCAGAATCGTCGGCCGATTGCTGGACTACCAAGCCTGCATTCCTCTTTTGCCGATCGCAGCGCGAAAGCAAAGGAGGGGTGCCGAAATCGCCCTAACAATGTTCGGCATCCCCTCACGTGCGTTCGCTCCTCCATGGTGTCCCTTGACGCGCGATCAAACTCCGTCGCGCTCCATGACATCACGGGAGCGATCCGATGCCCGACCCGAACGCCGGCACGCCGCAGCGCTATCTTCGCACACCAGAAGCGGCACGCTTTCTTGGCCTCTCCGGCCGCACCCTCGAAAAGCATCGCACCTATGGCACAGGTCCGACCTACCGCAAGCTGGGCGGCCGCGTCGTCTACGCGCTCGAAGACCTGAAAGCATGGGTGGACCGCGGCGCCAAAACGTCGACCAGCGATCCCGGGGTTGGCACGGTCTTGCCCGCCAAGCGGCACCCGCCCATCCCTTACGCTGGCAAGGAGCGGCGCTGACCCATGCCGGACAGCAACTCCTTTGCGCGCTCGCGGCGCAACTCAGAACGGGATCAGCTCGATCTGTTTCGCGCTCTTCCCGGTGATCTCGCGCCGCGCGACGCGCAAGACTTAATGGCTTATCCGTTCTTTTCGCTGGCGAAGTCGAAACGGACCGTTCCCATCGATTTTGGGGTCGGGACAATCAAGATCCGTGTCGAAGCTGTGCCGGAACATGGCATGGCGACCATCTGGGATGCGGACGTGCTGATCTGGGCCGCCTCGCAAATTATCCAGGCGCGTGATGCGGGTTTGAAGACGTCGCGGTTGATGGCTGCCACCCCTTACGAGATCCTGACCTTCGTGGGACGCGGCACAAGCGTGCGCGACTACGATCGCCTCAAGGCTGCGCTCGACCGGTTGCAATCGACCACTGTGATGACATCCATTCGCCAGCCGACTGAGCGCCGGCAGCATCGGTTCTCGTGGATCAACGAATGGAAAGAGACGGCGGATATGCACGGCCGCGCCCGCGGGCTCGAGCTGATCCTGCCAGACTGGTTCTACACGGGTGTTCTGAACGAAGCGCTCGTGCTGACGATCGACCGCGCATATTTCGATCTGACTGGCGGACTGGAGCGCTGGCTTTATCGCCTCGTGCGCAAGCACGGCGGTCGCCAAAAGGGCGGCTGGAGCTTTGATCTTGTGCACCTCCACGCCAAATCGGGCTGCCTATCGCCACTCAAGCACTTCGCATACGACCTGCGCCAGATCGTTCGACAGCAGAGATTGCCAGGATATGAACTGGTCATCTCGCACGACCCAAATGGGACGGAACGGCTGAACTTCGCTCCCACTCCGGTCGACCCGCTTACCCACCGGCTGCGCAAGCGCGGGCTTATCTCCGGCTCGGGGGAAAACCTGTGAATCCCGCCGTGCTATCAGGGACCAGCGCCACCGTGCCATCGGGGACCGAAAACGCGTGCCATCAGGGACCGCTATCGCGGAAAAGCCCTTGCCACAGACGAGCTTCCGCTTCCTCTAACTTTCCTAACCAGGAATCCTTCGGATTCCTTCTAACGGACCCCCAGTCCACGTCGCGGCAGAGTTCGTGGCTGTCCGGTCAGCCTACCGCCTGCGCCAACCTCCGCACGACAGCGGCTGAGCTGCGTCTTGCTTCCTGGAAATGGATCTTCGCAGTCCTGGACCTGCAGGAGCGTTATCTCCTCCCAAGGCGCGCTTGGCGTTCTGACGCGGCCGTGAGCGCGGAGCAGTCGTGCTTCGCCCCGCCTGTCGTTTGCCTATCACGCCTCCTCGTCCTGGACTTCAGATCGCCATCGTCTCAGCACCGCGCCTGCCGTCTTGCGATATGGAATTTCAATATGAATGATCTCACGACCGTTGAGCTCCTGTGGCTCGAGAAACGCATCGAAAACCGCATTCGGTTCGGCCGGCCTACATCGGAAACGATCATCGACCATCACCGGCGTGTTCTTTCATTTGCGCCTGGCAGCATTTTTGCGTTCGTACGCTGGAGCTCCAATGACTTCGGAACTGTACTGTCACGCATCGATATTCTGCGCGCGTGCGCGCCGGGGCAACGCTACTCGACCGTGCCTTGGATCAGTCCGGGCGGCGAGAGCCTGCTGAGATTGTCAGGTTGGCCGAAGGTCGAACGTGTCCTGCAGCTGATCGGCGCGGTGGAAGCACTGGGCATCGATCCTGCCGAGGCGGCGCCCGACTACTGGCACCACGCGCACAATCGCCTTTCCGTGAATGAAACTCCGCGAAGCTACACCCGTGCGCGTCACCAGGCGTGGCTCCGGCGCCAAAGGGCGACACTCTGATGGGCCGGCTCATAACACTTCTTGCCATGTGCGGTGGCACGGCTCTTGCGCTCTCCGCCGACCGGTGCACAGCGCCATGGTATATTTGGAACGCTTCGCATAGCGTGCCGATCGGTCTTTACCGCTTGCAGCCGGTAGAGCGTCTCCGTGTCA
>NZ_JADPJF010000097.1:0-1430 GCF_023073295.1 Bradyrhizobium sp. 23 | reverse complement strand
TCGCTCGTAGCCGTTCGCCCGCCTGAGCCGCTTGCGTCGTTCCTTGATTTGAACGGCTATCTGCCGCTCGGCATTCCCATGCTCAAGCGGGTGTTGGCGCTCCCTGGGCACACCGTCTGCAGACGAGAACTCACTATCCTCGTCGACGGCATCGAGATGGGCGAGGCCCGCGAGCGCGATGGCCGTGGGCGGCCTTTGCCCGCATGGCAAGGATGCCACGTCCTGACGGCCGACCAGATCTTTCTGATGAACTGGGAATCGGCCGATTCTTTTGACGGCCGCTATTTCGGGCCGATCGCGGCCTCCGCCGTCATCGGCCAGGCCTTGCCAGTGTGGACAAAGGACGAATGACCATGCTTGCCTTGCTTCATCGACTTGCAGCTTCATCATGCTTCCGCGGACCGCAATCCCCTTGCTCCTTCCCGGCCAAGCTCGTCAGCAGATGCGGGCGCGCCGATGATGATCAGCTGCAAAGGCCGCACGTTGACTTCTCCCAGGCTGCGCTCGAGGCGATGCGGGCATGCCGTCCGTCCTTCCGTATCATCGTGGCATTCCTGGCAGCTTTGGCAGCTGTCGAATTGCCGTGGAGCTGTCGAGCCCAATCCGAATTGCAGGCGCCTGCTCCGCCCTCAACGTGCCTTGGCAAATTCGTCCCATATGCGGCCTTCATTGCCGAGGCGTCCCGCCGGTTTGCAGTTCCCGTGCAATTGGTTTGTGCCGTGATCCAGGTCGAAAGCAGTGGCAAAGCGCACGCCGTGTCATCTCGAGGTGCCCTGGGCTTGATGCAAATCATGCCAGGGACGTGGGTCGACCTGAGCGCCCGCTACAATCTAGGCATCGACCCCTTCGACCCCCATGACAACATTTTCGCGGGGGCCGCCTACCTGCGAGAGATGCTGGACCGGTTCGGCTCGGACGGATTTCTCGCTGCCTACAACGCAGGCCCCCAGCGCTACGCGAAGCATCTGACGACGGGGCGCGCGCTGCCTGAAGAAACCCTGGCCTACCTGAACAAACTCGAGCCATTGACCGGCATGATACAGCGCTGGCGCGATACTTCGGTCCCTGGTCACGGCACAAATTGGAAGCAAGCCAAGCTGTTCGTTCCGCGATTTTATCGCTGGTCGCGCGAACGGAGCTCGGCATCCGCTCTGCACGAAACGCCTTCATCGAAAGACGCGCTGAATTCCCACGCGACTGAACTTTTGCCCCATGCGAGTGGCCTGTTCGTGCCGCGATCGGGGAGGTGAAGTCTCAATGACGATAATCGCATCTCCTCGCATGCCATCGCAAGGTCTCGCATTTTGGAAAGTGATGAGGACGGGCGGAAGGAGCAGACCGGGGATGGCCGCCCGTAATCGGTCTCCTGCAGAACTTGCGGCGGCGGAGCAGATGGTCTGCGCGATGAATATTGCGCACACTGCACCGGC
>NZ_JADPJF010000054.1:24003-63946 GCF_023073295.1 Bradyrhizobium sp. 23 | reverse complement strand
CGCACGTTGCTAACACCGCGCCAAACGGCGTAACATCCGCCGAGACTCTAACCGCTACTGGGTGAAACTTCAGGGGCAGGTCAGGCAGTTTGTCTGCATTGGCCTCCTGCCACTGAACCGAGGCAGCGTCATCGGCCATTCCAAGCGATCGTGCCACGTTCAACATGCCAGGATTGAGATCGATGCCCGTCACGACCCCGGTTGGGCCCACCTTCACCGCCGCGAGGCGCGCCACTATTCCAGTGCCGCAAGCAATATCGACTACGCGTTCGCCCAACTTCGGTCGAGCGGGGTCTATCAGGATGGTGGCCCATGGCGCAAACACAGCCGGGACCAACTCCCGTTCGTACACTTCGGGCGCACTACCAGCGACCTGCCACTGACCTTGCTGGCCCATCAGATGATGCCAAAAGGGCGTTCGCTCCTGCGCTTATAGCTCAACAGAGCGATGTCCGCCACGGGCAAGCGAATAGCCCTGCTTCTTATTGCTCCCGAACCCCTCCCTTCCTCAGCCCATCGAGAATGTCGTCGATCTCTCGACGAAACTGCGGGTTCGTTGACATTGAGTAAACAAGATCACGGTACCACTGGACCGTGAAGTTTGGTCGCAGTTTGTTCAATTCAGTCAAGCTCCGCTGTGCCTGTTCCAATTGCCCCGTGACTCCATAAGCCAAAGTCAGATCTACATAAGCGTACATGTGCGAGTTGTTCAGATTGACCGAGCGCCCGCATTCCTCGATGGCCTCTCCATATTGGTGCAAGTGCAAGTGTGCATGGCAGAGCCAGAAGTGCCATTGGAAAGAAAAAGGATCTCTCGGGATGAGACGGAGAGCCAATTGGACCGGCGAGAACGCTTCGCGCGCGCGCCCGGAGGCGACGAGTGCAATTGCTTTAGCAGCGTAGGCAGCTGGATCATTAGGATCAATTTCGAGCGCCGCATCGTATTCAGCCAATGCCTCCTCAGGACGTCCAAATAGAAGAATGGTTCCCTTGGTCGTATGAGCACTCGCGCTTGCCGGGCTTTTGGACAGAACTCTGTCGATGAGGTAGATCGCTTGCTTTTTGTCTTCAACAACGGACGAAGACCATCGGTTGTTCACACCAGCCGCCAGACACCGCGCTTTGCCAATCATGGCTTCAACGTTGTCCGGATCGAGGCGTAGCGCGTTATCGAATAGGTCCATTGCCTGACCATTTTGGATCTTCGACTGCGGCCCATAGAGCTTTGCCCAGCCGCGCATCGTGAAGTCCGTGGCGTCTGGATTTCTCGATCGGTCCACTTCGCTGCGACGGCTTTCGGCTTGGATCAGTTCGATGTTAAGCGAGCGCGCGAGCCGCGCTGTGATCTGGTCCTGCAAGGCGGCGAGGTTCGTACGGTCGCCGTCGAAACGATCGGACCAGACGTCCCGACCGCTCGCGATATCCGTAAGTGATACGTTGACCCGAACCTGATCCCCGTTGCGCCGCACCGCGCCCTGGACCGCCCAGCGGATGCCAAGGTCCTTGCCGAGCGTCCTGAAGTCGATCTGCTTGTTCTTGTATGTAAACGCCGTTCCGCGTCCGATAACGAACGCGCCGGGCATTTGCGCGAGGTCGGTCGTCAGGTCGGTCGTGATGCCATCGGCGAAATAGTCCTGCTCCAGATCATTACTGACGTTTGCGAACGGCAGAATGACAAGTGACAAGCGGGGAGCAATGTCAGGCCGGGCAGTAGCTTCCCTCTGCGTCTGTTGCTTGTCCGGAAACACGTCGGTGCGGAGCGTCTTCCACACAGTCCAATAGCCGACGAAGCCACCCGCGATCGCACCGACAGCCGCAATCGAAGCGAGCGCCCCGCCGATCATTTGCATTCGCACCCGGAAGCGACGCTTAAATTTACGCCTCGATGCCGGTTGGTCCGGAGGCTCGTCGTCAGATGGCGTTTTGTTCAGTGGGTCACTATCGGATGCTGGTTTATTCGGTCGGTCGCTGGAGACTTCAGAGTCTGTCACCATTGGCTCCCCGCAGGGGCCAAACGCCCGGATGCCCGAACCTAGCAGAGTTTTGAGGTTTTGCGTGGGTCAAGGTTGCTGACTAGGTTCACGGCCCTTACAAGTTGTTGCGGTGGTGTTGAATGGACGTCCGGTTCGCGTCAGAAGCTGCCTTCGAGCCAATTTCAGCTAGCGACCGGCTTACAGCGACAGTGACGCGCTCTTGCGATCATCCTTTTGCGCAGGCGCAACAACGCCGATACGCGCGACGGCGATGGGAAGCGTGCCGAGCTGCCGCCTCCGACGCCACGTTGACAGCGGACCCGACGTTCGCTCTAGGAAAAATAGACAGTCCCGCTCGCAGGGTGAAGCTCATTTAGTGCGCCCGCTGTAAGACGCGGGCCAGCCTGCCGTTGAACACGATCCGCCGCCCACTGGATACGCCGCTTTGGAAGCTGGAAGCTTCACTCAGATGTCGGGCCGGTCGAACGCCCCGCTCTTCGCCGCCCGCACGCATGATCAAGTTGACCGATGCGCGGCAGATCGCGCCTAACAGGTGGGTGCATCCGACCGAGGAGCGTTTATGCGCGACCCACGACCAAGTTTGCCGTTGAATTGACGACGCATTGGCGACGTTCTCGTTATCGCTCGCTTCACAGGATGTGGATCGTGGACCGATCAAGCGGCCCGTCAATGACGGCGCTTCTTCACGCCTGCGTCTTCGATGATCTGGCTGGCATCCGGCTCTCGATTCCCGCGTCTATGTCCGGCGACCTGTTGCAGGCGCACGGATCACCGGCACCACACTGGCAGCCGAACTCTGCGCTCCATCCCCGGTCCGGGTGGTTCTCGCAGACAAAGCCTAAGCCAAAGCAGATGGGACAGTTGGGATCGGTCATGGCATGAAAAAGCGCGCGGGCCTTGCTCCAAAGATCGCAAGCATACCGCGCGCCTCGGTTGCGCCGCCAATTCTTTGCGAACCGCGGCGGCCGAATTGCCTACCTTGTCGACGGCCTTCCTCAGTTCGTCCGTGGAGACGCCAGGTTGCTTGGTCCAGTACTTGCCTGGAACTCTTCATGCATGTTGATCTTGCTACGGTCGCGCTGGTCCCCACTGGTGAGATTGTCGCTCATCCCCCTCCTCCATCGCCTGTACAAGCCGTTCATCGTCAAGAACGGTCAGCAGGTCATTGATCGTCTTTTCGCTGTCCCTCGGCCCAGGCTCGACATAGCGAGCCAGGATGGCTTGGGCTTCTTCTACCGCTCGGGTTACGCGATCCGGCATGCCGATACTCCACTCACTGGCAAGGAAAACGCCCGTAAGAACGGCGTGTTCCCAAAAGGAAGGCCTCCGGGAGAGCAGAGGCCTAGTCTGGGGAGGTTGCATATACTTGGAGAACTTGACCTGCTGCGCCCCGTTCCTACCGCTGCGCATGAAGCTGGCGCCTCCGCGCTGATCGCTTAATCTGCGTTATGGGTGCGCTCGAGCAGGAGCCCTGCTCTCGTCCCCGTAGTGGGCTCGTCCTGCCTTTGGCGAGCAATGGTGAGAGGCTTCAATAGAACCCGTCTGCTTGGATCCTTGACGCATCAACGCCACCGCGTCTTCATCGCCCAGGCGGAGGCATCAGTAGCCCGCATGCAGTGGCGCCGAATGTACGTGAGCTATTTTTTGGATAACCCTTTGAACGAACTAGCGCGAAGCAGGCCTTCAGAGGTGATGTCCCGGTATTCAACGTCCGCAAAAAACTTCGGCTCGACCCAGGTGGCCTTCGGTTTCTTGATGCGCTAGTGAGCTTTTGCTTCGGGCTGACAACCGTATCAAGCGCCTTGCGGATCTCCGCCGATTTGGTCCGGCTCCAGCCCGTCCCGACCTTCCCCATGTAGCGCAGCTCTTTCCCTTCCTGCTTGCCGAGGTAGAGCGCGGCGACGCCGGACGGATCCTTGACGAAACCAACGACGGGGAATTTCTCGCGCTGCACCGTCTTGATCTTCTGCCAGGTCTCAACCCGCTCCGACCGGTACGGCGCATCAACCCGCTTGGAGACGATGCCCTCGTAGTTCAGCTTGCTGGCCGCCTCGAACAGCGCCTGCCCGTCACCCTCATGGTGCTCACTGTAGAAGATGGGAGCTTCCAGCCCGTTCTCGTCTATCAGCTGCTTCAGCAGCTCCTTGCGGGCAAGCTGAGCCATTCTGCGAACGTCCTTGCCGTCCAACCATAGAAGATCGAAGGCGAAGTAAACCAGCCGGTCCTGGTCGCCTCGGCCGAGGTCCGCCTGAAGTTCGGAGAAGTTGGTTCGCCCCTCATGGATGACCACCACCTCCCCGTCCACGATGGCCTGACCCGGAATGTCGAAGGCACCAGCAATGACCGAGAAACGGTTGACCCAGTTGTGGGCGTTGCGGGTAAAGGCTTTACGGGTGTCGCCGTGGATGTGGGGCTGGATGCGGTAGCCGTCGTATTTGACTTCGTGAATCCATTCAGCCCCCGAAGGAGCTTTCATCTTCAAGGTCGCAAGCTGAGGGCTGATGAAGCCCGGCATGGAAGCCTGCGGCTTCTTGGCCGGTGCCCGGGTACGCTTTGCCACTAACGCAACTCACAAAAGCCCGCCGCCGGTGTTGGGGAGCCGACGACGGGGCACTCTACCTACCTTATTCACGACTCTCCAACCGCGAAGCTGAAGCGGCGTTCCCGGGCGTTCTCTCATACAACCGCAATCGCGATTCCAGGTTGTATTTTCAACGTCAACGAGAACGGCCGCCGAACAGGAAGCGAACGCTTGTGGTGAATCCTTCTCAGTACCGACGCCGCTGCGGCGCGGCCGGCCGGCGGGAGATCGGTGCCGACAACGCAGCTCGGCTTGGCGGGAGTTTGCTTGCACCAATGATTGGCTGCGGAGATGATGCGGAATGTCAAAAGCCATGGAGTTGATTGTCGCAGGTTATGTGCGGGGCAAGGATCGACGCGCTCTCGCACAATTGCTCGCGCATCGGCGCAGGATGCTGGGGCGAGCTGCAGGCCGTCTCGGGTATCGATCCCGCGAACGCCATTCAAGCCGTTCAGGACGAATTTGCTATCATCGAAGCGGGCTTGGAGGAGCTTAGGCCGCCGCCTGGCGCATTGCCCGAGAACGAGTGGAGCTAGGCAGCCCGCGTGGACGCGATAGTGCAACGATGACTGGAAGCTGACCGCATAAAATACGGGGATACCACATGCTCGTTCCTGATGAACCTGACTTGGCGGCGGCTTGCCTACACAATGCTGATCGGTATGCGCTCTAGGCTCGTCTGGCAGTAAGGGTGAGGCGGCTTTCGTCAGGAGGCCACGACCATGCCCAAAGAGATCGCTATAGCGCTCTGGTCCTTGGCTGCTGCAAGCGTAGTCGCATTCAGTATGGCGGCGCTCGTTGCGGCCCACTAGAAGAGACATAGACCCGCGAGCGTGAACCTCGGCAGAAGTGGCGCCGACCGGAGCTGCCTGCTATCTCCGTGCAGCGCCCCTCTCGCTCCCCAGCAAAGGCCCATGTCTCCGGCCAGACGTTTCACCGAAGCGATATACCTTCCAAGCGCGGTGGCTATTCGGTCGCGGTCGAGCCCGCGTTGACCATTTTGATCAGCGTCTGTACCTCGCCCTCTCTGCACCGCTTAGATTTGTGATTTTGCACGCGCCACAGTCCTTCGCGCGCGAGAATAGCAAAACTGTTCCCGTTCTCGGAACTTCCCGCAAGATGGATTTCGGTTCCCCAGAAATTGTGTTGGCAAACGAGGCAAAGTTAGAGCAGAATTTTGTCACCGGGGCTGACTGCATATTTTACTTTCGATTTGACCCGGGCTTTTTTGGCAATGCGCGGGCCGCAGCGGTTTAAACCTCCCGCTGCGGCCTTCTATTTGCGGTCCGGCTGAGAACCGGCACGCGATCAGCCACGAACTTGCTAAGAACTTATGCGAGGCAATATCCAGACGATGCCACCCACTCCCGTTCGCATCCGTAAGCACGAAGCTGTGCCGTTAACCGGCAGCTATGAAGTCAATTCGCCGATGGTCGGCCGAGCGTTTACTTCTATTGGGACGATATCGCGGGACGGCGGCTTGCACCGAACCTATTGACCGGGGCAGAAGCGCTTGAACAGGCCCGGGCACTCGCAAGAGCGGAGCTCGCCCACTATCGAGACCAGGAAGGATAGAAGAACGTAAGCTCGCGCGACTGGGGATTTTCCGGGTTGACCCAGCTCAGTGGAACCACAAGGAGCGGCGGCATTTCAGTCATCGCCCGCTCGCCGCCTGAGCTGGCGGAGCGGCCCCGCCCCACCAGCCCCCAAGCTGGGGCCGCCTCTCGGCCGTCCGTAGTATCGGAGTAAGTGTATGCGTTCCTCGCCCTCGGTCGTGCCA
This sequence comes from Bradyrhizobium sp. 23, assembly GCF_023073295.1. Taxonomy (NCBI): domain Bacteria; kingdom Pseudomonadati; phylum Pseudomonadota; class Alphaproteobacteria; order Hyphomicrobiales; family Nitrobacteraceae; genus Bradyrhizobium; species Bradyrhizobium sp. 23. Next base: position 57,591 of record NZ_JADPJF010000054.1, on the reverse strand, counting down.
ACCGACCGTCTCGACCGAGACATTTACATCGTGCTCGAAGACTTTGGCGCGCGCGCCGGCTGCGCCTGGCGCGAGACGGACGAACAGCACACCGATCTCGAAACAGTGCTGCAAGGCCTCCTCTCCGGCCAGTATGTCTATCCGGTCCGTATGGTGTGCTTCAACGCGAGCGTCGTCGTCAGCATTCACAATGCAGCGTGTCTATGATGCTCGCTTGATTGGGCGCAACTGTTCTTCTGTTGCTCGATGAGAATTGCATCGACCGGCTAGAGAACGAAATCGTGCGAGTCGCAGCGCTTCAGACTGCATAAGTTCGCCTTCTCGGCGTCGCCGAATCCGGCTGGCTTCGTAAAGGTTGCCACAGCGCGCGGCGGCAGATGTTCATCGGTCTCCGAAGAGCGCCGCTTCGATTACCTTCTTGGCCTCATCATGCTGCCGTAGCAGCCGAAGACCAATCGCCAGATTGACACTCAGAGACATCCGATTGTCGTCCCAAGCAGCTTCAGAGCCAGCGAACTTCTGTCGCATTTGCTCAAGAATGGCGATGGCTTCGGCAATTTGTGCGCGGAGTTCGCGGTTTAGTGTGCGGCGTTGGTTCGTCTCTGCCCAACGGGCTGCTTGGTCTATGCGAGCCTCTGCTGCCGCACCTGCCAAGTTTTCGTTATCGGGATAACGCCTGTGACGTTCGCTTGCGAAATCCCACCACGTCTCCGGCTCGCATCGGCTGCGCAAATAGTGGATTTTGGCCAAAGCCACGGTCGGGTCATCCGCTACGCTGTCCGTAATCAGCGACAGCGCACTATCCGCTTCGTTCGCCGCCGCCTCAACGGTGTCCATACTGCCGAAAACAAATCCTTGAGAAACACTGGCGCAAATAAATTCTGCCAAAGTAGTGCTAGGACGAAGTCGCACCTTCCTTCGCTGGGAAGCGGCGCAGAGCCCGTCGGCGATGGCCCGATTAACATTGAAGATACTTTCGTTAGGAGGATTGTGCGTGCTGATTTTGAGCTGCACGATTTTGCGTGAGGACTTAATTGCATCCTGGAAAGTGGCCAAATACCCATCAAGGGCTGCAAGCCACGTTGAAGCGTCAGTCGAACGAAGATCATTTTGCGCCGCCTGAACGAACAGGATAGCGGTCGCGTTTTGACCAAGCACCTCGGCCCTGGCGCAAGCTGGCGGAGGTGGTTCAGGTGGAGCTTCGGGAGGAGGAACAGGCTCAGGCAGCACGGCGGCCGGCTCGATGTCGAGCAGTGGCACCGCGAGCGGTGCGGGTGGTTCGCCCGGACCTAACACGAGCAATGCTCTCAACCATCAAACTACGGGAAATCGGCTGGGCAATCGCGCTAGGAATGAGAACAATGGCTCTTCTACCCCCGCCAGCGGCTACGTCAACGATCCTACGATGAGCAAGGCCGTGCAGAATTTGGGGAATACGAATACTGGTATTGTAGCGCTTAGCCGCTAGGCCTCCCCACCGGCGGGCGCCGCACAATGAGCGCCCTAGGTAAAATTAGAACGGCTTCTATTTGTCAAAAGCACCGTACACGATGTTCGTCAGCGCTGTTCTGGTCGACTAATCTGTCCAGTTGCATCATAGACGTCATCGCCCACACACGCCAGGAATAGACACAACAATTGTCGCTGGGCTGCGATCACACTGCCCATGTTGCGGGATCGAACTCCCCGCATCATCCGAAGGGCGTTCACCGCATAGAAATGCAGCAGGCTGCAGATGCAAAACTTTTCGCCAAATGTGCTCCGCTGATTCCCGCTTGGACCCCGTGGCCGAACTATTGGACCCACCGGAAGCTGAGGTTGTGGCCCCGGGCTCCTAGACACCCCGGGGCCGCCCTGCTTCAAGGCTGCGCTTGTTGCCGGCCTATCTTTTTCTAGCGCCGATGCAGATCATGGCGCCGAGCTTGCGAAGCGCTGGTCCGCCAGCCGCCATGTCGTGGCGAACGGCCAGATCCAGGCGAGCGCCGACGTTCCCTCCTTCGCGTCCGTTGCGCGCAGGCCCGACTTCAGTTCAGAAAGACGCGCTTTTTTCCTGCTAGACCCGCACCCGAAGATGCCGAATTTCCCCTTGAGCCGGACTGAAGCCGGCGACATCGCGGCCTACATCGCATCGCTGCGTTAGCAGAGCGGCCGATGGCTCAAGGTACCTGCGACATATGCAAATCCCTGCCTGAGAACCGACAGGGGTCAGCAGAAAGCATGATGGGCGGCGAATGAGGTCCATTCGACGGCCATCATGGACCGGCACCAGTGGCGATATTCACGCCGGACAAGTCCAATCTGTGGACGCGGCGTGAACACACCGAGAATCAGGACTTGTCCTTACCCGGTTGCATGAGACTGCCGGTCATCTGGCGCATGTGGTCTCCGGCACTGGTGAACTGGCTGCGCAGGAAATCCGATTGGATTCGCATCGCCTCCTGAAGGTCGGTCGCATGGACGAGCTTGCGAGCATGCTCGAACGCCGACTTCATGTTCTGCTCGGTGAAAGCGAGCGCCTGCTTCGACACGTCCGCCCCCGCGCCCGGAACGGTCGTCATCGACTTGGTGGCGGCTTCGAAAAACATGCCGAATGCCTTTTCCGCCTGGTCAATCGTCTTCTCGGCCAGGTCGCGCAGTTCGGCCGGAACTTCGAGCTTCGGTTCGATCATGGTCGCACTCCTCCCGTTTTCAGAACTGAATACCACACTTGCCGGATCGCCTGCCAGCGTCCAGCCCCGGGGAAGTCGTCGCTTGGCGGCCGGCTTTGGCAGGAAATCGTAAGGCGGGGCGCGCGGGCCGGCTCAGGAAAGGGGGTGTTCGGGGAGGGTTTCTTCGGTGGCGAGGTCTTCGACGAGCTTGATGACCTCGAAACGCTGCCGGGGCGCGAGCTTCAGAAAGGCGCGGAGCAGGCGCAGGCTTTCGACGGTGCCGCTTGCGGGCGCGCCGAGCTTGAGGTGCAGCTCAGCTGCGAAATCGAGGTTCTTCATCTCGCACCTATGACAAGCATCGGACTTCGTGATCCAACATCGAGGTCCCAACTAAGAACCCAACGCCATAACCGGATGCCATAACCGGATGCCATAACCGGATGCTATGGCGACGGCGCGCCTTCGGCCGGGGGAAGCCCGGTGTGTTCGCACGCCGAGCTACATGTGCAAGCGCGCACCTGAACAGGTTGTAACTATGTCAAGAAACAACCCCTCCGGCAAGCCCAACGGTTGGCGCAGCGATGCTTCGTCTGCATCGCACCACGGCAATTCCGGATAACAGGAATAGGGCCCGCCGTCACCCACCTGCGTCAAGAAGCGGCATCGATCAGGCATACAGCCTCGATTGCCGTCAATCGACGCTGCGTTTCGTGTTGTTTCGGATGTGAATGGATGTTGGTGGACGCGAACCAGTGCTTCTTCAGCGTATACACGTAATTGTTGAGTCTGGCGTCGGCGGTTGTATCGTCGACGAAATAGGCGTCGATCTCGCGCTATGGATCGGCAGCCACAGCGCGGCCTTCTGACCAAGAGACAAACTATTACGTTTGGATTTCATCCAAACCCGTCCCCTCGAGCTCTTGGACTTGGACTCGGCCTCTTCGCATCAGGATTCATCGGGCCGCATTTGTTTCCGGCCGTGAACCGTTTTCGAGGAGCAAACGACAAAGCGGTGGCGAACAGTCACGCAGATCACGGGCGCCGTGGCCGATGCATTGATCGAACCGGGCGCCCCAGCACCAAAGGACGACGGCATGCTTTCTCGCTGCGATCTCATCAAGGGCGCCGCAGTCGCGCTTCTCACCTTCTCGACACAAAGCGCGTGGGCGCAGGAGACCAGGATGAACCTGTTCAAGATCGTCACCATCAAGGACGAAATCGTCGTCGGATTGTCGACGGAGGAGCTTCAGGCCCTCGGCGGCAATGATGCCAGCGCCGTTGCACATGCTCTGGTACAGAAGGGCGATCTCACCGTCTGGCAATACAACGTGCATCGCGGTCCGAACGGCGAATTGCAGCAGGCGCCGACCGCCAAAATCGGCCTTTTGGCCAACGCCTCGCTGCGGGTCGAGCCCTATGCCACGACCTACCAGATCCTACCGCATCCCTAAGCACAAGACCGGCGCGCCCACGATCGTGGTCGCGGGCGCGCCGTTGTCATCTTCGTTGCCCTGCACGCTGTCTCCCCGTTTCCGTCGCAAAGCCATAGATCACTGCCAGCCGGTCCAGGCATTCACGGAAACGTCGGGCAAAATAGTCGATCCAGCGCTGCGTACGGACGGCGCGACGCTGGCCGATCTCGTCCATGGTCAGGCCCAGCACCAACACGTCGTGCACTAGCGCGGCACCGTCTGTGCCGAGTTCGCGCTCGATCCGGTTCAGCCGCAGCACCGCCTGGCGTTGGCTCTCGGTGACCGGCTCGCGCATGCGCGCGCCATCGACATATTCGCGAGTCGGGTCCATTGCCTGAGGGCCTCGCTCGGCCTTCTCCCAATCGTCCTGGAAGGCGCGCCCGCCGCGATACTGCGCCTCGTCGATCTGACGGTGCGCATGCAGCCGGCCGAGCGGATCGCTGCGGATCGACCGCACGGCCATAATCTTTTCGCCGGGGTCGAGCGCCAGCGGATTGTCCACCTCGACTTCCGCCACCTCCGCATTGAACGGTATCTCACGTGAGCGTCGGTCGTAGACATTCGCCAGTTTAAAGGAACTGTTGCGTCGGACACGTGCCACTCGGATACTCCTTGCGAAATTGACGATTGAACGGACGGTCGTCAGGTCAGGCGGCAGAGACCAGCCTCAGCACGACGGGGCCGTCGACGCGGGCGGATCCGGCTCCGGCGCGGCTCGTCAGGCGCGCATGCGGCATGCAATAGCTCGAGCCCGGCTCACTTGGATGGCCGCAGAAGGTAATCTCCTCCCCGTCCTTGTCGCCGCCATAGGGATAGCGACAGTCCTCGGCAGCGAGTTCGACCAACGGGACCAGGCGCGGCTGGACGCCGACGCAGCGCAATTTGACCTGCGCGGCAGGCTTCATCGCAGATTTCGGCGGCAGGTTCAGTAACGCGTGACGGTGCGGGAGGATAAGACAGGCTCCAGACGGCAGCACCGGCACGATCGACGGGCTCGTCATCCGCACCTGCACGATCAGCCCGAGCCGCTTGGCGCGGCCGACCACCGCGTTGCGCGTGTAAGCCGTCCCGAACCTTGCGTTAATCTGTCTTCCGATCTCCGCATAAGACAACCCCTTGAGAAAATAGTCGCGAAGCGCGTCGGAGTGCTCCGACGGCCAATGAGCCGGTTCCATGCTGCTGTCCTGTGATGCGCCTCCTCCGATCGCACGACCGCGAGGCGGAGCCTACATTCCGGTATTCCGAAGTCGAAGTCAAGCGATAATTCTGATATTCATAATTGCATCAATTCCGAATTTCGGATTACAAGAGACGGACGATGGACAATCGAGGGAATCACCATGTTGGACGCTGCAATGATCGAACGGGGCCTGGAAAAGACGGGCAAGAGCAAGGGCGGCCTGGCGGCTGCCATGGGCGTACGCCCCGGCGCTGTCTCGGAGATCCTCGGCGGCGAACGCCTGGTGAAGGCTTCGGAAATCATTCCGATCATGGAATATCTCGAGCTCAATCTCGCGCCGATCATGGGCCGCGTCGGGGCCGGTGCCGTGATCGAGCCGGACTATGAGCAGGTTCCCCCCGAAGGCCTTGGCGACATCGCGCTGCCCTTTCCGATCATGGAGGAGACCATCGCATTCGAGATCGTGGGCGATTCGATGCTGCCCAAATACGAGAGCGGCGACGTAATCGTAGTCTACAAGGACCAGCGCCATCCGCTGTCGAGCTTCTACGGCGAGGAGGCCGTGGTCCGGCTCAAGACCGGCGAGCGCTATCTGAAGACCATCGAACGAGGCAAATCCCCCTCCGTCGTCAATCTCAGCAGCTTCAATGCCAAGCAGATCGTCGGCGTGAAACTGGAGTGGGTCGGCGAGATCTGCCTGTCGATGCCCAAGGGGCAGCTGGAGCGGCTGCGCGCCAAGTCGGCGCGCCCGCGCAAGAGGGGCAAGTAGGCTGCAATTTCCGTTTTTACGAAATTCACCTTGACTTGATTCCGTTTTTCGGAAATACTCTGCCGTGCCCGACCATGGGCACGGCAGGATCGTTTCATGCAGTATTTCGTCGTGATGATCGACTATGGGCGCCGCGGCCGCGAGGCAGTGGTCGACCCTGAAATCACCAGGCGCGAGGTCATTTCCCGCGTTGCCTCAGGGGAATATCGGAATATCTCGTTCATCCAGGAAATCGTGGAGAATTCGGTCGAAGACGTGACCGAGGCGATCCTCGCTGAGGCTGCCCTGCCCCGGATCCCGCCCGAAGAAGTCGACCTCCAGGCTCTCCGCCTCGATCACGCCCGCGATCTGCGTAAGCACGAGCGGACATAACGCAGGCCCAGGGCCGACCTTTTCCGGTCCGATCGAATCGGAACGGGCTCTGGATTTCTTATTTTGACGCGTTTTCTCTACGCGAACCGGAATCCAGTTCGCTCGAAACGCTCTGCCAGCCTGCGCCACAGCCCGGTCGGAGATCACACCGTGAGGACGGTCGATCCCGTGGTCTTGCGCGCGGCGAGATCGGCATGCGCCTTGGCGGCGTCCTTCAGTGGATAGGTCTGGCGCACCTCGATCTTGACCGCGCCGGACTTGACGACATCGAACAGCTCGCCCGCCATCGCGACCAGGCTTTCGCGCTTGGCGGCGTAGGTGAACAGCGTCGGCCGGGTGACGTAGAGCGAGCCCTTCTGCGCCAGCAGACCGAGATTGAGCGGCTCGACGGCGCCGGAGGACGCACCGAACAGCGCGGCGACGCCGAGCGGCGCGAGGCAATCGAGCGACTTCAAGAACGTATCCTTGCCGACCGAGTCATAGACCACCGGCACCTTCTTGCCGCCGGTGATCTCGTCCACGCGCTTCACGAAATCCTCGCGGCTATAGATGATGACATGGTCGCAGCCATGCTCCTTGGCGAGCTTGGCCTTCTCGTCGTTGCTGACGGTGCCGATCACGGTTGCGCCGAGATGCTTGGCCCACTGGGAGAGAATCAGGCCGACGCCGCCGGCGGCCGCATGCAGCAGGATGGTGTCGCCGGCCTTCACCCGATAGGTCTGCCGGATCAGATATTGCGTTGTGAGCCCCTTCAGCATCATCGCCGCTGCGGTCTTGTCGTCGACACCGTCCGGCAGCTTCAGCAGTCGGTCGGCCGGGATCAGCCGCGCCTCGGAATAGGCCCCGAGCGGCGAGGCGCCGTAGGCGACGCGATCGCCGGGCTTCAGATCGGTGACGCCAGGCCCGACCTCCTCGACGACGCCAGCAGCCTCGCTACCAAGCCCACTCGGCAGTTGCACCGGGTAAAGGCCCGAACGATTGTAGATGTCGACGAAGTTGAGACCGACGGCGGTATGGCGGATTCGTGCCTCGCCTGGTCCGGGCTTGCCGACACTGACTTCTTCCCAGACCAGCACTTCCGGACCACCAGTCTTATGAAAGCGAATGGCATGCGTCATGGGCGTTGCTCCCTTATCGTTGAGGTCGAAGTCCGAATATCGGATCGGGCTTTGAAATAGGTATTTGCTCCACCCGTCACAGTACAGAGACGTAACAAGAATGTCACAGCGAACGACAAACCTCCGCCGTTCCGCCTCTGTTCGAAAGAGTTGATGTCGGCCTTTCGCCGGCCGGCAGTAGCCTTCGCGCGGGTTTGGAGGTCGTCTGCGAAGGAGAGCCGAGATGCCAGCTTATGTACAGCATCATCAGGATATCGAGATCGCGCCTGTGATTTGCCCTGCTTGCATGGGGTTCCTTCCAATGTATGTGCGCGAGGTCGAACCGCATTGGAGTCTTGCCAAGATCGACTTCGTCTATGAATGCGCCGATTGCGGCGCCGAGGTCAGACAGACGATCCGCAAGCCGGAGTTGCTGCGGCACTGATCCCGCGGCCGGTTGGCCGCCCGACTATTTGCGTTGAGCGGAAAAAACGCTCATTCGCGCGGGTCTGGCCTCTCCCAAACGAGGCTTGTTCTTTGCCGTGAACGCAGGCAGAAAAAGCCTCAATCAAGACCTTTGGGAGCGCCTTTTCGTGGCTGAACAGAAGCCCTCGACAGCGATCGAGGCAGTGGAGAGCGGTCTCGCCGCTCGAGGCTACATCGCGAGCCGGCAGATCGCGACCGCCGTCTATTTGTCGCAACAGATCGAGAAGCCGATCCTGGTCGAAGGACCCGCGGGCGTCGGCAAGACCGAGCTTGCCAAGGCGATCGCGGCCTGGCGCGGCCTGAAGATGATCCGCCTTCAGTGCTACGAAGGCCTCGACGAGGCCAAGGCGCTCTATGAATGGAAATACGCCAAGCAGCTTCTCTACACGCAGATCCTCAAGGACAAGCTCGGAGAAGTCCTTGGCGGCGCGCAGACTTTGCACGCTGCACTTAATCAACTCCACGATTTCGGTGACGTGTTCTTCTCCAAGGAGTTCGTCGAGCCGCGGCCGCTGCTGCAAGCGCTGGAGCAGCCGGGCGGCTGCGTGCTCCTGATCGACGAAATCGACAAGTCGGATGCGGAATTCGAATCGCTGCTGCTGGAAATTCTCTCCGATTTCCAGGTCACGATCCCCGAACTCGGCACCGTCTCCGCGATCACGCCGCCAACGGTGATCCTCACCTCCAACAGCGAGCGCGATCTCGGCGACGCCCTGAAGCGGCGCTGCCTGCATCTGCACATCGGCTTCCCCGAGCAGCGGCTCGAGGAGCGCATCGTCGAGAGCCGCGTCCCCAACATTTCGCAGACGCTGCGGCGGCAGATGGTCGGCTTCATCCACGAAATCCGCTCGCTCGACCTGAAGAAGCTGCCTTCGGTCAGCGAGACCATCGACTGGGCACGCGTGCTGGTGCTCTTGCAGGCCTCGGAGCTCGACACCGAGATCGTCAAGGACACGCTCAACGTGCTCCTGAAATACGAGGCCGACATCGAGGCGGCTCAGCCTCAGATTACGACCTTCATTGCCAAGGCAGCACGATCCAACGTCTTCGGTTGACCCCGATGCGCGAGAATATCCATCGTTTCTTCCGTGCCGCACGGGGCGCCGGGGTCCATGTCTCGCCGGCCGAAAGCATCGATGCGATGCGTGCGGTCGCGCAGGTCGGCGTCTCCGACCGGACCATCCTGCGCGATGCGCTCCTTCTGACGCTCGCCAAGTCGCAGGACGAAAAGCTCGCGCTCGGAGACTGTTTCGATCTGTTCTTCAGCCAGCCGGAGCCGCGACAGGAACAGCCTGAAGCCGACAGCAACTATGTTTCGGAGGACGCGGATCAATCTCCGTCGTCGAGTGCGGCCAGCGATGCGAGCGCCGGTTCGCCTCCCGCAGAATTGGGGCCCCTCGCGCAGATGCTGCTGTTGCAGGATCGCAACGCGATCACCGCCGCGATCGCCAGCGCCTCAGGTGCGGCCTCCCTATCCGACATCCGCTACTCCACCCAGCGCGGCATCTTCTCCAGCCGCATCCTTGACGCCATGGGGCTCCAGCGGCTGCGCGACGATCTCGAGGAGCTGACCGCGACCAATCCGGCACTGGCCGAGCGGCTTCGCGCCGCGCTCGATGCCTTGCGCGAAGCCGTCCGCGACACCGTCGCGCAGGGGCTTGCGCTCTATGCCCGCGAGGAAGCTGAAAACCTCCGCAACGAGATTCTTCGCAACGCGCCGCTTGCCCGCATCGAGCGCCGCCATGTCGCGGAGATGCGCGCTCTCATCCGCCAGATCGCACGTCGCCTGCGCGAGCGCTATTCGAAACCACGCAAGCGCCAACGGCGCGGTCATCTCGACGTCCGCCGCACGCTGCGCCGCAATGCCGCCTGGGGCGGCATCCCCTTTCTCACGGCCTGGAAGCGCAAGCATCGCGATCGGCCGAAGATCGTGGCACTCTGCGACGTCTCGGGCTCGGTGGCGCAGGTCTCGGATTTCTTCCTGCTCCTGATCCACTCGCTGCACGAGGTGGTCGACGACGTCCATTCGTTCGCCTTCTCCTCGCATCTGATCGAAGTCAGCGACATCCTGGAATCGAAACCGCCGGAAGAGGCGATGGCCGAGATCATGTCCAAGGTCGGCTTCGGCTCCTCCGACTACGGCTCGGCGCTGGCCGATTTCGAGAAGGAGTTCATGAGCACGCTGACGCCGCAGACCACGGTGATCGTGCTGGGCGATGCCCGCAGCAACAATCTCGATCCGCGCGCCGACATCCTGCGCCGCATCTCTGAGCGCTCGAAGCGACTGGTGTGGCTCAATCCCGAAGGACGTCTCGCCTGGGGCTTTGGCGATTCCGAGATGCCGCGCTATGCGACCTTCTGCAGCGTGGTGCGCCAGTGCGCCACCGCGCAGCAGCTCGAGCGCGCGGTATCCGATATTGTGGCGACTTATCAGTAGGCCTTACCCACAGCCGACGTCAGTTTCGCCCCAGCTCCGTCTGAGCCACATTGCACTCCCGGAAATGATAGGCGATCTCGTCAAGCGCGCGCTGCTCCCATTCCTGAGCTTGCGCAAGCCAGAAAAGCCGGCGCTGCAAATCAAGCGCGGCACGCTCCCGGCACAGGGATTCCTGACTGCGAATTTCGACCAGCCTGTTCATGCACTCCACTCCTGCCGTGTGAAGCCATTCCCCGCGAATCAGCGTAACAGAATCCCGAACCCTTCGTTCTCATGATTTCTGTGCATATTGCGAGGCAGAATGGGACAGCAGCGCTTCCCGTGCAGTGCGGTAGTTCGCGGACCAACATCAAGCCTACATCATCAATATGTGATCGAGGCTCGGACGGTCCTCGTGACCGAGCGGTCTTAACTCTTGTGGCGCAATGGCGTGCAGCAATTTGTGAAGAGAAGTTCTAAACGCCTCACCGAATTCCCGACTCATTGTCGTCGCACGGTCTTCATGCAGCGCCTCTAACAGAGGCGCAGGAACGGCACCACGGCTTGAGGCAACATGAGCAACGACATCGACTTCGATCTTTCGCCAGACCAATGGGAGGTTCTGAAGGCGCTTCGCGACCCGGTGTCGAACGGTCGCCTTTCCAAGGCCTATCTCATCGAGAGCCTCGTCAAGTTCGGTCTTGTCGTCGTCTGCGACGGCGTGCCGGTCATGACGCCGAATGGACGCAAGGTGCTGGTACGCGGATCGTGTCGGCTGCTGGATCTCGCGGCGTGACGCGGCCACCCGCGCGCAGAACGTGACTGTGGACCGCAAAATCGTCTGTCCACGTGACCGACGGCACCTGGAACGGTTTCCCGGCGCCGATGCGGATGCCGGTCGCACCGCAAAAAGACCGAATAGACCTCCTCCTCAGCGAAAACCGCGACAATCTGGCACGCTTGTTGCTCCTTTCGACGATCGAGACGTCGTCAAAACGGGGGAGTCACCATGTCGACCATTGCCGCGGCCCCGGCCGCCGAGCCAAAGCCGCTCTACACGTCGCTGTTCGTCCAGGTCCTGGCCGCGCTGATCCTCGGCATCATTCTCGGGGTGGCCGCGCCGGATTTTGCCATCTCGCTCAAGATTCTGAGCGACGCCTTCCTGAAGCTGATTTCGATGATCGTGGCGCCGATCGTGTTCTGCGTCGTCGTGCACGGCATTGCCGGCGCGGGCGACCTCAAGAAGGTCGGACGGGTCGGGGTCAAAGCGCTGGTCTATTTCGAGGTGATGACCACAGTCGCGCTCGTGGTAGGTCTCATCCTGGCCTACACTTTCGGCCCCGGTCAAGGCATGAACATCGACCCCTCGACGCTGGACGCCAAGGCGCTCAATACCTATGCCGACAACGCCCACAAGCTTCAGGGCGGCGGCATCGGCTCCTTCCTCCTCAACGTGATCCCGAGCACCTCGTTCGACGCGTTGTCGCGCAACGACGTGCTCCAGGTGCTGTTTTTCGCCGTGCTGTTCGGCGTAGGCCTCGCACTGGTCGGCGGCGAGAAGGGCAAGCTCGTGACGTCGATGATCGATGCCGCCTCGACCGTGCTGTTCCGCGTCATGGGGCTTATCGTCCGCGTTGCTCCACTTGGCGTACTCGGCGCAGTCGCCTACACCGTCGGCAAATACGGCGTCGGCTCGCTCAAGCAGCTCGTCTCACTGGTTGCGCTGTTCTACGTCTCGGTCGGCATCTTCGTGCTGGGCGTGCTCGGCGGCGTCATGGCGCTTGCCGGCATCAACATCCTCAAATTCCTCGCCTACCTGCGCGAGGAGTTGACGATCGTGCTCGCGACCGCCTCGTCCGACGCCGTGCTGCCGCAGATCATGAAGAAGCTGGAGCGGATGGGCGTGAAGGATTCCGTCGTCGGACTCGTGATTCCGACCGGATATTCCTTCAACCTCGACGCGTTCTCGATCTACCTGACGCTTGCGGTCGTCTTCATCGCGCAGGCGACCAACACGCCGCTGTCCTTCGGCGACCTCCTGCTGGTGCTCGGCGTCTCCCTGATCACCTCGAAGGGCGCGCATGGCGTACCGGGCTCCGCGATCGTGATTCTGGCGGCGACGCTGAACGCGGTGCCCAGCATCCCTGCGATCGGCCTCGTGCTGGTCTTGTCGGTCGACTGGTTCATCGGCATGGCTCGCGCGGTCGGCAACCTCACCGGAAATTGCGTTGCGACCGTGGTGGTGGCCGCCTGGGAAGGCGACCTCGACCGCGCCAAGGCGGCCAAGGTCCTCGACGGTGGCGAGCTTGTGGACGTGACGGCGGGGTAACGACCGCCGTTCAGTCATTCCACTGGAGGAGCGGCGTTCCATGCGCCCTCCTCCAGACAGAGAGGAAACGCGGAAACCAGGAGTGGGCCACGGCACCCTTGTAGGCCCAGGTGCGATACTTCAGGCCCCACTCCGAGATCAGTTCCTGATAGCCGCCGTGGACTTCGGTTGCGGTGCGAATGTCCTTCAGAATTCCCTGGGCGCAGGAACGGTAGGTATCGCTGCACGAGAATTCATCATAGTCCAGCATGCGATCCGCGAATTCGACGTTGAACGTCGGCCAGGAGGAACGTCCCTGATAGGCGGGAGCCGCGATCTTGTGGATCATCTTGTTCCGCGGATTATCCGCGGACACCAGGAAGTGGAATGTGCCGGGGATGCGAAAGCGCGGCTCCGCAAGGATCAGATCCGCCGTGGCTGCGAACAGCGCGCGCTCGGCCGGCTCGTTCATATCCCAGAAGCCGCGATGCACACTGACGAAATCCAGCGCGACCGCGGACACCGGCGAGCGCGTGGGGCCATCCAGGGAATGCCTGATATAGCCACCCTTGCCGAACAGGCGGAGCAGGTCCCCCTTGTACTGCGCCAGGTCGCGTCCGAGCCGCCGCTTCAGCTCGTTCTCGTCGACGATTCCAAGCCGCACGCCCCACACGAATGTCGTGTAGACGCAGGCATTGGTGACGAAACGCCTGCGCTCGGCGCGCGTGTCCGTTGCCGCAGAGCGCGGAGCACTGGCATCGCACAGCAAATACGTAGAGCCATCATCATTGAACGGCTCGAGCTCGCTTGCGAGCTGGAGGATCGCGCGGTTCAGATCACCGCAATATTCGGCCAGCAGCAGGCGACCGGCATGCACGCATTGCGACATCGCCAGATAGGACGACGCTCTCTCCTCGGCAGAGATCATCTGCCGCAGGCCGGCCAGAATGCCGAGCAGCGTATCCGAAGGGCGCGAGAAATAGTTCACGCCGAGATACCGGGCGCGCCCCGCCGGGACGATCGTCGTCGTGACGACGTTGGCGCGAACCGCTTCCAGCAGCAGGCGGACGCTCTTTTCGAGCAGACGAGCCCGGCGCACCGCATCCTGCGAATCCAGGATAGTGTCGGGATCGAGGATGTCGGGATAGAACCAGGCAAAGTCGCGCGGATAGTACGCAGAAGCGTGCGGCGCGCCCGTAACGAGAAAGGACTCAGATACCGCAAAAGCACTGTCCATCGAGTGCCGGTAAAGGTCCTCGATAGCCGTGAACGGATGATGCGACTTCCTCAGGAATCGATCACCCAGAAAGTTCACCGCCTGAAGCGCGCTGGCAACGAAGGTCGCCGCCATACCCTGGTAAAATCGGTTTTCGCCATGGGATGGAAAAGAGATGCCGCTGTTCATACGCGCCGTCGAATGGGTCTCGTGGTCCGGCGGGAGGCCGTCGCGGCTCCAGACCTGTCTGATTCGTGTCTCTATCCCGTGACTTGCGGGCTCAGTTTAGCCTTCCCGCGGCCGAAAATTCTCGATCAGCCCCAGCAACACTCGCGCGCCGGCGTCGGCATCGGCGAGCTCGACATGCTCGTCGGGGTGATGGCTGATTCCGCCGCGGCAGCGAACGAAGATCATGCCGACGTCGGCAATGTCGATCATGGCCATGCCGTCATGCCCCGCCCCGCTCGGCAGCTCGAACACGGAAAAACCTTCCGCTTTGATCGCCTGCGCGATCTGCTCCTTGAGCCAGGGCGCGCAGGGCGCGGTGCGGTTCTCGTGGGTGACGTCGAGCTGAAGTGTCAATTGGCGGCGCTTTGCGATGGCCTCGATCTGCCTCACGACATCGGCGACCGCGCGCTTGCGGTGCATGTCGGTCGGCGCCCGCATATCGATGGTGAACGACACCTCGCCCGGGATGACGTTGGTCGCGCCGGGCCTCGCCTGGATGTAGCCGACGGTGCCGACCAGCCCACCCTCGTCGGTGCGGCAAAACTGCTCGATCGCACCGATGCATTCGGCCGCGCCCGCCAACGCATCGCGCCGGAGTGCCATCGGCACCGTGCCTGCGTGCCCCGCCATGCCGGTCAGCCGCGCGGCAAGCCGTGTCGCGCCCGCGATCGCAGTGACAACTCCGACGGGGAGGTTTTGCGTTTCCAGCACCGGCCCCTGCTCGATGTGCAGCTCGAAATAGGCAAGCAGCTCGCGCCGGGCCCGCGCGGCCGCGCCGATATGATCGGGGTCGAGCCCGAACTGCACCAGCGCATCGCGCATCGCGACGCCATCGCTGTCGCGTGTGTTGAGGACGCTTTCGTCAAAAGTGCCGGCCACGGCGCGGCTGCCGAGCAGGGTCGAGGCAAAGCGTACCCCTTCCTCATCCGCAAAACCGACGATTTCGATCGCGAATGGCAGGCGCTTGCCGCGGCGGTTGAGATCGGCGACGCAGGCGATCGCCGTGATCACGCCCAACGGCCCGTCCCATTTGCCGGCATCGCGCACGGTGTCGTAGTGCGAGCCGAGCATCAGGCAGGGCGCGCCCGGCCGCTCCCCTTCGTAGCGCCCGCAGACATTCCCGATCGCGTCGAGACGTGCACTCATACCGGCGTCGTGCATCCAGCTCAGGATGAGGTCCGCGGCCTTGCGCAGCTCGCCGGTCAGATAGATGCGGGTGAGCTTGTCGCCTTCTTCCGAGATCGCCGCGAGCTCGTTGATTCTTCGCACGATCTCTTCGCCGAGCGAACCATTATGAACGGCGGTACCAGCAGCCATCTCGGCGGGCTTTCCATCTCTTGGGACCGCGGCGACGGCGGTCCTGGCGGCAATCGATTCAAGTTCGGTGCCAGCGAAATCACGCTGTCGACATCGTTCCGATCAGCGCGTGGTTAGCATGAATGCGGTTGCCGGCAGACCACCCGACCCTCGTCATGCACATGTCCAAGCCGGTTAAGACTGCTTAACTCCATTGCATACAATTATAAAATACTGCCTATATTTTCATCTGCTGCTTTCCTGATCAAGCTCGGATCACCGAAAATAGGAAATTGCTCTCAATAACTTAAGTGGAAATCCTCCCTCGGTAGCCTCTGGCACGAAGCTTGCGACAATCTATCCCGGGCTCCGCCAGACCGGCGCAGCGCGAGATGAGGCGGTGCATCCGCCAAGGGGAGCAAGCAATGGAATTTGGCAGGGTCTCACGACGTCATTTGTTGCAGGGCGGCGCGGCCGTCACCCTCGGTGCGGCGACGGGCATTCGTCCGGCCTTCGCGGCCGAGACCACCATCGGATTCATCTACGTCGGCTCGCGGGACGACTATGGCTACAACCAGGCGCATGCGCAGGGCGCGGCGGCGCTGAAGAAGATTCCCGGCCTCAAAGTCGTGGAAGAAGAGAAGGTGCCGGAGACCGACGCGGTCGAGAAGACGATCGAGTCCATGATCAATCTCGACGGCGCCACCCTGCTCTTCCCGACCTCGTTCGGCTACTACAATCCTCACATGGTCAAGATGGCCAACAAATTCCCGAAGCTGCACTTCGAGCACTGCGGCGGCCTGTGGAGCGACAAGGACCCGAAAAACGCCGGCAGCTATTTCGGCTACATCGATGAAGCCCAATACATCTCGGGCATCATCGCCGGCTATAGCTCCAAGAGCGGCAAGCTCGGCTTCGTCGCCGCGAAACCGATCCCGCAGGTGCTGCGCAACATCAACGCCTTCGCGCTCGGCGCGAGGCTTGCCAATCCCAAGGCCACCACGCAAGTGATCTTCACTGGTGACTGGTCGATGCCGGTCAAGGAAGCCGAGGCCACCAACAGCCTGATCGATCAGGGCGTCGACGTACTGACCTGCCATGTCGACGGTCCGAAGACCATGGTCGAGAACGCCGCGCGTCGGGGCGCCATGGTGTGCGGCTATCACGTCAACCAGTCGCCGCTCGCGCCAAAAGCGTATCTCACGGGCGCCGAGTGGAACTGGGAAGCGCTGTACCCCAAGTTCGTCAAGATGATCGCCGCCGGCGAGAGCATTCCGAACTTCTATCGCGGCGGCCTCAAGGAGGAGATCGTCAAGACCTCGCCCTATGGCGAAGCGGTCTCCGCCGAGGCGCGCAAGCACGCCGACCACGTCAAGGCCAAGTTCTTGTCCGGTGACGGCTACGCCATCTTCAAGGGAGGGCTGGTCGATAACAAGGGCAAGACGGTGATCGCGGCCGGCACCGATCGCGGCCAGAAGGATCCCGAACTCGAGAAGATGGACTATCTCGTGGAGGGCGTGGTCGGGGCGACTTCGTGACGACGGAAGCTGCAGATCTCGCTGAAGCGGTCGGGACCGTTGCCCCGGCCGCCGATCCGGGATTCCTCCAGCGTCACGGCGGAGCGATCGAATATATCCTGATCCCGGGCGCGGCGCTGGCCGGCGCGCTCGGGGTCTTCGGCATCTTCGTCGCAATGTTCGGCAAGAGCCCGCTCGACCTCTATTTCTACATGTACTACGGCGCGTTCGGCACCTGGTTCTCATGGCAGAACACGTTGACGCGCGCGGCGCCGCTGATCCTTACCGCACTCTGCACGGCGCTGCCCGCGCAGCTCGGCATGGTCATCATCGGCGGCGAAGGCGCACTCCTGATCGGCGCGCTGTCGGCAACCAGCGCAGCACTGGTGCTTCAGGGCATGCCGCCGCTCATCGTGCAGATCGCCATGGTCGTCGCCGGCGTGATCGGCGGCGGCCTCTGGGTCATGCTTTCGGGCGCGCTACGGCAATATCGCGGCGTCAACGAAACCATCTCGAGCCTGCTGCTCGTCTATATCGCGCTCGCGGTCCTCAACCATCTCGTCGAAGGCGCAATGCGCGACCCCGGCAGCCTGAACAAGCCGTCGACCCGCGAGATCGGCGCGGCCAACATGATCGGATCGATCCCCGGCACCGATGTGCATTGGGGTCTCGTGTTCGGCCTGATCGCCGCGTTCGCCGCCTATATCCTGATCTATCACACTGTGTTTGGCTTCGCCGCGCGTGTTGCCGGCGGCAACATCCGCGCTGCGAAGATCGTCGGTCTCAATGTCAGCAAGCTGATCCTGATCGTCTGCTTCCTCGCCGGCGGCGCCGCGGGCCTTGCAGGCATGGTCGAGGTCGCCGCGGTGCAGGGGCGCACCAACGCGAACCTCGCCGCAGGCTACGGCTTCACAGGGATTCTCGTCGCCTTCCTGGCGCGGCAAAATCCGCTCGCCATTATCCCCGTCGCGATCCTGCTCGGTGGTATCAGCGCCAGCGGCGGGCTGTTGCAGCGCCGCCTCGGATTGCCGGATGCATCCGTGCTAGTGCTGCAAGGCATCATCTTCGTCTTCGTGCTGGCCAGCGATGCGCTCTACGGCCGCATCGGGTTTCTGAAGGGAAAGTCCTGAGATGGCAGACGGCTCGATCGGACTCTGGACGGTCCCGCTCGCCGTGCTCGGCGGCGCCATTCGCGTCTCGACCCCGTTCCTGTTCGTGAGCCTGGGCGAATGCATCACCGAGCGCTCCGGCCGCATCAATCTCGGCCTCGAAGGCACGCTGGTGATGGGCGCGATGAGCGCCTACGGGATTTCCTACCTTACGGGATCGCCGTGGCTCGGCGTGCTCGCCGCTGGCTTCACCGGCGCGCTTCTGGGCGCGCTGCATGCCGGCATCTGCTCGCTGCCGCGTGTCAACGACGTCGCGGTTGGCATCGCCTTGATGCTGTTCGGCACCGGGCTTGCCTTCTATCTCGGCAAGCCGCTGATCGAGCCCACCGCGCCGCGGCTGCCCGCGATCGATTTCGGCTGGTGGAGCGACATTCAACAGGTGCGCGCGGCACTACGGGTCAACGTGTTGTTCCTGATTGGTGTCGCGCTCGCCCCAACTCTCTACTGGGCCTTCCGGACCACGCGCTGGGGCCTCCTGATCCGCACCGCCGGCGAGAGTTCGGACGCCGCGCGTGCGATGGGCCACTCCGTGCTGTTGATCCGCTTGCGCGCGACCATGGTCGGCGGCTTCCTCGCCGGCATCGGTGGCTCCTTTCTGTCGCTGTTCTATCCCGGAAGCTGGAACGAGGGCCTGTCCTCGGGCCAGGGCATCACGGCCGTGGCGCTCGTGATCTTCGCGCGCTGGGACCCCTTGCTGTGTCTGTGGGCCTCGCTCGCTTTCGGTGGCGCCGCAGCGCTGGGACCCGCGTTGCAATCGGTCGGCGTCACCTCCGGCTACCACCTCTTCAACGCAGCCCCCTACCTCCTGACGCTGGCGATCATGATCATCACCTGCTCGCCGAAACGCACGTTGACCGGAGCCCCGGCCGAATTGTCGATCACCCGCTAGAGAGCGAAATCATGCCCGAGCGCACCATCAAGTCCGAACCCTATGCATGGCCCTATAACGGCGATCTGCGCCCCGAGAACACCGCGCTCATCATCATCGACATGCAGACCGATTTCTGCGGCGTCGGCGGCTATGTGGACAAGATGGGCTATGATCTCTCACTGACGCGGGCGCCGATCGAGCCGATCAAGAAACTGCTCACGGCAATGCGCGCTCAAGGCTTTCACATCATCCATACCCGCGAAGGCCACCGTCCCGATCTCTCTGATCTTCCTGCCAACAAGCGCTGGCGTTCCCGGCAGATCGGCGCCGGCATCGGCGATCCCGGCCCATGCGGCCGGATCCTGGTGCGCGGCGAGCCCGGGTGGGACATCATCCCCGAGCTCGCGCCGCTGCCCGGCGAACCCATCATCGACAAGCCCGGCAAGGGTTCGTTCTGCGCCACCGATCTGGAGCTGATCCTGCGCGTGCGCGGCATCGAGAACATCGTGCTCACTGGCATCACCACCGACGTCTGCGTTCACACCACCATGCGAGAGGCCAACGACCGCGGCTTCGAATGCGTGCTGTTGCATGACTGCTGCGGTGCGACCGACAAGAGCAACCACGAGCACGCGCTGAAGATGATCAAAATGCAGGGTGGCGTGTTTGGCGCGGTCTCGACCGCCGACGCCTTCATCGGAGCGATTTCGTGATCGTCGGCGAAACGTCGCCGCCATCGGGCGCCTTCGGCGTCGATGCCATCGCCATGAGCATGCGTTTCGGTGATTTCCTGGCGCTGGACAATGTCGCGCTGAAAGTGCGGCCGGGTTCGTTCCATGCGCTGCTCGGCGAGAACGGCGCCGGCAAGTCGACGCTCGTCAAATGCATTATGGGCTATTACCACGCCACCGAGGGTGACATTCTCGTCGGCGGGCGCGAGCAGGCGATCGGCAATCCGAAGGACGCCCACGCCCTCGGCCTCGGCATGGTCTACCAGCATTTCACGCTGGTGCCGGCGATGACGGTCGCCGAAAATCTGGTGCTGGCGCGCGATGACGTGCCGGCTGTCGTGAACTGGCCGAAAGAGATGAAGGAGCTCGAGGCCTTTCTCGCGCGCATGCCATTCAAGGTACCGCTCAGCGCAAAGGTCTCCGACATCTCCGCGGGCGAGCGCCAGAAATGCGAGATCCTCAAGCAGCTCTACCTGAAGCGTCGCTTCCTGATCCTGGACGAGCCGACCTCGGTGCTGACCCCGGCGGAAGCCGACGAGGTGCTTGGCATGCTCCGCGACATGGTCGTCAAGGGCGAGCTGACCATCCTGATGATCACGCACAAGTTCCGCGAGGTCATGGCCTTCGCCGACGACGTTACGATCCTGCGCCGCGGCAAGCTCGCCGGCGCCGGCAAGGTGTCCGAACTGACGCCGGACGCCATGGCGCGCACCATGATCGGCGCCGAGGAGCTGACGCTACAGCCGCCGCGCACCGGTGAGGCCGGCAAGGCGAGGCTGGAGCTGGCGAAGATGCGCGCGCGCGACGACGCCGGCGCCATCGCCGTGCACGACGTCTCCCTTACGGTCCGTGCCGGCGAGATCGTCGGCATCGCCGGCGTCTCCGGCAACGGCCAGCGCCAGCTCGTCGAGGTGCTGGCCGGGCAGCGCGGGGCTGAGAGTGGCGAGATCCGCGTCGCCGGCGATCCCTATCACGCCAGCCGCGAGGAGATGCGGCGGCACAATATGTCACTCCTGCCGGAGGAGCCGCTGAAGAACGCCTGTGTCGGCGGCATGAGCGTCGCCGACAACATCGCCTTCCGCGAATTCGACCGCGCGCCTTTCGCTAGCCTCGGCTGGTGGCTCAACCGCGGTGCCTTCCGCGTCGACGCGCGGAAGAAGATCGCCCAGTACAAGATCAAGACCCGCACGCCCGACACGCCGATCTCGGCGCTGTCGGGCGGCAATGTCCAGCGCGCCGTGCTGGCCCGTGAGCTCGGCGGCGACGTCGAGGTGCTGATCGCGGCCAATCCCTGCTTCGGGCTCGATTTCGCGGCGGTGGCGCAAATCCATGCCGAGATCATGGCCGCGCGCAACCGCGGCGCCGCGGTGCTGTTGGTCAGCGAGGACCTCGACGAACTCCTTGAACTCTCCGATCGGCTGGTGGTGATGTTCCACGGCGAATTCGTGTATGAAGCACGGACCAGCGAAGCCGATCTCACCGTGGTCGGCCGGCACATGGCGGGGCATTGACCAGGGAAGAGCGATGAGCGGCGGGTCCGAGCGTGACGAGCACTTCCTTCGCCTTTCCTTCGCGGTCGCCCGCCGTTCCCTCACGCACGGCAACCATCCCTTCGGCTGCATCGTGGTCGATGCCGAGGGCAAGGTCCTGATCGAGGCCGAGAACGGCTACATGCCGGATCACGACGGCACCGCGCATGCCGAGCGCCTCGCCGCCACGCAGGCCTGCCGCACGCTTGGCCGCGAGGTGTTGGCGAGAGCCACGCTCTATTCCTCCGCCGAGCCCTGCGCGATGTGCGCCGGCGCGATCTACTGGGCCGGCATCGGCCGTGTCGTCTATGGCCTCAGCGAGCACCGCCTGCGCGGCATCACCGGCGATCATCCGGAGAACCCGACGCTCGACTTGCCCTGTCGCGAAGTCTTTGCCAGCGGCCAGCGGCCGACAGAGGTTGCGGGGCCGCTGCTCGAAGACGAGGCCGAAGCGCTGCACGACGGCGTGTGGACGAAGTAGCAAACACCAATTCAATTTCGTAGAGCGGATTGCGCCTACGGCTCATCCCCTACCGTCCTGCCCACAAACGAAGATGACGCCGCGGAGGTTTGACGCGGCGCCATCGTCGTTCACCTGAAGCGTGTCAGGGGGCTAGAATTTCACAGTGACACCGGAGTAGAGCGAGGACTCGGTGCAGGAGCCGGTGCTCACCCTCGCGCCACCGGCCAAAGTAGTGCAGGCCACGGCGTTGTTGTGATCGAGGCCGAACTTGTTCTGCCAATAGCGATAGGCGACCCAGACGTCGACGAAGTGCGAGTACTTATCACCCCAAATCGCCTTCGAGGCATCGAGGGTCAGGCGGATCGGCTCGGAGTTGAACTCGACCTTGGTGGGATAGACGCCGTTGGCGACGCTGGCGGGAAGCGGCTCAGTGTCGGTGCCCTTCTTGCCATACCACGCCGCGCGGCCGCTGATCGAGAAATACTGCATGTTCTGCGGCAGGAAGCCGAGGTCCATATAGTAATTGGTTTCGATCGCCCAGGTCGGCTTGAACGACGTGTTGCCGTCGGCAATACATGGAGCGGACCAGCCGGCGCCGCACTGCGAGAAGGAGTTGTGGTTGGCGAACTCCCAATACACCAGCGGCGCGACGTTGAAGTAGCCCTTATAGGGGAGATCGAAGGCGAACTGCAGACCGGCGACAACGTCGCGCTTGGCGGCGCCGAAATACCGGTTCTCCGTGTTGGCATCCATGCCAATCTCGAACGAGATATTGTGCAGCGGGCCCTGCGTGAAGGCCTTGGTGTTGAAGATCTCGTTCCAGCCGAAGGTCGAGCGGAAAAGACCGTAGATTTCTGTCGCGCCGGCACAGCTCGTCGACGTCGCAGCGAAGCCCGCAGCCGGCGAAACGACCACGCCTGTGGCGGTACACGGGCCGGCCGGATCGTTGTGGTCCGACTTGAACATCGAGATGGTGAAGAAGTTGGTGCCGTAGGTCCAGGCATCGAAGTGGGTGAAGGAGTAGACCTGCTTCGTCGTCTTGGCGTTGATCACGCCGTTGGTGTTGGTGAACGCACCGGGCTGCGAGGCATTGAAGATGTAGGAGAAGGTGACGCGGTCGTCGATCACCAGGAAGAACGGAAGGTCGGCCGCCTTCTTGGCAGCCTTGACCGGCAGATCCGCCGCCTGAGCCAGGCCACCGGTAGCAACCGTAGCAAGTGACAGCGCGCCTGCTGCAATTGCCTTGAAACGAAACGACATCCTGAATACCCCCAAGTTTGGACACGTAAAAATGAACGTCCCTTGGGTGCGACACTTGCGCCGATCTCCCGGAGTGAGAAGCCTCAACTTGTTTCAAGGCATGCCGCTTGTTTGCACAGGGCGCGGCGTTTCACCGGCCGATTTGGAAGGCCAACCTCACCGCCACGCCGTCGGCCGAGAGCGACCCATTGCCGGATATCCCCATTTGATTTCGTTCGCCTTTTCATGTCGACCGGACAAGGCAAACAAGATGGGTGGAAGCTACTGTCGCGGTGTTCGCAAATGCATACGCGTGCTGGCGCGTCTCTGCTTAACTTCACGCCAAGCCTGCATAGCGGGTTCCGATTTGGCTTGAGCCGTCACAAATTTGCAACAGGCGTCACACGCAAGCCGGGACTGCAAAGGCTGCTCGGAAGGTGTCTGAGGACGATCGCCGCCGGCGAGAGCCGAGACTCGCCGACACCTCCTGCCTGCCAAAGCGTTGAGCAAGGGATGACGCTTTTTCACACCTTACGCGGCGGTTCAAACTAGCCCAGTATTGAGGCCACTTCTCACCCCATGCAAGCGCATCAGCGAATGTTGGATCCCACGGCTAAGAGCCTGCATTCCGGCGAGTCCCCGCTCCTCAGGACGGTCGGGCTCACCAAGCGCTATGGCGATTTCCTCGCCAACGATGCCATCGACATCGATATCTGGCCAACGGAAATCCACGCGCTGCTGGGCGAGAACGGCGCCGGCAAGTCGACGCTGGTCAAGGCGATCTACGGGCTGATTCAGCCCAGCGCTGGCCAGATTTTCTGGCAGGGCCAGCCGATCGTGCTGTCCGGTCCCTCGGAAGCGCGCAGCCGCGGCATCGGCATGGTGTTCCAGCACTTCTCGTTGTTCGACAATCTCACCGTCTCCGAGAACGTCGCGCTCGGCCTCGACGGGAAAGAATCCTTCAAGGACATGTCGGCGCGGCTTGAGCAGGTGTCGAAGACTTATGGATTGCCGCTCGATCCCAAACGCGAGGTCTGGCAATTGTCGGTCGGCGAACGCCAGCGCATTGAGATCGTTCGCGCGCTGATGCAGGATCCGCAATTCCTGATCCTTGACGAGCCCACCGCGGTGCTGACGCCACAGGAAGCCGACCAGCTCTTCGTCGTGCTGGAGCGGCTCAAGGCCGAAGGTCGCGCCATCCTCTATATCAGCCACAAGCTCGAAGAGGTGAAGCGCTTGTGCGACACGGCAACGATCCTGCGCGGCGGCAAGAAGGTGGAGACCTGCAATCCCAGGCTTGAGACCGCCGCTTCGCTGGCGCGCATGATGGTCGGCGGTGAGATCAAGGAGGTGAAGGCGGCCGCCGGCCGGCAGACCACGGTGCCGCGTCTCGTCGTCAACGACCTCTCGCTCGCCCCCGGCGAAGCGCATGGCGTGCGGCTCGAGCACATCTCGTTCGAGCTGAAAGGCGGCGAGATCCTCGGCATCGCCGGGGTCGCCGGCAACGGCCAGGACGAACTTTTCGCCGCGCTGTCCGGCGAACGCCTGTCGAGGGATCCCGGCACGATCGTCATCGAAGGCCTTGCTGCCGGCCATCTCTCGATCACGCAGCGCCGCAAGCTCGGCGCGGCATTCGTTCCCGAGGAGCGGCTCGGCCACGGCACCGCGCCGCGCATGAAGCTTTCCGAGAATGCGCTTCTCACCGGGCACGCCGCCAGCGGCATGGTCCATCACGGCTTCATCGATACTGCCGCCACGCTGAAGACGGTTGACCGCGCAACCGAGACCTTCGACGTCCGCAAGGCCAAGCGCGATCCGGAAGCAGCATCCCTCTCCGGCGGCAATCTGCAGAAATTCATCGTGGGACGCGAGATCCTGCGCAATCCCGCGGTGCTGGTGGTGAGCCAGCCGACCTGGGGCGTCGACGCTGGCGCTGCCGCCGTCATCCGACAGGCGCTGCTTGATCTCGCAACCGCAGGCGCCGCCGTGCTCGTCACCAGCCAGGACCTCGACGAGCTCGCGGAAATCGCCGACCGCATCGCCGTGATGTTCCACGGCCGTCTGTCTGCGCCGCTCGCCACCAGCGAGGCAACGCGCGAAAAACTCGGTCTGTTGATGGGCGGCAGCACGCTGGAGCCGAAGGAGGCCGCGCATGCAGTTGGTGCTTGAGAAACGCGCCGAGCGCTCCAACGCGATCGCGCTGATTTCTCCGCTGATCGCGATCGGCCTCACGATCGTGACCATGGTCATCCTGTTCGCGATCCTTGGCAAGAATCCGCTGCTCGCGCTGCACGCATATTTCGTCGCGCCTTTGACCGACAGCTATTCGCTCCAGGAAATCGCGGTGAAGGCGACACCGCTGGTGATGATCGCGATCGGGCTGTCGCTCTGCTATCTCGCCAATGCCTGGAACATCGGCGCCGAAGGGCAGTTCCTGATCGGTGCAGTCGCCGGAAGCTGGATTGCGGTGAAGACGCAGGGCACCGACGCCGGTGTCTGGGTGCTGCCGGTCATGCTCGTGCTCGCCGCCGCCGCAGGCGCGCTCTACGCACTGATCCCGGCAATCTGCAAGGTGAAGTTCGGCGCCAGCGAAATCCTGACCAGCCTGATGCTGGTGTATGTCGCCGATCTCTTCCTCGACTATCTCGTGCGCGGCCCCTGGCGCGATCCGCACGGTTTCAATTTCCCGACCACCGCCGAGTTCGATCCGGTCGCGACGGTGCCGCTGCTGATCGAAGGCGGCCGGCTGCATCTGGGCGCGATCATCGCCCTGCTCGTCGTCGCGGCAGCCGCAATCCTGCTGGGACGCACCATCAAGGGCTTCGAGATCCGTGTGGTGGGCGCCGCGCCACGCGCCGCGCGGTTCGGCGGCTTCAATTCCAACCAATTGATCATCCTGACCTTCGCCGTCTCCGGCGCGCTGGCGGGCCTCGCCGGCATCATCGAGGTCGCGGGTCCGGTCGGGCATCTCCAGCCCGGCATCTCGCCGGGTTACGGTTTTACGGCGATCATCGTCGCCTTTCTCGGCCGGCTGAACCCGCTTGGAATATTAATTGCAGGCCTTTTTCTCGCGTTGACCTTTATCGGCGGCGAGCAGGCGCAGATCGCGATGAAGATCCCGTTGGACGTGACAAAGGTTTTTCAGGGCATCCTGCTGTTCTACGTGCTCGCCTGCGATTCCCTCATCCTCTACCGCTTCAAGCTGGTTTTCCCGAACCGACAGGTGGCTCGTGGAACTCATTGAAGCCATCATCCTCGCGGTGCTCGCCGCCTCGACGCCGCTCCTGATCGCGGCGACCGGCGAGCTCGTGACCGAGCGCTCCGGTGTGCTCAATCTCGGCGTCGAGGGCATGATGATCGTCGGCGCCGCATGTGGCTTTGCAGGTGCGTGGTTGACCGGCTCGATCTTTATCGGCGCACTGTTCGGCATCGTCGCCGGCACGTTGATATCACTGGTCTTCGCACTGATGGCGCTCGGGCTTGCGGTCAACCAGGTTGCGACAGGGCTGGCGCTGACCATCCTGGGTGTCGGACTCTCCGGCCTGATCGGCGCTGGCTTCGTCGGCGAGCGCATCACGCCGGCGCTGCATCTCAACATTCCCGGTCTCACGGATATTCCGCTGGTTGGCCGCGTGTTGTTCGGCGAGGACGCCTTCGTCTATTTCTCGCTGGCGCTGGTCATCGGCGTCTGGTGGTTCCTGTACCGTACGCGGCCGGGATTGATCCTGCGCGCCTGCGGCGACAACCACGTGTCTGCGCATGCGCTCGGCTATCCCGTGCTGCGCATCCGCACCTTAGCGGTGATGTTCGGCGGCGCCTGCGCAGGACTTGCCGGCGCTTATCTGCCGCTCGCCTATACGCCCTTCTTCATTCCGGGCATGACCGCAGGCCGCGGCTGGATCGCGCTGGCGCTGGTGGTGTTCTCGTCCTGGCGGCCGGGCCGCCTCGTGGTCGGCGCGTATCTGTTCGGCGCGGTGACGATCCTGCAGCTGCACGCGCAGGGCTGGGGCGTCGGCATTCCCTCGCAGTTGATGTCGGCGCTGCCTTATCTTTCGACTGTCATCGTCTTGGTCCTGCTCTCCCGCGCGCGCACGGGTGGATCGACCGCACCGGCTGCGCTTGGCACCGTGTTCGTGCCTGACCGCTAGCGTTTCATCTCCGCACCGTGCGCGATGGGGCGCGCACGTTGCGGATCATGGCTTTCCCCTGATGTTTGGAGATTGATGATGAGGAAATCACTTCTTGCGCTGGCCGCCGGGCTCTTGCTTGCCGGGAGCGTCGGTGCAGCCTCCGCCGCCGACAAGCTGAAAGTCGGGTTTATCTACCTCGGCCCGGTCGGTGACCTCGGCTGGACCTATCAGCATGAGCTGGCACGCCAGGCGCTGGTGAAGGAGCTCGGCGACAAGATCGAGACCACTTTCCTCGAAAACGTGCCTGAAGGCCCCGACGCCGAGCGCTCCATCGAGCAGCTCGTCCGCGCCGGCAACAAGCTGATCTTCACCACCTCGTTCGGCTACATGGATCCGACGCTGAAGGTTGCGAAGAAATATCCGAACGTGCATTTCGAGCACGCGACCGGATACAAGCGCAACCCGAACATGTCGACTTATTCGGCCAAATGGTACCAGGGCCGCTACATCCAGGGCCTGATCGCGGCCAAGATGTCGAAGTCCGGCGTGCTCGGCTATATCGGCTCGTTCCAGATTCCCGAGGTCGTCTCCGGCATCAACGCGACGATCCTCGCCGCGCAGACCATCAATCCGAACATCAAGGTCAAGATCATCTGGGCCAACACCTGGTTCGACCCGGGCAAGGAGGCCGACGCCGCCAAGGCGCTGATCGACCAGGGCGCCGACATCATCATGCAACACACGGATTCGCCGGCGGCAATGCAGATCGCCAGCGAACGCGGCAAGCTCGCCTTCGGCCAGGATTCCGAGATGATCAAGTTCGGGCCGAAGACCCAGCTGACCTCGATCCTCGACACCTGGGGTCCCTACTACATTGCCCGCGTCAAGGCCGAGCTCGACGGAACCTGGAAATCCGACGACACATGGGGCGGCCTCGACAGCCACATGTTCGCGATGGCGCCCTACACCAATATGCCTGACGACGTGAAGAAGATCGCCGAGGATGCCCAGGCCGCGATCACCGCGGGCAAGCTGCATCCGTTCAAGTGCCCGGTCCTTGGGCAGGACGGCAAGGAGGTCGAGTGCAAGGGCGGCGCCAATCTCGACGACGGCCAGATCCTCGGCATGAATTTCTACGTCAAAGGCATCGACGACAAGCTGCCGGGCAAGTAGCACGCTTCTTGCATCGCCTAAATCACCTGCTCCTCCCGGAGGAGGTTCGGAGGGGGTGGCCAGAAGCACCCGGCACTTGTGGTCGCCCCCTCTTTCTATCTTCGCCTAGGTACTATCCCGCCTGCATGGCTCGCGCCGCCGAACTGTGGCGGTGGATGAGGTCTGCCACATCAAGACCGGGGATCGCGCCGTCGATCACGGCCCAATTCCCTGCCACCATCACTCGGTCCGCCCGATGCGCCCCGCACAGCACCAGTGCAGCCAGGGCATCGCCCTGGCCGGAGAAGCGCAGCTCGTCGAGCCTGAACAGCGCGAGATCTGCCGCCTTGCCGATGGCGATCTCGCCGAGTTCCGGCCGGCCGACGCAGGCCGCCGAGCCCTTGGTGGCCCAGCGCAGCGCATCCTTGTGACTGACCTTCGTCACCCCGTAGCGCGCCCGCTGCAGCAGAAACGCGGCCCGCACCTCCTGCATCAGGTTCGATCCGTCGTTCGAGGCCGAGCCATCGACGCCGATGCCGATGCCGACACCGGCCTCCTCCATCTCGCAGACGGGGCAGCAGCCGGAGGCCAGGAGCTGATTGCTGCAGGCGCAATGACTGATCGTCGTCTTCGCCCTGCCGAGCCGCTTCATCTCGTCTGCATTGAAGAAGATACCATGGGCGAGCCATGTCCGCGCATTGAGCCAACCGCATTGTTCGAGATAGTCGAGCGGACGGCAGCCATACATCTCCTGGCAGAACCTGTTCTCGTCCTCGGTCTCGGCAAGATGGGTATGCAGGCGCACGTCGAGCTTGTTGGCCAGATCGGCGGTGGCGCGCATCAGGGACGTCGTCACCGAGAACGGCGAGCAAGGCGCGAGCGCGATCTGCACCATCGCATCCGCGCCGCGCTGGTGGTGCCTGGCGACCACGCGCGCGCTGTCCGCGAGGATGGTGTCCTCATCCTGCACGACGCTATCGGGCGGCAGACCGCCGTCGCGCTGCGACAGGTTCATCGAGCCGCGCGTGAGCAGCACGCGCACGCCGAGCCGCCTGGCCACCGCCACCTCGATATCGACGGCGTCTTCGAGCCCTGCCGGAAATACGTAGTGATGATCCGTCGTAGTGGTGCAGCCCGACAGCAGCAGTTCGGACATCGCCACCGTGACACCGAGCTCGAGCGCATCAGGCGTCAGCTTCGCCCACACCGGATAGAGCGCCTGGAGCCAGGGAAACAGCTCGCGGTCCATCGCCGCGGGTAGCGCCCGCGTCAGTGTCTGGTAAAAATGGTGATGGGTGTTGATGAGGCCCGGCAGCACGACGTGGTCGCCAGCATCGAACACCGCGACGTCAGCGGTTGCGGGCGCAGCGCGGGCCGGCACCAGCTCGACGATCCGGCCGTCCTGCACCACGATCCCGCGCTCGGCGCCATCGGCGAGGATAGCCAGGGGATCCCTGATCCAGATCGGCTTTGCGTCGCTCATGAATCTGCTCCTCCTCACATCCGCTCCCGACAGGCCTGCAAGGCAGGGGCCGGCCTGATTGCGCTTTTGCTGCGACTTGTTGTTGCGACTTGGCGCTCGTCTTGCAAGACTTTCTCCCGGCTCGATTCACTCGTTGGAAGCGTTGGCGTCGCCATGGACTTGAATACCATCACAGCGGTCGCCCATCCGCAAACGCGCGCGCAGCTGCCCGTTTGGACGCCAGGTGATGCTTGGCTCGCGGGCGGCACCTGGCTGTTCTCGGAGCCGCAAATTCACCTGACTCGGCTCATCGATCTCACCGACCTCAAATGGCCGGCGCTAACGGTCACGGAGAGCCATTTCAGCATCGCGGCCACCTGCACCGTTGCGCAGCTCGATGGATTCACCTGCCCACCCGACTGGTTCGCGGCACCGCTGATCAACCAGTGCTGCCGCGCCTTCCTTGCTTCGTTCAAGATATGGAAGACGGCGACGGTCGGCGGCAATCTCTGCATGTCGCTGCCGGCGGGACCGATGATCTCGCTCACCGCGGCGCTGGAGGGCGTCTGCACCATCTGGAAGGTCGGCGGCGGCGAACAGATGATGCCCGTCGTCGACTTCGTCACCGGCAACCAGCGCAACCTTCTGGCGCCGGGCGACCTACTCCGGCAGATCGATATTCCGATCGCCGCGCTGAAGCGTCGTACGGCCTTCCGCCAGATCTCGCTGGCGCCGGTCGGCCGCTCGGCGGCGCTGGTGATCGGCAGTCTGGATGCCGATGGCACGCTGACGCTCACGGTCACCGCGTCGACGGTGCGGCCGATCCGGTTGTCCTTTCGCGAGGCTCGCGACGCGAAAGCGCTTCGTGAGGCCATCGCGCAGCAGATCACGGACGATCTGTACCACACCGACATCCATGGCAAGCCGCTCTGGCGCAAGCACATGACATTGCGGCTTGCCGAAGAGATCCGCGACGAACTCCTCGGAGCACCGTCGTCATGAGCTTCGAGGTCAATGGCACGACGTTTCCGCAGGAGCCACGCGCCGGCCAGTGCCTGCGCACGTTCCTGCGCGAGCTCGGCCATTTCGGCGTGAAGAAGGGCTGCGACGCCGGCGATTGCGGCGCCTGCACGGTGCTGCTCGACGGCGAGCCGGTGCATAGCTGCCTGATCCCGGCCTTCCGCGCCGAAGGTCGTGCCGTCACCACGATCGAAGGTCTGGGCGGAGACGGCGGCGCGCACCCGATGCAGCAGGCTTTCCTCGATGCGCAGGGCTTTCAATGCGGCTTCTGCACCGCCGGCATGATCCTGACCTGCGCCTCGCTGAACCAGGCGCAGCGCACCGATCTCGGCGTCGCGCTGAAGAGCAATATCTGCCGCTGCACCGGGTATCGTTCGATCGAGGATGCGTTGCTCGGCAAGACCAACATCGAGGAGAGCGTCGAGGCCGGCGCCGCATTCGGCCGCAGCCTGCCGGCGCCGGCTGGCCGCGATATCGTGCGCGGCAAGGCCCGCTACACGTTCGACACGCAGATCGACGGCCTGCTGCATATCAAGCTGCTCCGTTCGCCGCATGCCCACGCGAGGATCGTCGCAATCGACAAGTCGGAAGCGCTGAGCGTTCCCGGCGTGCAGGCGGTGCTGACGCATGAGGATGCGCCAACCACTCTGATGTCGACAGCGCGGCATGAGAAGGACTGGATGGATCCCGAGGACACTCGTGTCCTCGATGAAATCGTCCGCTTCATCGGCCAGAAGGTCGCCGCCGTCGTCGCAGACAGCGAAGCCGCCGCCGAGGATGCTTGCCGCCGGCTGAAGGTCGACTACGAAGTCCTCCCCGCGCTGATCGACCCTGAAATAGTAATGGCGCCCGGCGCACCCATCATTCATCCCGACCGCACCACCGCGAACCGCGTCGCCGACGCCCAGCGCAACCTCGCCGCGGAGACGCATGGCGAATTCGGTGACGTCGGGGCTGCGCTTGCGACATCCGCCGTCACCTTCGAGGGCACCTTCCATAGTCACCGTGTGCAGCATGCCGCTTTGGAAACCCACGGCGGCCTCGCCTGGCTCGACGCTTCCGGCGTGCTCAATGTCCGCACCTCGACGCAGGTGCCGTTCCTGACCAGGCGCGCGCTGTCTGATATCTTCGAGCTTCCCATGGACAAGGTCCGCGTGTTCTGCGAGCGCGTCGGCGGCGGCTTTGGCGGCAAGCAGGAGATGTTCGTCGAGGACATTCTGGCGCTCGCCGCGCTCAAGACCGGGCGGCCGGTGAAGCTGGAGCTCACGCGCGAGGAGCAGTTCATCGCAACCTCGACGCGGCATCCGATGCGGGTCCACGTCAAGGCCGGTGCCGACGCGGACGGCAAGCTCACCGCGCTTCAGCTCGACGTGCTCTCCAACACCGGCGCCTACGGCAATCATGCCGGCCCGGTGATGTTCCACTCGCTGGCGGAATCCATCAGCGTCTACAATTGCCCGAACAAGCGGGTCGACGGCTACGCGGTCTACACCAATACGGTGCCGGCAGGCGCGTTTCGTGGTTACGGCTTGCCGCAAACACTGATCGCGGTCGAGGCCGCGATCGACGAACTGGCCAAGCAGCTTGGCATCAGCGCTTACGAGATGCGGCGGCGCAACGTCGTCAAGCCCGGCGACCCCATGGTGTCGCCACCGCCATCGGAATTTCACGACGTGCTCTACGGCTCCTACGGGCTCGACCAGTGCCTCGACCTCGTCGAGCGCGCGATGCAGGCTGATGGCCCGCAGCCGGACCTGTCGCCGGAGTGGCTGATCGGCGACGGCGTCGCGCTCACCATGATCGACACGGTACCCCCGGCGGGCCATCTCGCGGATGCGAGGATCGCACTCAACGACGACGCCGGCTTCGACCTCACCGTCGGCACCGCCGAATTCGGCAACGGCACCAGCACCGTGCACCGGCAGATCGCGGCGACCACGCTTGCGACCACCGTCGACCGGATCCGCCTGCTCCAGTCCGACACCGCCCATGGCGGCCACGACACCGGCGCCTATGGCAGCGCCGGCATGTTCGTGGCAGGCAAGGCGACGCATGCGGCAGCCGTGCAGCTCGCAACCGAGCTGAAGGCGGCCGCCGCCGGCGCATGGCTCTGCGAAGTCGGCAGCTGCACGCTCGAGAGCGAGGCCGTCGTCAGTGGCGTACGGCGCATGTCCTTTGTCGAGCTGGCAAAGCTCGCGCGCGAGCGCGGACAGCCGTTGGCAGGCGCCGGCAATTCCGGCGGGACGCCGCGTTCGGTCGGCTTCAACGTGCAGGGCTTTCGCGTCGCCGTGAACAAGGGCACCGGCGAGCTCCGGATTCTCAGGAGCGTGCATGCGGCGGACGCCGGCGTCGTCGCCAATCCCATGCAATGCCGCGGCCAGGTCGAAGGCGGTGTCGCGCAGGCGCTCGGTGCCGCGCTCTACGAGGAGATGGTGATCGACGCGGACGGGCGCGTCGCCAACCCCAAATTTCGCGACTATCACCTGCCCTCTTTCGCCGATGTCCCCCGCACCGAGGTCTTCTTCGCCGAGACCTCCGACACGATCGGCCCGCTGGGGGCGAAGTCGATGAGCGAGAGTCCGTACAATCCGGTCGCCGCCGCGCTCGGCAACGCGATTGCCGATGCCACCGGCATCCGCTTCACGGCGCCGCCCTACAAGCCGGACCGGCTGTTTC
Organism: Bradyrhizobium sp. 23; assembly: GCF_023073295.1. Classification (NCBI taxonomy): domain Bacteria; kingdom Pseudomonadati; phylum Pseudomonadota; class Alphaproteobacteria; order Hyphomicrobiales; family Nitrobacteraceae; genus Bradyrhizobium; species Bradyrhizobium sp. 23. The sequence goes on along the minus strand of NZ_JADPJF010000054.1, from coordinate 24,144 downwards.
CGGCGCTGCACGAGAAGTTCGGCAATTAACTGCCGCGATAGGTTGAATAGCTCCACGGCGTGACGAGCAGCGGCACGTGGTAGTGGCTTTCCGGCTCGCTGATCGCAAAGCGTAGCGGGATCTCGTCGAGGAACGGCGGGT
>NZ_JADPJF010000054.1:19916-23870 GCF_023073295.1 Bradyrhizobium sp. 23 | reverse complement strand
CAGCGGCCGGCCGCCGATCAGCGGCTGGTCGGTGCGGCCGTCCGCATTGGTCACCGCGCGCGCTATCACGCGGCTCTCGCCGAGATTCGCGAGCTCGACCAGCTCGACCGGAATGCCCGGTGCGGGCTTGCCGGCGTGGTTGTCCAGCACGTGGGTCGAGAGCCGGCCGTGCACTTTCAGCTTGTCGTCAGCACTGACGAGCTGGTCCAGCCGCAGCGCAGCGATGCGGGAGATTTCCTCGAGCGCGCGGCGTGTCTCGGTCTTGGCAATGTTCTGCAGTCGCGACTCGAAGTCACGCAGAATGGAGTCCTTGGTGTGCCGGCGCGCACAGACGATATAGGGGATACCGAATTTTTCGCGATACGCATTGTTCGCCCGCTCGAAGGCCGCATATTCGGTGTCCGACAGACGGTCTAGACCAGCGCTGCTCTGCTCGGCAGTCGAGTCAGGCGTGAGTCCCGCTGCGCGCTGGGTCTTGTTCGCGAGGTCGGGATGCGCGCGTATCAACGCCAGCTGCACCTCGGGCTCAGCGCTAGCGATCGCCGCCTTGATCGCGTCGAGCAGTGAATTGATGCCGGCAAACGGACGGCGCGCCGCGGCTTCTTGGGCAATCCAAGGCGAGTACTCGACCACGTTTTCAAGTACGGCCACGAAATCGTCGAAGCTCGCGGCATTGAGATCAGACAAGGCGATCTGTGACATTGCTGCCCTATCCGATCTCGAAAGCATCGTCGGCAAGGCCCGCATGCTTGTCGTGCCAATGCTGGGCGATCTGCAATCGCGTCGGCACCCAGACGCGCTCGTGCTTGCCGATGTAGTCGAGGAAGCGGATCAGCCCCGCCGCGCGGCCGGGGCGACCGGCGAGACGACAGTGCAGGCCGACCGACATCATCTTCGGCGCGCTCTCGCCTTCGGCATAGAGCACGTCGAAGGCATCCTTCAGATAGGTGAAGAACTGCTCGCCTTCGGCAAAGCCTTGCGGATTGATGAAGCGCATGTCGTTGGCGTCGAGCGTATAGGGAATGACGAGCTGCTTACCGCTGGCGCCCTTGACCCAATAGGGCAGATCGTCGGCGTAGGAATCGCTGAGATAGAGGAAGCCGCCCTCCTCCATCAACAGACGGTTGGTGTTGATCGAGGAGCGCCCGGTGTACCAGCCGAGCGGCCGCGAGCCGGTCGCCGCGGTGTGGACGCGGATCGCTTCCGCGATCTCCGCGCGCTCCTGCGCCTCGGTCATGTCCTTGTGCTCGATCCACTTCAGGCTGTGGCTGGCGATGTCCCAGCCCGCTTCCTTCATGGCAGCTACGATTTCCGGATTGCGCTTCAGCGCTGTGGCGACGCCGAACACGGTAGTCGGCCACTTCCGCTCGCTGAACATCCGCCAGAGCCGCCAGAAGCCGGCGCGCGAGCCATATTCGAACATCGATTCGATATTGGCGTGGCGCTGGCCGGGCCAAGGCTGTGCGCCGAGCACGTCGGACAGAAACGCTTCCGAGGCCGGGTCGCCATGCAGGATGTTGTTTTCGCCGCCCTCCTCGAAATTGACGACGAACTGCACCGCGACCCGCGCGTTGCCGGGCCATTGCGGGTGCGGCGGGTTGCGGCCGTAACCGCGGAGATCGCGCGGGTAGCGGGCACCAGTCACTCAGACTTCCTCGAAGCGGATCGGCAGCGCGCCCTTCCACAGCACGCTCTTGCCGAGCGTCGCCAGATTCTCCAAGCCGGAGGTCAACGTGATGAAATGGTTGCCGGCGAGCTGGCCCATCTTGCTCGCGAAGTGCACGCCGCCATACGCCATCAGGATCTCGGTCTCGCTGATGCCGCCGGGATAGAGGATGATCTGGCCGGGCGCGGGATAGCTGGTGTGATTCTCGTAGCCCACACCGAAATCGAGGTCGCCGAGCGGCATCCACACCCCCTCGCCGCTCCAGCGCACGTGGATGATGTGGCTTTCGAACGGCAGCGCCTTGCGGAACGCGGCGACAGTCTTCGGGGCCGCTTGCTCCTCGAAACGAGCATCGAAGGTGAAGTCGCCGGCGCGGATAACGAGTTTGGTCATCTCATCTCTCTGGATCGGGGGCGGTGGCCCCACGGGGAATTTTCAGGCAAAGAGCACTCCGTCGGGCTTCGCGCAAGGGGCGCGGCCCGTTACCTGCGGTCGTAGGACCAGCCGAAAACGCCACTCCGCCGCGTCTCGGGCTCCGGCTCGGCGGCGGGCTGCGGCGCCTCCCTCAGTTCCGCCTGCGGCGACGGAGGCGGCACAGGCAAATTCTCGCATTTCATGGAGTAGACCAGCTTGCCGTCCGCGGTCCGCCCGATCGGCGCGCAGGGGTCCGGATGCGCCGCCGATGTTTTTGGGGTCAGCTTGACCTGCGCCACGGCCGGCGAGGCGATCAGCAGAAGGACCAGCAGATATTTCGACATCATTGTCGCCTGAAAACCAGATTTGGCCCATTGAACCGGATTGGAGCAGGCAAGTCCACCGGTGCCACCGGTCGCGATTGCCGAATATTTAGCCGAGGCTAGAAAATTGGCTCGCCCCAATGTGATGTCGCGAGCGGTGATATCGGCCGGGCGCGTCGCCATGTCAGCCGCGACGGCGACACACAAAACACACATCTCACAGCCGGGCGTCGTCACGGGAGAAAGAAACAATGCAAAAGACTTTCATCATTCTCGGCGCGACGCTGATTGCCGCCGCCGCCATCCAGACTGCCGCGGCGAACGACCGCCGTCATGTCCGCAAGGCGCAGCCCCATCCCATCACCCAGTCGGTGCGCGACTCCAACGCCGCGCTCTGGCCGTCGCAGCCGACCGGGCCCGACTGGTCCCGCTATTCCAACGGCGCGATGTCTGCACCAGCGGGACGGTGATGCCGGAAGCCTAGCGCGATCAGCGAAACTGCCTCCACATCGTCATTGCGAGGAGCTCTTGCGACGAAGCCATCCAGACATTTTCCACGGATGCATTTCTGGATCGCTCGCTGCGATCGCAATGACGGAGCAAAGGGCAGCATCGCCGTCCTCCAATTCAGGTTCAACTTGCAGACATGCCTTCGCGTCCTCGCGGCGCGTTTCGCCCGAGCTTTGCTTCGTCGCTTCACCCTCTTGTCCAAGAGGGCGCAGGGAAGGCCGGGTGCCGGCTGGCACCCGCGGTCCGCTGCGCGAAAAGCACACGCAGGAAAACCGCACAGCAGCATACAGGTGTAGCCAATCACTCGGCCTTCCCTGCGCGATGGTTGGACGGCTTATGCCGTGCTCTCCCGGGAGCCGAGTTCTCTTTGGCCTCCCTCGTCCTCGCAGAAGTCACCGGCACCGCGCCGGTTGACGCAGATGCCGCATCCGCCAGGGCTTGACCGTAGCAACGACGGCCAGGACCACACGGTTTTGCCGTACGCACGGCCCGCCATTTCGCCGCAGTTTTCCCAGCCCTGTCGACGGAGCCGGAAACTTACAGACGAGACGAAGCCTAGCAGCGCCGCTCGTCGGCACGCAGCCTTGGGCTCACGGAGAGCAATCCGCCCTGCCCTTGGCCTCTCGCACCCGAACGCTGCCGCGTCCACCGCAAGCCCGGCTCGCGAACATGACGACCACAAGATCGCCCCTCAAGGATGAGCCAGGATGGGCGACACATACGCCGTTTCCGAATTTCGGTAAAGCGGAATATTTTTTCTGGAGGGGATTGACGCGCCCGCGACACAGGTCGCGCAATGAGACGCCTCGCGCAGAAGCAACAAGGGGCGGTGCAAAACACCGCCCCTTGGCGAGAACGAGACTGCGGCGAGGACAGGCGCCTAATACGGCTGATAATAGCCACGCGGACCATAGTAGGGACCGCCGCCGTAATATCCCTGGCCGCCGTAGTAAGGACCGGGACCGTAATTATAGCGGTCCTCGTAGTACTCCTGGCGCCTGCTCTCTGCGATCGCGCCGCCGATCAGACCTGCCGCCACGC
>NZ_JADPJF010000054.1:0-19836 GCF_023073295.1 Bradyrhizobium sp. 23 | reverse complement strand
AAGCGAGGCCTGCAGCGTTCGGACCTCGCCGATAATAGCGGTGGCGGCGAGCCGCGCTGAAATCGGTGGCAGCCGGAGCGACCGAGCCCGCGGCAGCGGCTTTGGTGGGCGCGGGCGAGTTGGCAGCCGAAGGGGTGATCGGGGCCGTCATCAGAACAAGACTTGCGAAAGCTGCCAGCCCAACGCTGCGGCCGGCTGCGGAAATCATCGGTCCTTTATTCATCTTGACCTTCCTGTTCTCGCTCGAAGCGACATAATCAAACAAGACTAAACGTCCAAACCACTGAAATGGTTTCGTGATCGCGGCAATCTGCCACGCGTTGAACGATTGTAGATCGAACGTCCAGATCCAGCTTGAACCATCCAACATGAGCGGATAATGAACAGGCGCACCGTCTTTCGGTCGCCGTAAGCGTTTTACGTGAACCAACGCATCAACCGACGCCGTCGGGATCGATGCCATTCTTGGGTTCACCGTGACTGACGCGTCTTATTCCAAGAGAAACCAGATGATTGCGGTTCGCAAACTGCCGGCGCGCTATGCGTCGATCGTGATGCCATTTGTGCTGTCCATCCTCATGACAGCCGTGGTGTCGGTCATTTCCACCCTTCGAAGCCTCGGCGCAACGCCGGCGTTCCTCGCGACCTGGCCGGGCGCCTGGGCGCTGTCATGGCTCGTCGCCTTTCCGACGCTGCTGATGGTGCTGCCACTGGTCCGCCGGATCGTGGCTAGCGTCGTCGCTGCTCCCTTGCAGCCAGGCCGATAGCAGGCGCGGACGGCGGCGCATGACGCACGCCGTCCCGCTTCCGCGTGACCTTACGACAGCGCGCCGAGTACGCCGCGCGTCGCCTTGTCGATCTCCTCGACATAGCGGCGGCGGGCGAAGGTCTCGGTAAGGAAGCCGACCACCTTGCGGCTGTCGGTGGAATCGACCACCGCCAGCATCTCGGCCTCCGCCTCGTCGAACACCGCCATCGCCGACTTCACGTTCATTTCCGGGATCAGCACGATCTCGGTCAGGCGCGCGAGCTCGATCACCTGGATTTCGTCGGCGATGGTGTCGAGGTCGCCCGAGAACAGGTCGGGCAGCAGGACAAGGCCGACATATTCGTCCGCATTGTTGACGATGACGATCCCGGGCCGCGAGCCCAGCGCGAATTCGCGGCGGACCGCGGCGATCGTCGTGGTCGACGGCACCTTGCCAACATCTGAGCGCATCAGCCGCTCGACGGTGAGGTTGCGCAGCCAGCCGACGTCGTTGGCGCTGCGGATGGTCTCGCCGCGCAGATGCAGGCGCCAGGTCGAGAAGGAGTGCCCGAACATGAAGCGGACGCAGATCGAGGTGACGATGCAGCCGGCGAGCACCACGGCGGTAACGTCGACGTTGCGGGTCATCTCGAGCACGAGGAACGACATGGTCAAGGGACCGCCGACGATGGCGACGCCCAGCGTCGCCATGCCCGTCAGCATCGCGACCAGCGGATCGATCACGAAGTTCGGGCTGATCAAGAGCAGCACCGCGGAGAAGAACTTTCCGATCAGGCTGCCCACGAACAGCGAGGCAAAGAACAGGCCGCCGCGGAAACCGGAGGCGAGCGAGATCAGGCAGGCCGTCACCTTCAAGGCGATGATCAGCGCGATCAGGCCGATCGTCATGTCGTGAAAGAGATCGAGCACCATTGCGCCGTGGCCGGCCGCCAGCACCTGCGGCGTGACGATCGCAAAACCGCCGACGATGAGGCCGCCGATCACCGGGCGCAACCAGACCGGCAGCCATTTGAACAGGCGCTCGAACATCGAGGACGAGCGCATCACGGCGATGCCGACACCGCTGGTGACGAGCGCGAGACCGATCAGCGCGAGATATTGCTCGACGCCGACGGCGCTGACCTTGGGTATTTCGAGCGAGTATGGCGCGCCGCCGAGCCATTGCGCGGTCAGGGCGCCCGCGAGCGAGGCGGCGAGGATCGGCGCCGCGCTGCCGACCGAGTAGACGCCGACGATCAGCTCGCAGGCGTAGAAGGCGCCCGTGATCGGTGCACCGAAGGCCGCCGCGATCGCCGCAGCGGCACCGCAGCCGACGATCAGGCGCAGATCGTTGCGGCGCAGATTGAAGAACTTGCCGAGCAACGAGGCGATACCCGAGCCGATCTGGGTATAGCCGGCCTCGAGGCCGACGGAGGCGCCGCAGCCGTTCGAGATCAGCGTCTGGCTGGACACCACCACGCTGTCGCGCATCGACAGATTGCCGCCGCGCAGTGCGTTCGCCTCGATCGGATCGACCGCGCTGGAGAGCTTGAGCCGTCGCCGCCACCACTCCATGATCCCAAGCACCAACCCGCCCAGCGCGGGCGCGATCAGCGCGGCCCACGGACTGACGCTGGTATTGGCGGACAGGCGGACGTCGATGGGAATGCCGTAGATCACCATGTGGGCAATCTGCGCAATCTCGGCCATCAGCGTCACGATGGCGCCGGCGAGCGTGCCGATCACCAGCGCCAGCGGGATCAGATAGAATTCGTTGCTGCGTAGCAGCGCCCGCAGCCGAACCATGATGCGGTTCGTCCCCTTGCGGTCGGCGAGATGTCTGATCCGCAGGAACACGTTCTGTCCGCCCTACCCTTCCGACATGCCGTAACCGGACATGCGCTGGCGGACCCGCTCGATCTCGGCGCTCGACAGCAGCGGCGGCTCTCCGATCTGGAGACAGCCGTGATATTGCCGCGCCAGCGTCTCGACCTCGACCGCGAGCCACATCGCCTTGTCCAGCGACTTGCCGATCGCGATCATGCCGTGATGGTCGAGCAGGCAGGCAAGTCGGCCCTCCAGCGCCCGCACGGCATGTTCGGACAGCTCCGCCGTTCCGAAGGTGGCATAGGGCGCGCAGCGGATGCTGTCGCCGCCGGCGGCCGCGATCATGTAGTGCACGGGCGGGATCTCCAGGCCCATGATCGCCAGGATGGTGCAATAGGTCGGATGGGCGTGGACGACGGCGTCGACGTCTGGCCGGGCCTTCAGGATGTCGAGGTGGAAGCGCCACTCGCTGGACGGCTTCTGATCGGGCGCGTGCGAGCCGTCCATCGTCATGAACACGATCTGGTCCGGCGTCATGGCGTCGTAGGGCACGCTGGTCGGGGTGACCAGAAGCCCGTCCACATGCCGGACGCTGATATTGCCCGAGGTGCCCTGGTTGATGCCGAGCGCATTCATGCGGCGGCAGGCGCCGATGATGGCCTGTCTCTTGTCGAGCTCGTCCGCTGTCATCGACATCTCGATTTCCTGACGATGGGCGCCTGTCAGACGGGGAGTACGTCAAGCAATATGGCAGCGCAAGAGAAAGCGGACCGGATCGCGCGCGATCCCGCCAGCCGCCTCATGGCATCATGGAATAAACATGAAAATCAACGCATTAACAGATTGTCGCAGCTCTACGGCAAGCTTGCCCGGACCGCAGCGATGCCGTTGATCACGAACTGCACCGAATAGGCCGCGAGCAGCATGCCGAGCACGCGCGAGAGGACGGCGTTGCCGGTGCGCCCGAGGCTCCGCGCGATCATGTTCGCGGAGACAAAGCAGAGCATGCAGAGCAGGCACACGGCGAGCACGACCGCGATGATGATCGCGAGCCTCGGTCCGTAGCCGGCATCGCCGGTCAGGAGCAGCGTGGTCGCGATCGCGCCGGGACCGGCCATCATCGGGATCGCCAGCGGGAATACCGCGACGTCGGAGGCATGCTCCGAGGTTGCCTTATCGGCCTCGCGGGCCTCGCGATGCGGACGGTCGCCGAAGATCATCTGGTAGGACACGCCGAACAGCAGCAGCCCGCCGGCGATCTGGAAGGCGGGGATGCCGATCCCGAGCTGGCGCAGCAGCCAGTTTCCGATCAGGGCGATCACCACCAGGATCGACGCCGCAATCAGCGGCGCACGCAGCGCGATGGTGCGCATGGTCTTGTCGGGCATGCCTCCGGTCGCAGCGAGGAAGGCCGGCGCAAGGCCCACCGGATCGACCACGAGCAGCAGCGTCACGAACGCGGACAGGGTGAAGTCGATCATGTCTCGGTGGGCTCCCTGGACGCAGGAACGATGGCTGGCGGACTGACTTAGCCCGATAGAACCGCTTTGAAAATCACCGGAGATGCACAATGAGTGACAGTGGAATTGGAATGTTGCTGGGTCACCTTTCGGGCAACCTGCTCTGGCTCTGGTTCATCGGTGCCTTCGTGCTCGGTGCGGTCCTCGTCTACGGCGTGGCGAAGGCGGGGCGCCTGCGGCGCCGCGAGCGCGCGCAGCTCGACCGCAACACCGAGGCGCGGCAGCGGCAGGAAGATCCCTACAAGCGCCCGACCTGAGCGCAGGCTGCAGTTTGGAACTTTCGTTCTCCGAAAGCTTTTGATCGCCTGAGGATTGCGGAAGGCGATGCCTTCGCGCGTCACCTCAAGAGGAGGATGTATGGCAAAACGAGCAAAGAAGCGCACAAGCAAGAAATCGTCGACGGGCCGCGCCCGTCAGGCGCCGAAGATGTTGAGCGACCTATTCCTGGAGACGCTCAAGGACATCTATTTCGCCGAGAACAAGATCATCAAGACCCTGCCCAAGATGGCCAAGGCTGCCAACTCGAAGGAGCTCGCGGCGGCTTTCAACAAGCATCTGCGCGAGACCCAGGGCCAGGTCAAACGTCTGGACCAGATCTTTAAGATGCTGGGCAAGCCGGCCCGCGGCAAGCCTTGCGAAGCGATCAACGGCATCACCGACGAAGGTGCCGAGATCATGAAGGAGTTCAAGAACGCGCCTGCGCTCGACGCCGGCCTGCTCGCAGCCGCGCAGGCGGTCGAGCACTACGAAATCTCCCGCTACGGCACGCTGCGCACCTGGGCCGAGGAGCTCGGCATGCAGGACGCGGCAAAGCTGCTGCAGGCGACGCTGGACGAGGAAGAGGCGACCGATCACGCCCTGACCGAGCTCGCCACCTCCGTGATCAACCTCGAGGCGGAAGAGGAATACCGCCAGGCGGCCTGAGGCACACATAGGGTGACGACGGAACGCCGCGGCCCGGAAGGCCGCGGCGCTTGTTTTCGGATCGCACGATCCGCATGGCACCTGCGCGCAGCCGGGCTGGAATTCTCGGGAACCGGCCCCATATTCAGCGTTCCTCACCCGCCGAGCCCGCATCATGCAACCCAAAAATCCCCTCGACTGGATGCTGTCCGAAGCCTTGGACTCGCTGACCCGCGCCGAACGGCTGCGCCAGCAGTTCGGCCGGCAGGAAGCCTGCTGGGAGCCGCCGATCGACGTGCTCGAAACCGAGCATGAGCTCCTGATCCTGGTCGCGCTTCCCGGCGTCAATCCCGACAATGTCGAGACTGTCATCCATGACGGCGTGCTCGTCATCTCCGGCCAGCGCACCCTTCCGCCAGAGCTTCGCAACGCCCGCATCCACCGGCTCGAACTGCCGCAGGGGCGTTTTGAGCGCCGCATTGCATTGCCCGTTGGCCGTTACGCCATCAGCCGCTTCGTGATGGACGGCTGCGTCGCGCTGCGCCTCGCCAAATCCTGAGGTCGATCATGACCACCGAACCAATGAATACCGCACCGACCAATCCCCAGAGCAATTCCGACGTGAAGATTCCCGAAGACGCGCTGATCATCATTCCCGTGCGCGAAATGGTGCTGTTCCCCGGCGCCATCGCGCCGATCGCGATCGCGCGGCCGAAGTCGGTCGCCGCCGCGCAACAGGCGCTGCGCGAGCAGCGACCGGTCGGCATCGTCCTGCAACGCAGCCCCGAGACCGAGGAGCCCGGACCGGACGACCTCTATCGGGTCGCGACCATCGCCAACATCGTGCGCTACATCACCGCGCCCGACGGCACCCATCACATCGTCTGCCAGGGCGTGCAGCGCGCGCGCATCCTCGACTTCCTGCCGGGGACGCCGTTCCCGGCCGCGCGGATCCAGCAGATTCCGGAGCCGACCACCAGCACGCCCGAGATCGAGGCCCGCGGGCTGAACCTGCAGCGCCAGGCCATCGAGGCGATCGAGCTGCTGCCGCAGGCGCCGCCCGAACTGGTCGCGATGTTCCAGGGCACCACGGCGCCCGGCGCGCTGGCGGACCTGGCGACCTCGTTCATGGACATCAAGCCGCAGGACAAGCAGGAGGTGCTGGAGACCATCGACCTCGCTCTGCGTGTCGAGAAGGTGTCGAAGCATCTGGCCGAACGGCTGGAGGTGCTGCGCATCAGCAACGAGATCGGCCAGCAGACCCGCGCCAGCTTCGACGAGCGGCAGCGCGAAGCGATCCTGCGCGAGCAGATGGCGACCATTCAGCGCCAGCTCGGCGAAGGCGACGGCAAGGCGGCCGAGGTGGCCGAGCTGACCGCTGCCATCGCCAAGGCCAACATGCCGCCCGAGGCCGATGCACATGCGAAGAAGGAGCTGCGCCGCTACGAGCGCATGCCGGAGGCCGCCGGCGAGGCCGGCATGGTCCGCACTTACCTGGACTGGCTGATCGAGCTGCCGTGGGCACTGCCCGCGGAGAAGCCGATCGACATCAAGGAAGCGCGCCGCATCCTCGACGCCGATCACTTTGGCCTGGAGAAGATCAAGAGCCGGATCATCGAATATCTGGCGGTGCGCAAGCTGGCGCCGCAGGGCAAGGCGCCGATCCTGTGCTTCGTCGGACCGCCCGGCGTCGGCAAGACCTCGCTCGGCCAGTCCATCGCACGCGCGATGGACCGTCCCTTCGTGCGCGTCAGCCTCGGCGGCGTGCATGACGAGGCCGAGATCCGCGGCCACCGGCGCACCTATATCGGCGCGCTGCCTGGCAACATCATCCAGGGCATCAAGAAGGCCGGCGCCCGGAACTGCGTCATGATGCTGGACGAGATCGACAAGATGGGCCGCGGCGTGCAGGGCGATCCTTCCGCCGCGATGCTGGAGGTGCTCGACCCCGAGCAGAACGGGACGTTCCGGGACAATTACCTGGGCGTGCCCTTCGACCTGTCGCGCGTGGTGTTCATCGCGACCGCCAATATGCTGGACCAGATCCCGGGTCCGTTGCTGGACCGCATGGAGCTGATCAGCCTCGCCGGCTACACCGAGGATGAGAAGCTGGAGATCGCCAAGCGCTATCTGGTGCGCCGGCAGCTCGAGGCCAACGGCTTGACCGCCGAGCAGGCCGAGATCGAGCCGGAGGCGCTGAAGCTGGTGGTCAAGGGCTACACCCGCGAAGCCGGCGTGCGTAACCTCGAGCGGGAGATCGGAAAGCTGTTCCGCCATGCTGCCGTGCAGGTCGCCGAGGGCACGGCTGCCAAGATCGTCGTGACGCCAAAGGACATCGGCACTGTGCTCGGCCAGCCGCGCTTCGAAGGCGAGATCGCGCAGCGCACCAGCATTCCAGGCGTGGCCACTGGCCTGGCCTGGACGCCGGTCGGCGGCGACATCCTGTTCATCGAGGCCTCGCGGGTATCAGGCCGCGGCGGCATGATCCTGACCGGCCAGCTCGGCGAGGTCATGCGCGAGAGCGTGCAGGCTGCGATGACGCTGGTGAAGAGCAAGGCCACGCAGCTCGGCATCGATCCGCAGCTGTTCGAAAAGAGCGACATCCACGTTCACGTGCCGGCAGGCGCGACCCCGAAGGACGGACCGAGCGCGGGCGTTGCGATGTTCACGGCGCTGACGTCCCTGCTCACCAATCGCACGGTGCGCAGCGACACCGCCATGACCGGCGAGATCTCGCTGCGCGGCCTGGTGCTGCCGGTCGGTGGCATCAAGGAGAAGGTGGTGGCAGCCGCGGCCGCGGGCCTGAAGCGGGTGATGCTGCCAGCGCGCAACAAGCGAGATTACGACGATATCCCGCAGAGCGCGCGGGACAACCTCGAATTCATCTGGCTGGAGCGCGTCGACGAAGCCATCGCCGCGGCGCTCGAGCCGGCCGAGGCCAAAATCGAGGCCAAGGTCGAAGCGGCGGAGTGAATGCGATGAAGAAACTGCTGGAAAAAGCGAAGCAATCGCGAAAGACGCAGCGGTTGCGCCAGTTGCTCGATCGCGCCATAGACGGGGTTCGCGATGCGCTGGCGGCATCCGGACCGCGGCTTCAGCCGATCCCGGTCCGCGCGAAGCGCCGCAAGGGTTGAGCCCTCCGTCTCAAGTCCTCGCGACAGCCCCGAACAAAAGGCCCCCTCGCTCGAGGGGGCCTTTGCGTTGTTAGCCCACGGCGTCCTTGGCGGCCTTGACCGGGCGGGCGCGGACGATCTTCCGGGCCGGCTTGGCCTTGAACATCATCTCTTCGCCCGTGAACGGGTTGGTGCCCTTGCGCGCCTTGGTGGCGGGCTTCTTGATGACCACGAACTTGGCGAAGCCCGGCACCAGGAACAGGCCGTTCTTCTTGAGCTCCTTGTGACCGACGTCGGTCAGCGTCTCCATGACGCTCTTGACGTCACGCTTGGAAAGCTCGGTGGTGGTCGCGATCTTTTCGATCAGCTGCGATTTCGACATTTGGGTGGCCATCGTGTCTCCTCTGATTCGTTGACGGCTGCATATTAGACCAACCGGTGAAGGCCTATAGCCTTCTGCACAGTTTTGTCGGGGTTTTACGGGCTTTTTTGGCCCTCTGTGGCAAAAAACCCTGCTTTTTAGCCACTTCCGGAGCGGGAGAAGCCTCAGGCAGCGGATTTTACCTTGTTTCAAAGGCCCGCACGCAGCCTTGCTAAAGCTGATTCGATGCTTTCGACAAGCGATGACCGGCCTCTTTGTCGGAGTCCGGTCGCGATTCACCCTGGAAAATAAGCCTAGATCGTCGTGATGTGGCGATCGCGGGTACTTTCTCTCCCTTATTTCTAGGGAGCGCGACGAGCTTCGCTCGCGCTAGATACGTTCGATGATGACGGCCGGGGCCATGCCACCGGCCGCGCACATGGTGACGAGACCGCGCTTCAAGTCGCGCCGTTCAAGCTCGTCGAGCAGGGTGCCGATCAGGATCGAGCCGGTGGCGCCGATGGGATGGCCGAGCGCGATCGAGCCGCCGTTGACGTTGACCTTGGCGCGGTCGAGCTTGAGGTCGCGGATGTATTTTTCCGCAACCACGGCAAAGGCCTCGTTGATCTCGAACAGGTCGATGTCGTCGATGGTCAGCCCCGCCTTCGCCAACACCTTGCGCGTCGCCGGCACCGGCGCGTTCAGCATCAGCGTCGGCGAGTCCCCCATATTCGCCATCGCGACGACGCGGGCGCGCGGCTTCAGGCCGTGCGCCCTGGCGTAAGCGGGCGAAGCCAGAAGGATCGCGGCGGCGCCGTCGACGACGCCGGACGAGTTGCCGGCGTGGTGCATGAAGTCGATCTCGAGGTCGGGGTATTTCTGCAGGATCAGGCCGCGATAGGTCGTGCCCCTGTCGTCGAGCGCATGGTCGGCGACTGCGGGGAATGCGGGCTTCAAAGCGCTCAGCCCTTCCATCGTGGTCTGCGGCCGCGGATATTCTTCATGGTCGAGCGCGAGGCTGCCGTCCTCGCGATGCACCGGCACGAGGCTCTTCTTGAAGTGGCCGTTCGCGATCGCATGCGCGGCACGCTTCTGACTTTCGAGGCCGAGCGCGTCGACGTCCCTTCGCGTGATGCCTTCCAGCGTCGCGATCGCGTCGGCGCAGACGCCCTGATGCGACTGCGGATGCCGCGCTCGCAGGCGCAGATTGCCGTTGTCCATCATCATCGGACCGCCGCCGCGGCGTCCTTCCATCGACATCATCTCGCAGCCGCCGGCGACGACGAGGTCCTCCGTGCCCGACATGATCGAGCTTGCGGCCATGTTGACGGCGGTGATGCCGGAGCCGCAGAAGCGGTCGAGCGTTACGGCACTCGCGCGCACGTCGTAGCCGGCGTCCAGCGCCGACATGCGGCCGAGATCGCCGCCTTGCGTTGCGACCTGCGCGCTGCAGCCCCAGATGACGTCGTCGACGTCGGCGGTGTCGATGCCGGTGCGCGTCGCGAGCGCGCGCAGCACGGTTGCTCCCAGCTGCTGCGGATGAATGCCCGAGAGCGCCCCCTTGCCGGCCTTGCCAACGCCCCGCGGGGTCCGGCAGGCATCGATGATGAGTGCGTCGATCATTGGCATTATCCTCTTGTTGAACGGTTGGAAGCGTTTTGAATCAGCGGGCGAAGGGAGTCAATGCGCGCTGGCGGAACCGCCTCACCCCGCCCTCTCAACGCGAGCCAAGCTCGTCGCCCTTCCGCAAGAGCGGGGCGAGGGAGAGCAATCAAACCCCCGCTGCGTTCTTCGCGATCACGTTGCGATAGAAGCTGGCGCTGAGTTTCGGCGTACGCACCTGCGTATCGAAATTGACGTGGTAGAGCCCAAAGCGCTTGTTGAGCCCAAATACCCATTCGAAATTGTCCATCAGGCTCCAGAGGAAATAGCCGCGCACCGGCACGCCTTCGGCGGTGGCGCGCTGGAGCTGGGCCAGGTAGTTGCGCAAATACATGATGCGGTCGGTGTCGTAGATCTTGCCGTCGGGCGTCACGACGTCGTCGCCGGAGGTGCCGTTCTCGCTGATATAAATCGCGTCCGTTTTCCAGATCTTTGCCGCCAGCTTGGGCACCCAGTAGATCGTCTCGGGGCCGACGCGCAGCCAGTCCGAATTCATGTGCGGGAAGGATTTCGGGATCGGCAGCGGCATGAAGCCCGCGCCCTGGTCGGAGGCCACCACATAGTTCTGCGGCGCGTAGATGTTGAGGCCGAGGAAATCGACCGGCGAGGAGATGATCTTCAGCTCCGCATCCGTGTATTTCGGCGCGTCGCGCCCGGCGAAATTCAGGAAGGCGTCGGTGTACTGGCCCGTCATGATGACGTTGAGATAGCCGGCGTTCATTTCGCGCAGCGCGATCTCTGCGGCGCGGACGTTCTCCGGCGTGTCGATCGCGGGGGCACAGGCATCGATGTTCTCCGCCGGCCCCACCCTGGTGCCACGGCGGCCATGGGCGCGTACCGCCTGCACCGCAAGCCCGTGCGCGAGCGCGCTGTTGTGCCTGATCTGGTTGACCTCGGCTTGTGGCAGCGTCACGCCGGGCGCGTCGATGCCGATGCCGTAGCCGAAATAGACGAAGCGACCGCTCTCGTTCAGTGTGAATACGTTCTTGACGCGATCGGTCAGGTGCTCGGCGACATAGGCCGCGTAATCACCGAAGATCTTGCAGGTCTCCGTCGACCGCCAGCCGCCAAACCGGTCCTGGAGCGATTGCGGCAGGTCCCAATGATAGAGCGTCAGCCACGGCTCGATGCCGTTCTTGAGGAGTTCGTCGACCAGGCGGTTGTAGAAATCGAGTCCCTTCGGGTTGGGCTTGCCGTCGCCGTCCGGAAACAGCCGCGGCCAGGCCACCGAGAAGCGATAGGCCTTGCAGCCGAGCTCCCTGATGAGCGCGATGTCCTCCTTGTAGCGGTGATAGTGCTCGTTGGCGCGGTCGCCGGTCGAGCCATCCTCGATCTTGCCGGGGATGCGGACGAACTTGTCCCAGATCGAGGCCCCTCGCCCGTCCTCGTTGACCGCGCCCTCGACCTGATAGGACGAGGTCGCCGTGCCCCAGACGAAGCCCGCGGGGAAACCGTCCACGTTTCGCGGCGGCGATGCGGGCTTGGCGTCCGCGACCTCGAGAGGATTGGCGATTCCGGCTGCGGACAATCCCGCCAGCGTGGCGAACTGGCGACGCGAGACCTTGTCCGACATTGATCGTGCTCCGGGGTGATGCTCTTTCGGTGGCACCATGGCGAATCGCGGGTCGTTTGAGAAGCGGGCGAGCCGAGGGCCGAGGATGCAGGATTGCGGAATGCGACAAAGTTGTCCGAAAGGGGCTAGGGCGATCGTCGGCAGAGCTACCCCAAAGCCGAAATACCAGCCCCACCGTCATTCGAATTCCAGCCCAATCCGGCAAGGAAGTTGTCAGTTCCCTCGATACGAGGGCCCGTAGGCTCACAGAATGCCATATACCGCTCGGAAATTACGACCAAACTTCGCAAATATGGCGTATGCTGCAGCCATCGCCGCTCCGCTCTGGGCGATTGTCTGTCTGCACCGGTCAAGCAAGAGAACGACTGACTTATGACGCGGTTTGACCGCATCAGACTGTGGTAACCTCTTCCGCTTGACCAAGCGCCTGTCCTGCCAGGGATACAATGACTGACCCGCGTCAGAGCCACCGTGAATTCGAGGTAGATATATGTCGTATGCCTACAAGCTGAATGAAGACGTTCGCCACCAGCCCCAAGGCCCACAAGGACGTGCCGCAACTGAGCCACCGATGATTTACACCATCGTCCAGCATATGCCCATCGAGTCCGATGGACGTCTCCGATACCGCATCAAGTGCAAGTCGGAGAAAATCGAGCGAGTCGTCACGGAAGATCAGCTTTCGTATTCGCAGTGATCGCTTGATGACGGCGGGAATCCAGCGCGGATGAATTGGCTCGGTGTTGCCATGACCAACGACGGGACCGTTCTCGTTGCTTGGCGAGCCTGGATTGCGGAATGTCTGCCTGGGTCGGGAGCAGACATGAGGTCCTTCCGCCGCGGTGGCGCGCGGGCTTCCGCGATCAGCGCGAGCGCTTCGGCAACTTTGGCAGCTTGTCGGGATTGAACGGCGGCATCTGCCCGGTTCGTTCAGGTGCGGGCGCCTGCTGTTCCGTCAGAATCAGCGTACCCTGGAGGATCATTCCCGGCGCTTGCGCTGCCGTCGCCGTGTAGGTCGCCACCTTGCCCGGGCAGTTTCCCTCGATGTCCAGCGTGAGCTCATCGTCGACGCCGAACACGGTTGCGCGTCCGTCGGTATGGCGCTTCGTCGACACGGTGGCGGTGAAGCGATCGCCGTCGACCTTGCAAGAGCCGTGATAGGTCATCAGGCTGTCGCAGCCCCAGATCTGTCCGTCTGCGATATGGACGATCCCGGTCCCCTGATCGAGCGGCGTCTTGTACCAGGCGGCGTAGGTGCCGTCCTTCAACATGGGAGCAGTCTCCCCTGGTATTTCCTCGCGCATATCGACACGATCAGCGCTAACAAAGCGTTAATCGCGCGGCCCGAGCCAATCCGGGCTATTCCTGCGCAGCTCGGCCTCCAGGTCTTCAATGATGCTGTGAAGCAGACAGGCGGCAAGTGGATCGGTCACTTCGCGCTCCAAATGCCGGTACCGCGCGATCTGGAATTCCTGCTCTCTCAACTGGTGCTCTGTCATCGGACGGGCCCTCCGACGAACCGACGCAGAGACAGCCGAACAGTTTCGTTACAATTTTAGGATCATTCGCTATGGTTTCCAATCGGTAAAAACAACGCGACGCCAAGCTTCGCCGGCGGGCGGGATCATCGGAGATGTCAAAAGGTCGATACGCTGACACGCACCGCTGTCACGGCACGTCGCCGCCGCTGCGACTTCCACCGATGCTGTGCGGCTTATTGAGGAAGAACTCCCGGTTACCGAGAGCCGCCTCCGCGTACTGATCAATCGCAACCTGGATGGCCTCGATGTGCATGCGGCACCAACCCTCGAGGCAGGACAGGCGCCGCGCATGATGAAGCGCCTTCAGAAATTCCGGCGGCTCCTGCATGTCGGAGAAGTAGGTCGGCCTCTCCCCCTTCATGCTCGTGCCATCTTTCGCGGCGGAACAAGGCTGCGCTTCTCAACCCCGACGCGCGATGGCATCGGCCGACGGCGGGGAACGAACAGGCTGGCGACGACGATCGGGTCGGTGTCTCCGAGCGCGGCCCGCTCCTGAACGAGCCCGCTCATTACCGTGCGCATCTTCATGACTTCGCCTGCGACGAAGCTGCAGTCCTCGTCCCTGTTGATCTGCTCATGCATGATCGCCTCGGCCTCACGCATGCTGACGCGTAACGCCCTGATGATCCTGCGGATTTCGTTGATGCGGTTGTCCATGGCTCGCTCCCTTGGCTGGACGAGCAGCATAAGAACAAAACATGAACAATGAGTCAATCGGCTTGAGGTAGAGCAGAGCCGGCGTGACACGCCATGCCGGGCGGCGCCAACCCGGGCTTACCGAGCCAAGATCAGAACGTCACCCGCATCCCCGCATAGAACGCACGCGGCCTTGCCGGACTGAGCGAGCGCGGGTCGGTGAACTCGGCACCGCCATTGGTGAAGTTGGGCACGGCTTCGCGGTCGAAGAACTGTCCGTAGGTCGCGTAGCGCCTGTCGAAGATATTGTCGATCTTGCCGTAGAGCTGGACGTTCTTGGTCACCTGGTAGGACGTGTGCAAGTTGAACACGGTGTAGGACGGCAGCTTCGTATATTGGTTGGACTCGTCGCCGACCAGATATTGGCTGGAGACGAACAGCGCGTTGCCGCCAACCTTCCACACGTCGGTGACGGCATAGTCGATGCCGACCTTGACGCGATGGCGCGGGATCGCGGGGAGCTGGTTGCCGGGTAGCACCTGAATGGTCTCGGTGACAGTATCCCTGAACGGGCTTTCGGAACCGAGCGCGAAAGCGTCGAGATAGCGTGCGTCGACGAAAGCGTAGCTCGCCTGAAACTGAAGCGTGGGCGACTTGATGTTGACCTCAGCTTCGAGCCCCTGACGCCTGGTACGGCCGACGTTGGAGAAATAGCCGAAGCCGGTGCGGCCGACTGCGGGAACGGCGACGATGTCGTCGTAATTGGTGGCGCGGAAGCCGCCGATTTTCCAGCCGAGCGTGCCGATGTTCAGCTCCCTGCTGCCGCGCAGGCCCGCTTCCACGGTCTTGGACACGACCTGCTTCAATGGCGGATCGGAGACGAGAAACGCGGCAATCAGACAGGGACGGGCTGGATCCGAGCAGCCGAGCTCGAGCGGCGTCGGAACGCGGTTGGCCTCGGAATAGCCGGCGTAGGCCGTCAGCTCCGGCGTGATCTTGTAGGTGCCGCCGATTACCGGATTGAAGCGGGTGAAGGTGTGATCGCCGTTGAGATCGGTCCCGAGCTGATCCTCCAGCGTGATGCGCGCGACGTTGAACCGGCCGCCGCCGGTGACGGCGAAGGCGTCCGTGATATTGAACGTGTCCATTGCGTAGAGGCCGTTATATTGATTGACGGTCCGCAGCGAGACAGGGCCGGCAACGGTATCAGGTACGCCAGTCGGCCCCAGGAAGAGGCCGCCGCCGCTGACGACGTAGCTTTCTCCGATCGTGCCGATTTCGGCGGTGGCGTTATAGCGCGTGACACTGGCGTCATAGGTCGCGCCCATCACGAAGCGGTTGTCGTGGCCGAACAGCTGGTCGGTGTTGGTGGCCTGCCCCGACACGCCGAAGGTGGTCGAACGTATCGAGCTCCGGTCGATCTCGCCGAGGATGGTCCCGGACGCGAAAGGATTGGCAAGCGGCAGGCCGTTCACGCCGTTTGCCGGTGTGGCGCCGTCGCCGAAGCAAAGAAGCCCAGCGAGCCCCGGGTCAGTGCATTCCTGCGCGTCGGTCGGATTGCCGTCGACGAGCTTCTGCTCGTACCTGCGCACATGCGCGGTGCCTTCGAGTGTCCAGGTCGGCGTCGCATCGACCTTGCCCGTCAGGTTGAGATAGCCGACGCGGTTGGAAGTGGTCTGCGGGGTCGTGTAGGTCGCGCCCCAATATTTGTCGAGCAGCTCGGCGGGAACGGTGGCGTTGGCGCCGAAATCGTTCTTGGCGACGCCCATGTTGGCGTGGAATTCGCTGTCGCCCGCCTTGTAACCGACGTCGCCGTAGAAGCGCCGCACGTCCGATTGGGAGAAATTGCGGAAGCCGTTGTCGTGCAGGCCTTCGAGCGCGGCATAGACGCCGTAGTTCTTGTCGACCGTCTTGCCCCATTGCGCCGAGCCCTGAATGCGGCCGAACGAGCCGCCCATGAGATCAAGCTCCGCGCCCTGATAGGTAAAACCGTCCTTCATTTGCAAATTGATCGCGCCGCCCAGCGCGTTGAGGCCGAAGGCGGGATTGTTGGTCACGAGCGTCACCGACCGGATCGCCGCGGTCGGGATCAGGTCCCAGTTGACGGCGTCGGAGAAGGCCTCGTTGATGCGAACCCCGTTCTGATACACAGCGAGGCCTTGCGGCGTGCCCGTCACCGGCGAGGCAACGAAGCCGCGGAATTCGACATCCGGCTGAAATGGATTGCCGGTAACCTCGCTGATGTTGACGCCGGCGATGTTGTCGCGAAGCGCGTCGGTGATGTTCAGCGAGCCGGTGCGCTTGATCTGGCTGGCGTCGACGGCGTTGATCGCCGAGGGGACCTTGTCGACGTCAAGACCTCTGCCGGTACCCGGCGCGGTCGGATAGACGTAGAGGCGCGTCTTGGGGCTGGCGGATGACGGCGCTCCGATGTGCGCGACCGGACGCGATGACGCGGTGCGCCGCGCCGTTGACCGCGGCGGCGCCGTCACCTCGACCGGCGGCAGGTTCTGGACGTTGGTTTCCTCGTCCTGCGCGGCCCCCGCGGGGATCGCGAAGACGGAGAGCAGCCCGGTCGAAACCAAGGCGATCAACAAACGACGATTGAACCCAAGAGGCTTGAACCCAATAGGCTTGAACCGAAAACGCTTGAACCAAACACGATCGCCCATCCCAGCCTTCCCATCCGTGACCACCGACTGTTTTGATCTTCCCCCGGTTGGTCGAGACGAGTGTAATCGGCAGGAATGCGTGCGCCAGCCACAAAAGGTCGGGCCGTATCGCACCAAATTTCCCGACCAAATCGGGAATTTTTCCCGACGCGATCAGGCCGCTGCCGTCGGGACCAGGGCCTCTACGGTCAGACCACCGTCACCCGAGACGACGTTGAGCGTGCCGCCCAGCGCGAGAATCCGCTCGCGCATGCCGACGAGCCCGAAGCCGAGCTTTTGGCCGGGCTCCATGCCGCGGCCATTGTCGCTGACCCGCACCCGGGCACAGCTGCGGCCGTCGCTTGCCGCCTCCGCCACCGGCTCGATGACGACGTTAACCGAGGTCGCGCCGGCGTGGCGGAACACGTTGGTGAGCGCCTCCTGCACGATGCGGTAGATGGTGAGGTCGGCGGTCTCCCCGGTGACGCCAAGCGCCGGCGAGATCACGGTCTCGATGGTGACATCGGGATGCGACTCCCGCCACAGCCGCGACAGCGATTCCAGCGCCTGGCGCAGGCCGAACTCGGCCAGGCCGACTGGCCGGAGGCGCTCCAGCACGCGGCGATTGAACTGCTGAAGCGCGTTGATCTGCTCCAGCATGGCACTGCCGTGTTTTCGCACGGCCTCCGCATTCGGGGCGCGTCCGTCCGCCTGCTTCGCCAGCGCGCTGGCATGCGCGCGTAGCGAGAACAAGTATGGCCCGAACTCGTCATGGAGCTCGCGCGCGATCTCCTTGCGCTCGACGTCCTGGAGCGACACCGTTCGCTCGGCGAGGCGCCGCTTGTCCTCGATGGCGTCACTGAGCGTTGCCGCAAGATGGTTGAGCTTGGTGCAGATCGCGGCGAGTTCCGGCGCGCCGCCCGGCGCGACGCGCGCCTGATAACGCCCGTCTTCGAGCTCGGCCATCACGTCCGCAAGGGATTGGAGCGGCGCCAATGCCCGGCCGATCACATTCATCATCACCAGGAACAGCGCCAGCGCGATCACCGAGCCGACCTCGAGCTGGGTCACGATGGCGTCCCAGATCTCGGCGATCTCGTCATCGGGATGGGAGGTGATCAGCAGCGAACCCGGCTTGCCATGGATCGAGACGGGCACGCTCACCGCGGTCTGCTCGGGATGAACCAGGCTGACGAACCAGGCCGGCGGCGCGCGGGTGTCGTCATCGGCGTCGGTCCGGGGCTGCGTCAGCGGACGGCCGGCTTCGTCCCGAAGCGCGATGCTGACATGGCGCAGGCGGCTGAGGTCGCGTGCGATCTGGTTCAGCCTGGCATCCGGATCGGGCGCCTCGTTGAGATCCGCAACGATCATCTCGATGAATTCGCGCGCGAGCCGGATCACGCTCTGGTCCTCGGCCTGCACGCGCGGCCCGGCTTCCGCGACCTGGCGGCCGATATTGACGGCGAGTCCCAGCGCCAGCAGCAGCGCCAGCAGCAGGTTGATGCGCCCGCGCAAGGATAGATTTTGCCACATTGGTATCGCCCGTGCCCCCGCGAAGGATTGGCCTGCCCCTTGTCCGATAACGTTGACAGAGGCGAAGCGCCCGATATCTAATCGAAAGCGTACAGCAATCCCGGCCGGGCGCGAAACAGGCCAAGACGCTGTCGCGAGGAACGCCTATGCGCATTTTGATCGTCGACGATCATCCCATCGTCGCCTCCGGCTGCCGTGCCGTGCTGGCGGACGAGGGCGAGATCGAGATTTTGGAGGCCGCCGACGCCGAAGACGGCGAGTGCGTCTTCATCGTCGAGCGCCCCGACCTCTCGATCATCGACATCAACCTGCCGACCGTGTCCGGCTTCGAGCTCGCGCGCCGCATCCTCGAGCGCGCGCCCGAGGCCCGGATCATCATGTTCAGCATGAACGACGACCCTGCTTTTGCCGCGCGGGCGATCGAGTGCGGCGCCAAGGGCTATGTCTCCAAGACCGGTGACCCCGACGATCTCGTCGAGGCGATTCGCACCGTCGGCGGCGGCGGCACCTATCTGCCGAGCGCGATCGCGCGCAGCATCGCCTTTGCGGGACCCGCGCTGGCGCAAAGCCCGCTGTCGAAGCTGAACGCGCGCGAGATGGAGATTTTGCGGCTGCTCAGCGCCGGAAAGAGCCTATCCGAGATCGCCTGGCTGGTGCAGTCGTCCTACAAGACTGTCGCCAACACCTCGTCCATCATGCGCCAGAAGCTCGGGGTGAAAACCTCTGTCGAGCTGGTGCGGCTGGCGATCGACAGCGGCGTGGCCTGACGGCCGCCGCGAATTCGGTCACACAAGCGTTGCAATCCTGATGTGGTTTGATGCCACGGAGCATAACGGCATGACGATCCAGACTGTCTCGACCAATACATCCTATGGCGGCGTGCAGGGCGTGTATCGCCATGCCAGCCAGGCGACCGGAACCGACATGACGTTCTCGGTCTATGTTCCCCCGCACGCACAGGGCGCCAAGCTGCCTGTGGTCTGGTATCTCTCCGGCCTCACCTGCACGCACGCCAACGTCACCGAGAAGGGCGAATTCCGCAAAGCCTGCGCCGAGCTCGGCTTGATCTTCGTCGCGCCCGACACCAGCCCGCGAGGCCCCGACGTGCCCGGCGATGCCAATAATGCCTATGATTTCGGTCTTGGCGCCGGCTTCTATGTCGACGCGACGGAAGCGCCGTTTTCAAGCAATTATCGCATGTGGAGCTACGTCACCGACGAACTGCCGAAACTCGTGGCGGAAAATTTTCCGGTCGATGCGAAGCGCCAATCGGTGATGGGCCATTCGATGGGCGGCCATGGCGCGCTGACGGTCGCGCTGCGCAACCCGCACCGTTTTCGCGCGGCCAGCGCCTTTGCGCCGATCGTCGCGCCGTCGCTCGTGCCCTGGGGCATCAAGGCGTTGACCGGCTATCTCGGGCCGAACAAGGACATTTGGCGCAGCCACGACACGGTGGCGCTGATCGAGGACGGCGCGAAGTTTTCAGGCTTCCTCGTCGACGTCGGCGAGGCCGATAACTTTTTGAAAGAGCAGCTTCGTCCTGAATTGCTGCAGGCGGCCTGTGCCAAGGCCAACATTCCGCTGACGCTGCGGCGGCAGGCGGGCTACGACCACAGCTATTACTTCATCTCGACCTTCATGGGCGATCACCTGCACTGGCATGCGGAGCGATTGAAGGGGTAAATAGTCGTCCGTGAACAAGGCACTAAGCGATTGAGCAGGAGTCAGTTTTCCGGTTGCGGCGGCATTTGAGATTGCAGGGATTGGG
>NZ_JADPJF010000102.1:0-10785 GCF_023073295.1 Bradyrhizobium sp. 23 | reverse complement strand
TGCTCGGTTCGGGCTGATGTTCAATCTGTCGACCCCGAAGCCGCTCATGTCGACGGTTGACAAGTATACGGGTGGACCCCAATAACAGCGGCGCTATTCCGGTGCAGATTTTCGGCTAGACTCCCTTCAGGGGTGAGCACATAGGGACTATCAACCTGTGGCATTTCTGCTAATGTTGTGGTCTCATTTGTTGGGAAACTCGCTCCTATGCCGGGAGGGTCCAGTGCCTGATGAACACGACTCCACTTTGCGCGATGCGCATTGGAAAATGTACTCAGAGAATTCGATCCAAGCGCGTCATCACGAGACGCAACGAGCGGCGGTAGCATCTACATTCATAGGCATTTCGGGCGCAGTCATCGCCTTCATGACTTCGGACAAGACGCTGAGTCCTTTGGACCTGCCGCCTGCACTGCTACTCGTTCTGCTCGGCATGTTCGGAGCAGTGTTTTCCGCGAAGCAATACGAGCGTATACAGCTACACACGCGGCGCGCACGGGGCTATCGTGATGCCTATGATGCGCTGCTTCCAGGGTCACCTCTGAGAAGCATCAGACGGATCGCGGATGATGACAACACGCGAGAATTTCCGAAACTGAGTGTTCTACGTCTGAATCAGTTTTGGATTGCGATGAACCTTGCGATCTCTGGACTTGGCGTTTGTCTCGTGATTGTGGCGCTATTCTTCCCGATTCGGGTCATAGCCCCGTAATGGCGTTCGTAGGTCGCCTTCTCGACGGTTGCCTTCACTCCCTTCAAGTCACTGAACCTCCAGAGGGGCGCAAAATTCCATGGCCGCCATCCTCATCACGTCGTTGGTCGAGCGAAGTCATCTCAGCATCGGGAGAAGTCTTATTATGCAATCACAATCTTCGAGCCGTTGCGGGTCGCCCGAGACCCGCCATGTCGAAGGCTTCGATTCGATCGGAACGAAGAAGAGAAGTTTATTCCGACAACATTGAATAGAGATTGAACCCGCCAATCGCAAAAGCACAGAAGGCAATGAACCACGCGCCGGAATCATGCGGCCAAGTCACAATTGCCCATATTCCTAGCCCGACCAACCCAGCATTGATCGCCAGGCCGACAATATTGGTGTGATTAAGGACATAAGCAACAACGGCAAAAAGGAATACCCCCAGCGATGAGGGCTACCAAAACGAAAAATGAAAAAAGGCCTTCGATTGGTGCGGGCATTTAACTTCCCCGCGCGGCTACCATGATGAACAAACACCACCACCGATAGAGGGTTTGTCGCGTCCTTTCCCTCAGGGATGTCGGCTCGCTCTCTTCAAGGGAAGGGAGGGGAGTGCTCAATGTACTCCGCTGGCCGTACCTTTCGAGATCGCGCGCGTCAAAGCCTCGAGGCGGGCTGCGATGCCGCTCATCCGGCGGGCCGCGTGTTGAAGCGCTACTATGTCGGTCGGCCCGGCGCCGGTCGCGAGATTGAGTTCTTTCTGCAGGTGCTGAAATTCCGCCTTGCACCGGTCCAGCTCGGCGAGAAGCATCGCGAATTCGTCCATTGCCGAACGGCCCTTCTGTTGCATGGGCTATGGCCACGATAAGAATAGTCCGACAGGGCTGTCAGGTGTCTTCTCACGGTGGGTAGTCGACCAGCATTCGATCGATCTCTTGGTCAAGCCAGCGTTTGGAGAGGCTTAGGAGGAAGCCCACCATCCGTCCAGGAATGGCTCCGGCAAAGCCCAATCGACTTGGTTGTCGTTGTCAGGGGGAGCTGATAGCTCCTGCATTCCCCCTTAGTGCCGCGTGGCGACGGAGGCGAACAGACAAAGCGACCCGTTCACCACGTCGAACGCGGCGCGACGGAGGATGTGTCCAGCGTAGTGGAGGCACACCTCGGGCGCTTCGCTCAGCTTCTTCGACCAGATCTCGAAGATCTTCCAACTCTGAGAGCTGAGAAATGAGTTCACTAAGTCGTCGGGCACAAAAGATTGGGCGAGAGCTTCGCATAATGTCCTCCCCAGCACAAAAAGCACTATCAGGACGGCTTCAGAGCAAATAGCGCGAGCGTAAAAGTGAAAACTATCATGGGTAAATATCGGATTTCAATACGTCAGGCTAATTGCCGCAGGGTGGCTGCTTCGGTCAGCGCGGTCCGAGACCATTGAGAGAGCAAAAGGACCCCAGCTTCAGGGCGGTGAAGCTGGGGCTGTCTTGAGGCTGCCCCTTGGGAAAGGCAGCCACCCGCTGGCAAAGGGCAACAGGAAAACTTTGCAATCGGGAAGTCGTTCCAAACCGCTTGTCGGCCGCAGAATTCCCGGATGTTGACGCAAGCCGCTCCCTCTGGGCGCCGAGCGGTTGGGCTTGGCGCATTTACCTTGTTTGAGATTTTGACCCCGGCTGTGCCGTTCTGAATCGAGGCGAGCCAGCAGTCACACGTCAGCCCACCGCTGCTCGTCGATTATCCCAGCGTCTGGGTGTTTTGCCGGAGCGTCGTCGTGAGTTCAGGTTCGATGCCCGACACACGAGCCGCCGTGTCTTCCACGTTCGTGACGAGGGCGAGAGTCCTCCGGAACGGCGCAGGACGTGCGAGCAGTGCGGCAGGGCTTAAACGCTGCAGCGCTCCAGCTCGCGGTTCTGTTCGCGGGCGTGCAGAACGCGCGCATGCCGCGAGCGTTTGGCGCGTTACAGCATGATGCACCGCCGCGCGCCACGCCCACCACGCAAGGCACCACCAGATGGCTTGCTACGACGACAAACTGGGTGAGAGAAACGATTGCGGGAGACGACGAGGTATCACTGTGAGTAATCGTCACCACCGCCGCGCTGATCTGGCTAAAATCAAACGCAATACACCTGGCGCCTTGCTGACGTATCTGGTCGAGCCCGACGAACCGGCGCTCGATGGCATGCCGCTGCTCAAGGCTGCGGCGGGCCACCGGACCGGCCGGTCTCGAAGATGGTCGTCACTGCATCATCTGCAGTTCATCCTTGTGACCAGTCGGGACATCGGCGATGTTGCTCAGCACGCCTGACATCGCCAAGCCGACCAAGTTGGTACCGCCGGAACATGCCGGGCGTGCTGGGAAGCGTGATCTGCCCGTTGAGGGAGCCGTCCATGGGTGAGGTTAGCACGATTGGTCTGGATTTGGCGAAGTCGCTGTTCCAAGTGCATCGGATCGATGTCACGCGCGCGGTCCTGATGAAGCGGGTAAGTCGGGCAAAGGTGCTGGAGTATTTTTGCCAGCAGCCACGTTGTTTGGTTGGGATCGAAGCATGACCCTCAGCGCATCATTGGGGCCGCGAACTTCAGGCGCTTGGACATACGGTCAGACTGACACCTCCGAGCTATGTGAAGGCCTACCTCAATCGCAGTAAGAACGCTACGAATGATGCGGCTGCGATCTGTGAGGCTGTGACGCGGCCGCCGATGCGTTTTGTCCCGGTCAAGAGACGACGGAGCAGCAGCCGTTTTGATGCTGCACCGGACTCGACAATCGCTGGTGCGCCAGCCTACCAATGTTGAGCAATGCACTGCGCGGGCACCTGGCCGAACTCGGCATCGCGTCGGCCAAGTGGCGCAACGGGACAGCGGAGTTACCAAGGATTATCGATTGTCGGGGGCGAGACTACAAGGAGCGGAAGCTGTCGCTCGCGGCCTGAGGCTGGCGGACTACGAGATGGCAACACCAATAGACGAGCGCATGACGACTTAATGCAGATACCTCGTTCCGAGAATCGGGAGAACCCGCTTTCAGACGGTCAACGCCCGGTGGGCGAGGTAGAACATCGCGAAGGTGGAAATGATGAGGCTTGTTCGGGAGAACGACGCTCGCACTTGGACAGCAGACTCAGTGTGCGTGGCTTGAGGATGGGCATGTGACCCGATGGGGCAAGTTTCGCGCCTTATTAGTCGAACATGGCGGACTTCCGTCCGCCAGCGCGGACGCGCTCTTGTGTCACATACCAGATTAGGTCAGCATGAAGAGTGCTGTACATAGCCGATCCGCGCTGGAAGATTGTGGTCGCCGACGGCGCGAAGAGAACCGCGATGTGGTTGCCGCGGGGCCTTGATCTGCTTTGATTCCGCTCGACCGAGTAATGGAGTGTTCTGCGATTGCAGCTCTGGCCCCCAACTAAAGTTTCTTTCCTTCTGGATCAGCCATGAGAAGGCTTAGTACCGGCGTCGGTTGCGCTAATCAGAGATGTCTTTCAGTGCTTCCACCAAAAGCCTATTGTCGTCTTCAGTGCGGCTTGCGATGCGCAAGAATCGTTTACCATTCTGAAGAGTCTTGCCGCCATTGTGCCTGATCAATATCCGTCTATCTTTTAAAAGTGTTGAGGCGATCACGTCCCCATCCGGCCAATGGGGCGGGAGTTCGCAGAACACGAAATTTGCGTCGGGCTTCAGAACTCTCATTCCGTCGATGCTGCGCAGGTCTGCGTATAGTTTGTCCCTGTCGCTGCCCACCCTCACCCAACTCTGCTTTGCAGCGTGCGCCAGGTGAGGAAGCTTGCTTAGAAAAAACTCAGCAAACGTATTAACATTCCACGTGGGGAGGGCGGCTCTAATTTCGTCCATCGTCTGTACATTTGCTGATGCCGCATACCCGACCCGTAAACCGCATGTCCCGTAAATCTTTCCAAGGCTTTTGAGAACGATCACGTTCGGAAATTCCAGCAGATGATTTTCCAGGCTTGCACTTCGGCCGAGCTCACTAAACTCGATAAATGACTCATCGATCAATAGGAGTTGCTGTTGAGCTCGAAGCGCGGAAGCCAGATATAGTAAATCCGCATAGGGAACCATCCGCGAGGTGGGATTATTCGGCGATATCACGACTGCGGCGTCGACACCATTTGCACGCGCAAATGCTGCATAGCGGTGCACATCGAGTTCAAAATCTGGCGGTGACAGGAAAAAGCGTGACAACCGCCCGAGCAAGGCGGTGGTTTCATAGGGATTGAAGGTTGGGACCGGGACAGCAATCCGCATACCCAGTCGGCCAAGGAGGATGGGAATCAGTTCAGCCACGCCATTGCAAATGACAAGATTATTAACCGGCGTCTTTACCGCATCCGCAAGAAGCTGGACCAGCTGCGCATTAGGAGAGGGATAGCAAGTAATAAGCCGCGGTAGAGCGTTCTTAAGTTCGTCAAGGAACGCCTGCGGCGGAAAATATGGATTTACCAGAAGGACGAAGTCCTTGATGTCATATTTCCAATAGCCGCCGGGGAATCGGTTGACCAGGTCAGAAACCTCGTCCGGCCTAAGGGATACGGCGATTTGTGCTGCGGTATTCATGAGTGCGACTAGCTCAACGTTTCAGGGCAAACGAAAATCGTAGGATGGTCGCGATCTCCCGACAAGCTCCCGGCGAACAAGCCTCGAGCAGTGCCGATCCGTGCGGAGATGTTCTCGGCAACAAGTCTGGTGCACGCCGGGGTTGGCGAGACTACACGTCATCATGTGACCTGCATGGAGTGAAGCCTGCAAGCCCAAGAAGGCCAGTCGCTGGATCATACTTCCATCCGCAATCAAAAGGAGCGACTGGCTAAAAGCACCGATGACGCGACGGCGAAGATGCTTATTGCCGTATACATTGTTGCGCTGAGTGGTGGCACGCGAAGAGGCGCGACATGCGCTATAGCGAGCAGCAAGAAGGCAATGTTCACGAAATCCGGAAATGCTTCAGCAGGAATAAGAGGCTTAAAAAGAAATAGAAGCGCCAGGAGCGGCACGTCGTATGATAAGGGGATGCCCAAGAACCGTCCATCACGCGACCTGCCAAAGTTCGCAAAGTAGCTAAGCCTTATTGCTCCCGTCACCAGTAGAGCGGTTGCGGTCGCAAACGCGACTTGTGAAGCTTGGCTGACTTGTACCACAACTGCCGCAGGCACAACGGCTCCATAGATGATATCTGCAAAGCCGTCGAGGCTCGCTCCCATTTTTGCGACATCTGGATCCCGACCTTTCGTGCGACCTGCCACAAACCCGTCCAGGTGGTCCGATAGAACAGCCCAAAGCGCCGCTGCCACAGATAGCTCCAGGCGGTCAGAGAGAGCTAAAAACAGGCTGGCGGAGGAAAAGAGAAGACCTGTGATCGTTATCGCGTTCGCTGGATCCCAAAGGAATTTCAGCATTGAACTCTCACCTCGTTTGCAAATGACGTCTCGCCGCGTAGGCATTCGTTCGGTCCTTGAAAATGCGCTCGGCAATCTCCAAATCGTCAGCATTATCAATTTCGTACCAGCTGAGGCCGTCGCATTGCGCCGCGGCGAGCTGTAGGCCTCGCCTCGCTATCAGATAACCCAAAAGTTCTTCGGTGTAGGTCTGCCTAGCTCCAGCGGTGATGATATCGTCCAGTGTCGGAACGATCGTTGCCTTGAGTGTCGGCGCTGAAAGCCGTAGGAGGTTCATCGTCTTGAAAAGCTTTGGGCCATCCGCAACAAGATTTGCCGCGGTTTGCTTCAATCGAAAGCCTGAGATGAAGCCGTTCTGCGACAACAGGACGGCCGACCCTTCCATTGAATCATCGAAGGGAACGACTGCAGCTACGTCGGTCCCGCGGCAGACCATCAAGTGTCGCAGCGCATCCTCTTCGAAAAAGACGTCGCCCTCGAGAAGAAAGCAGTCTCCGGAGAGAAGAGCGTCGCGCGCCAGCCACAAAGAATAGGCGCTTCCGGTGCGGTCGAAGACGGTCGACTCGACATATTTGATTTTGAGTTCGCCAAAGTTGCTACCGCAGGCATATTGAATGGCGTCTTTGCGGTAACCCACCACGATCGTCACCTCTTCCACGCCAACAGATTCCAGATTGTGTAGAGCGTTGTGAAGAATCGAAGTGCCGTTGACCTCGACCAGCGACTTCGGCCGCAGATCTGTCAGAGGACGCAGGCGGGAGCCGCAGCCAGCGGCGAGAATGATGGCGTTCTTGGGAACATCGGTCACAGTTTAGTTCCTTTTTCGTCGCGCCTCTAAGGTGAAACACCGACGGACTTCTTGCGCCAGCTTTAGCGTGCTGAAGCGAGATCAGGTCTGCCGGAGCCATCTGAAAATGGAGCCCAAGCGTTAAGACAGACAAATGGTTCTCGTCGGTCCTTTCACCAGAGAGAAGGGAGGCGGTGGATCCGGTGCCTCGAGCTGCCGAGATGGCAAAGTGCGCATTTCGGTTGAGTGAGGCGGGCTACGCTATCTCAGGACATCTCAGTGCAATGGTTAGGCATTTGAGATTGCAGTCGAACTTGGCCAGCTAGGAGGAAGTCCAGGACAGTAGGTGGACAACGAAAATGCGCTCCTGTGTCGACGAAACCCTATTTGCGCAGTTCAGCGTCGGGACGCAAATATCGCGTTTCCGCACGGGCGAGTTCGTCGTACTTGAACAGTTCGAAGACTTCCTCGAGAGTAGCGATGTGCGGCTCAATGCTCGCGGTGCTTTCCTCAGCGATGATGCGACCGCAGACTTGACGCATTGCCGCTATTGCCGCTCGCATAGACTGGTTGGCCCAGATCACCGTAGAGATGCTGGTTTCTCGGTATACAGAAATCGGTGTTCGATAGTATTTCGTCGGAACGATCACGACCGGCAGTCTGTTCTGCCAAGCGCGCGCGAACGAAAGGACTTCGTCCGCGGTGCTCCTTCGCGAATGAATGAGGATCGCATCGGCTCCCGCGTCGGCGTAGGCGTGAGCGCGCGAAAGTGCTTCGTCCATCTCATGCCCAGCAATCAACGCCTCGGTCCTTGCCACCAAGATCAAGTCGTCCGCGACTGTATCCTTCACTGCCCGGAGGCGGCCAGAGAATTCGTCGATATCGGCGAGGGGGTGCCGATGCCCAACAAACGAGTTCATCTTCGGAAAGCAACTGTCCTCGAGCGCCACGCCGGCTGCTCCACGCTGACGGAGGCTGCGTGTCACGAGGCGCGCGTTGTTGAAATTCCCGAAGCCGCCATCTCCGTCAACGAGCACAGGCAGTCCGCTCGAGTCCACGATCCGCTCGACTACATCTACGAGTTGGCTCCACGACGCTTCGTTGGCATCGCGGTAGCCCAGGGAGCAGGCAATTGACAGGCCGGACGCCCAGAGGCCTTTGAACCCCGCGCGCTCAGCGATTGCGGCGGAGAGACCATCATGCGCTTCCATGAGGAACGATAGCTCGCTGCGGCAACAGATTTCGGCCCGCAGCATTTCAGCAGGTGAGGAACCAGCGGATTGATCGGGGCCGTTGGCGCGAACAGATGCTAATCGGTCTTGCATGCCAATTCCTTGTGATGACGGGCCTAACGTGTAGACCGGCCGATTTCATCAATCGATAGGTGACCTGCTTCCGTCATCTAGATCAATTGCGAGGGTTGGTAGTTGACCGCGCCCGCAAACCTGCTCCGTGTGGGAGTGCTCAAGAGCCATCTTCCGCGTGGTCAATCGCTACATCGGCAACTTGCAGCCCATGCCGGGCGTCTTCCCTAACTATCCCGCGCCTGTGATCCGCAATCAATCGAAGCCTAGGACTGAGACGCGCGCTTAACTTTCACGCACGCTTCGTTTGTCTGTAGGGCGCCGCGGTCTTGCCTGTCCTGCCACGTGCGAGGCTCGGCTTGTGGCGGCTTCAAACACACCGCAATACGTCCGTCGAGTTGCCATAGCTCGATGTCGATGGCATCAACTAGCTGCTGAGCACGTTCCTGTGCTTTTTGCTCGTCGGCACACTGCAAATTGGCCGCGCTTATAACGTGGCGGTCGTGATCCAAAAGGTAAGCTCGGTAGTGCGCCATCCCCTCCCCAAGAAATTGAGCGGGCCCAGACCCTCGCTGGCTTGATCATCGGACCATCACCTCAATGCCTCAATGAGCGTTCTCCGACCGAGCGCATCGTTCGCCGTCAGAAGCGAACCGCCAAGCATTGCCAAGTAGTTTGGCAACTCGCAATCGGGAAGCGCGTTCATATTGCGCACAAACGAGGCGACCGAGTTCCTAAGATCAGCTCGATCGAGATGATCGAAAGCCCGCTGCTTGCACCGCTCGACATATTTGTCGCCCGTCATTTCAATTAATAGGAAATGTTCCATTTCGTCTCCCCAACCGATGACTGCTTCCAATAGTGAAGTTGGAGCCGAGCGGATTTGGCCCGTCTGTCCGAGGGGCGACAAACGGCTGCGCTTTTGTTCCGTGGGAATTAGGACAGAGACACACATCGCGACCGCACTGTCGGCGCCGGGCGGAGTCCAACCCAGATACCGGGTCCGACGGCGCAGGTTTTCTGACGCGCGAGAGCTATCAATCGCTGCGCCTCCTGCTTTGACCATTCGCGTGGCCTTCGATATAGCCGGGGCTCGATCGCCATATCACCTCAGTAAGGAAGAAGGCACGCAAGCTCGGCTTGCTGCTCCAGAAGCAGGCCGACCCCTCGCAACTCCATGCGAAGTGAAATCATTCAATGTTGGGCATCGCGCGCCACCGCCACCTGCGTCGATATTCGTTAGGTAGAATGGCGCAGGCCGCTCCAAATGCAGTTCGAGAATCTCCTTGGCAGCCGCGGGGCGCCATGCCGCGAACGATGTCGTCAGGGCTGAACGCCTGGATCGGGTCAAAAGGGGCGGTCAAAGGCGTTGGGAGGTCAAGTCCGGTTTACCCGTCATAGCTGATGGTCCCAGCTTGGCTCAAGCTCCTTCACATCCGAGCGAAGCTCCTGCGGCGGCCACCAAATCGGCCAGAATTCCTTCAGTCGGCTCTCTGCTTTGACGCACGCCGGGAAGCCGCCGCGACCCCCAGTTCGCCTGCCGCGCAAGCAAAGGGAGCGGTTTGCAAAGAAAGCGATGGGATGCCGCAGCCTACACTACACGCGAACTATAAAACGTTGACCGTCCCCATGAGCTTCTGTTGATGATCGCGAGTTTCAAACCGTTTGATGAGTTCCGTCTCGAAATTGCCACCAAAACGAGGGGGCGACAGCATACTTCGTGTGGAGCAAGTGTGCTTTGCGAGCGCCGTCTGCCAGGCTGCTCACAGAGAAGGACAGTCGGATGATTGCGCCGATTCGACGGAACTGGAATCCAAAAGACATTTTCGATGAGTTGACGCCGGCCATGTTCACGGCCGGACCATCGATTGTGCGCGCACGTCGGGACAAGTTGTGGCCAGAGTTGTATACTGAATACGACGCGAGGCACTTAAAACAAGAAGTGTTCAACCGAAATCTGATCGCCACCAACGAAGCTGAGGCGTTTATTAGTGCCTGGGCCGCGGATGAAGAGCGTCACACCGATAGTTTCATCCGGATCATGGAGCTTGTCGCTGGTGAATCCGAAAAAGATCTTCGAGACAGATTGGAGGCTCGATCGCATAGTTTTTCTGCAATCAATGAATACTTGAAGGACGAATTCTCTCTGATCGTTATGATCGCATTTGATGAGATGTGTACTTGCCGCGCCTATGCTGCGGATAGAGAGTTCTATGCCGGACTTGGCAGCAGCTTCCTTCGTTGCCTGAGAGAGGTGGTTGCCGACGAGGCAGTTCACTCGATGAACGCTGTTAATGTTCTCCGTGCCCGTTACTGCGAGCGCATTTCCGAAATCGGCGAGATTCTCGACAGCCTAATCCGCAGCGTGGGCGATGATCCGGACTATACAGGCACCTTCGTACTGGATTAGTCGTCCGTTAAGAAGGCGAATTGAGCGGGGCTGGAGCGGCCAGCACGCGGCATAGTCGGACCAGGAACAGGCACAAGAGTTCTCTGAGCCAGGCTAGGATGCGGCGGAAGTTGTGGCCGACGGCTGAGAGGATGACGTTGGCGGCGTCTCCGGCACGGCCTTTGAGGTAGCAGCGACCG
>NZ_JADPJF010000126.1:0-67430 GCF_023073295.1 Bradyrhizobium sp. 23 | reverse complement strand
ATAAGGGTCGTGGACCCAGCGCTCGCACACCCCCTCATCGGACAGCCCGTAGATATGCTTGAGCAACAACAGCCCGATCATGAACCGGGTCTCGATTCCGGGCCGGCCATTCTCGCTGTAGAGCGGCGCGACCTCGCCGTCGATCCAGTCCCAATCGATCTTGCCGGCGAGCTGAACCAACTCGTGCTTCAGATTGATGATCTGGTCCAGCCGCGCCCGGAACAGATCGTTCGATCCCGTCGTCTTGTGCTTCTTCGGCCGCATCGTTCCCTCCGATGCACCACAGAATCATGGGCCGCAGGGAAAGGGAATCCAAAAGCGAAATTGCAGGGTTTGGCGGCTTCAACCTCCCATTCCCTGCAATCTCAAACCGCCTCGAATCCGAAAAAGAGACTCCTGCTCAATCGCTTAGAACCTTGTTCACGGACGACGGATTACTTCGGCGAGAATTACACGAAGCAGATGTTTGTCAACTGCCGCGCCGCTGTCCTGAGAAACGTCGGTAAGCCGCTAACAGCGGCAGTGACAGATTGAAGCGTCGGCGCGCAACTAGACAGACGAGCGCTCATCTCCCGTCAGTGCCTCAGAAGTGCATGTGTTGGTCGGCCAGAGCGGATTCGGCTCACAGAGGATTCAGACAGCCTGCATGCGCTGTCCTTGAACGTTTTCGCTCGTTTTCAGTTTATTGGCAAGCGACACGCAATAATGAGCGATTCAGGGGCACCGGTCACACCCAAGAGAAAAAGCCAATCAGGCAATCGTCACGAACAATTAAGCCAAATGGCGCTGTCGGCTTTCCTCCTGTTGTCGCGAATTCTTCAACGCACGCGCTCGAGGCAGCTATCCCAATTCTCTCAAGTCATTGTCGTTAAACCCGATTTTTTGGAGCGGTGCAACTGGTACGACCCTTGCTGTTCTCATCCCTAGGTTCTCTCCCTTCCGGAGATGCGTATGCAAAGTGCCCTCTGCACCAAGCAGACTTTCCGACCGCCGGCATATCGGGGTATCCCCCCGACGAACATCGTCTTGCACGACGAGGGCCGGTCGCGGTCAACCCTTAAGAATTGTTCGCGTCGGAGGCGTGCGACTAAGCCGCCCAGACGCCGCGCATTGTTCATGCAAGGAGCCAAAGTTGCGCGACGAGTCTGTTGGGCTGCTCATCGACCCGGCTCTCGTCGGTGCCGGCGCGGTGAAGATCAGTTGGGGGCTGACGATGCAGATCCGTAGATCGTGCACGACCTTGGCCCATTTCTTTTCATGCTCGCCGGCAAGCCGAACATCCGCGGTGACACCGGGCTCGTTGAGCTCGGGACCGCGGAGCGGCTCGGCGACGGATTGGAACTTGCCTCCGCTTAAAACAAGCTCAATCGAGCGGCGCAATACCGACCTCTTGGGTCAGCCCGCTGAGGCGCCCAAAATGGATCTTTTCAGCTTCACCGAATGCGCGACGCGAACGCAATCGCTCCGATCGCTTTTCGAGCTTCTTGTGAGCTGTGCCAGCGACGAAGGCTTCAGCGAAGTCTCTTACGGAGCGCTCAATTTCGCGGAGCCACTTCGCCTACCGGAGTATCCGCCGCCCGCCGTGGCCGTTAAGTGGCCGCCCGAGTGGTGTGAACGATATTTTGAGCGAAAGTACCACAAAATCGATCCGGTGGTCCGGCGGACACCGACGCTTTCGCGGCCGTTTCTGTGGGATCAACTCGCCGAGCAATATCAACTACAGCCCGACGAAAGGCGCGTACTTGACGAGGCCAGAGAGGCCGGTCTCAAGCACGGCATGAGTGTACCATTGTTTGGGCCATTGGGTCGATTATCGGTCGTATCGTTTGCATCTCGGTTCGACGATGCCGATCCGCAACATTCCAAAGGCCATCTGAACGCACTAGCCTGGCACTTTCACACCGCTTGTGTGGAGATCACACGTCCGGCGGAAGATAACTGCAATATGAGAGTTGCGCTATCACAGCGGGAATTAGATTGTCTAGGGTGGGTGGCAGAGGGCAAATCGTCATGGGAAATCGGGAGGATATTACAAATCAGCGAGAATACGGTGAACTTTCATCTTAAGAACGCGATGCGAAAGCTGGGCGCGACCAGCCGGATCCAAGCTGTCATTGTGGCGATCCGCCTCAATCTTATTTTTGATGTCCATGCTGCGTGAGCATCTTGATGGAGGACGATTGTACCCAAGGCGCTGACATTCGGCGCCGATCGAGCCGTTCTGCTCATTGACCGGCGCTTCGCTGGTTCTGATACTCTGGTGATAACTGGCAGCCGCCATCCGAAAAGTTCGTAAGGAGCATGGACCGCCGACTTCATCTTTACCGGCAAGCAAACCATCGACGGTGACACCGCCCAGGTGGGACCCGGGATTGCGAAGCGGCTTGGGATGCTACGGCTGACCTACGTCGGCAAGATCAGAGCACTAGACCTAACCGTGCGCACAATCCAAACGGAACGACGTGCCGAAGGCGGTGTCCAGGTTCTGCTTACCAGCCCGTATCTCATTACGATTCTCGAGGCCACCACCACATTCGCCGCGGCGCCATGGCCGGATGCGCTACGAGCCGCCCGCGCGCCAATCGTGAAATGGAACGCACAGGACGCGGGTCTCGAGGACCATTCCAAATGTGGTCTCGCCGACCGTGATCAAGTGAGTCTTCGCTCCCTCGGCGCGCGCTGACAAAGCGATGCTGGTGGAGGCTTCCGAGCAGCCGCCGCAAGCTTTGATCCACGCGATCTTCAAGCACCAGCCAAAACTTGAAGCGGAAGTTGCCGCACCGGTCCGCGAGTAATCTGGGCAGCTTTGTGGGCGCTATCAGGCATGCGCGTCGCTGCACAATTCCGAGGCTCTAACCGCTCCTGGATAAGAACTCGACGGCAGGGCCGCGGCAAGCGCGCTCCCGACCAGAGGAAATTTCTCGGCGCGGGTCTTACGTCTTAAAGACCGCAGCCCGTCTGGAAGGACCTCGACGTAGGGAATGGGTGTTAAGTCGGACTGCGTCAGGTTGCAGATTGACAAACTCGAACGGCGAAGTCCCCTATCGGCCAATACTAATTAGGCGCGCACCTTCGTTTGGGCCTCGTCCGTCCAGAGCCGATGCTTCGGCCATCAGTGTGAAGGCTTCGCTGGAGAACAGGAAGACATGGACGGTAGAGGTTTTCAGTCATGCTCTGCGTCGTTATGAGTTCTGAAAAACGCCACGCTCCTGCAGAATGGGCAGCAGCTTATGATGGTCCTCGATGAGATAATCCGGCTGCGCCGCTCGCAGACGCGTCTCGGAAACAAATCCGCCCGTAATGGCTACGCTGATCAGGCCAAGTTCGCGTGCGATATCCGTTTCGACCGGCATGTCCCCGATGATGAACGTTGAGCTGGGGTTCAGATTGTATGCTCGCATATACAGACGAAGCCGCTCTCCTTTGCTTGTGCTTTTATATTGAGTAGCGCGGCTTTCAAAAGCCAGAACCTCCGCGACACAATCGTCGATTCCATGTCTTCGTAATTGGGTAATAAGGGGATCGACTATATGGTTACTAACAATAATGCTGGGAACCTCTTGTTGACGTGCCGTTTCCAAAATGCAACGCGCGCCTTCGCGCAGTTCGGCTTTGCTCGCCAGCGGTTCGTAAGTATCGTGAAAAATAGCGCTGTCATGGTTATCGACCGTTTCGATTTCACTCTCCGACATTCCTAGATTGCGGTAAAAAACCGAAAGTGGAACATCGAAATGATCCCGAAAAGTGTGCATGTCGATGGCAGCTCGGCCGAAGCGGTCCAAAATGGTGTTCGTCGTTTGTAGCAAGGCGTCGGCGTCGTCGAGGAGAGTGCCGTTCCAATCGAATACAAGAGCAGGTTTCATCATGGCCTCATGCTGCAGACGTTTTCGTTGAGGTGAGATCGGCGATCAATCTATTCGAAGTCTCGTCTGCGCGTTTTTGCCCGCCAACGGGGCGGCATCTCGAACGTAAACGCAGAAAGACCGATTCCCTCGATGTCCCCGCGGCAGCAAAGAAAGCAGACTTCAAGGGGCACATCAGCGTTGACCAGAGCCCCGTTCAAACAAACCGTCAAACGACGGCGGGAGGTTTTATGATTGTCAAAGGGCTGGAAGTCGGCGTCACTCTTCTCCCTGTGAGAGGGAGTGCGAACGTGTGCTATAGCTACATGCGGCCTGGAATGCGCGTCCTGCTCAGTGAAATCAACATCTGCTAGTTTGCCTGCTGGCCGGCATGACTTTGTATGTTGAAACCGTTCTTCATGCATAGATGCGGCAACGCGGAACCCCCTCTGTGCACGGTTTTCAAGCTTCGGCACCATGTGCTTGAGCTGATCGGAAACCGGCCTTTGTGAGCGGCTTGAAGGCAACAGAAATGCGCGTGCAGCACCGGACATGCTATATCTCCCTGACCGACGATTATGGATGTCGCCCGTTGCATGTTGTTGTTTTCCTCCCTGTCCGGTTGCAGACATCCGATGTCTGGAACCGACCCCGAGCGGAGGTAATCCGTCGGCTCGCGCGAAGCACATGGTTTTGCGCCTCAGCAAGCAAGGCTCGTACCAAGTCCTCTTTCGCGGGCAGGAGGCTTCGCCGAGCTTGGCAAACGAACTGTGTGATTCGAAACAGCCGCCCTGATCCGGCTGCCGGACTTCCGAGAGCGCGGCCGCCAAAAGTCAACTTTGGTGGGCACGGTGCCTGA
Source organism: Bradyrhizobium sp. 23 (assembly GCF_023073295.1). Lineage (NCBI taxonomy): Bacteria > Pseudomonadati > Pseudomonadota > Alphaproteobacteria > Hyphomicrobiales > Nitrobacteraceae > Bradyrhizobium > Bradyrhizobium sp. 23. Next base: position 62,729 of record NZ_JADPJF010000126.1, on the reverse strand, counting down.
TGGGGGCCATCCCGCGGTGCTCCGCCTGACAGCCGCAGCAAAGAGCGTTACGCGACTGTTGCCGCGGCGGGAATGTCTTGGTCCAATCCTCAAGCGGCCAGTCCGAACCCTACGCTGAAGAACGAAAACGTTCAGTGAACTGGACCCCCACCTGAGGGACCATCGGGCCCTGTTTGCTGATTGAATTCGTGCACGCTCCGATCTCCTTGATGTCACGGAGCGAACAGCGCTGTCCGCCGTTGTTGCAGCTTTCAATGGGTAGACGCTCCGTGACGGCATCGATACGCAAAGTGAAGGCTATTGAAGCGTCACATAAATGAGGGCGTTTGTGAACGAAGCTCGTGCGATTCGGCTAGGCTTCACTGAATGTACTTTCAGGCACATGGCGCAGACGCAAGCGAGGTCGGCAAGGGGACCGGCTCATGTTTTCACGCCGCTATGTCTGTTTTCAGCCGGGTCGTCTTGAAGACGTTAATGTCCGGTCCCCGACATCAGGGCGTAAAATGTTTCCGCGCGCGCTCGCAAAGCGCACGGTGTTGTTCTCTTGCAGCAAGACGAGGAAGGCGGTTTTCGGCACGTTGATTGCAGCGACGGTGAAGGATGCATTTCAAAAACAGCGATCTCTCGCCGTCACCAGTCAAGAGTTCAGATGAAAGCTATCTATTCCATCAAACAACTCCGTCATTCTTCGAACGTTGGAGGCGCTACGCAGCACAATGGATGGCATCGCTCGACTGGCCATACTGCCGACACGGTGGAAGTCTCGAACTCATCCAGGATATCAAGGCCATGCGGCAGGTAATCGCAGATCGGGAGGCGACAAGCGGCCGTTCCGACGCCAGGGGCATCATGTGGACTGCCGAAATGCAGAAGCGCCCGCAGATCAACTTGTTCGCGCAAGAGCGAGGCAAAGCGGCCGGCTAGGATGTTTGATGAGCTCAACGCAAGCAACTCGTAAACGCCTGCTCGACGCAGGCGTGTCCTTTGGAATAAACGCCAATGTCGCAGAATACTTGCGGCCCGGTGAGGGTGAGATAGTACAAGCAGAAGTCGAGCAGCACTTGCAGTCTTGCTTGAGGCTTGGTTATCGACACTAGCCGCGACCACAACACGACTGGGACTGCAAAACGGATAGCCAAGATGTACGTGCGCCAGGTGTTCGTCGAGCGCTTTGAACCTAGCCCTGCGGCTACGGAACTTGCCAAACGCGGGCTGCCTGCAAGAGACCGACGCGCTTGGCTCCATCACCGTGAGATCGGCGCGCTCGCACCACTTTGTTCCGGTCATTGGCATTTTCATTGAGGGTTTTCGATGCGCCTCCCGGACCTTTCCACACCGCAACCGACGCTCGTGATCGGCGAGCCGGGTTGTCCCGATCTCGCGGGCCTCACCGCCGGCGCCCGCCGCGCGCTTCTCTCGGCCGCGTTCGGCTCATTGCGGCCCGGCGGCTCGGGATGGTTCGGCCCCGACAAGCTCCACCGCATGTGGGTCGGCGTGCTGCCTGGTGTCGGTGATCGGTATCAGCAAAGTTGTGCGTGTGGCCAACTTGATCATGGCGCTCCCGCAATCCAAGAGGAAGCGTATTATGTTGGCAGACGAGCTCGAGGCCACATTAATCCGAAGGGGTTGGCCGTCATGGTTACGGCGCGGCACCAGTGCGTGTGGCGAGGCGTTCGCGAGACGGAAACCACTATGGTGACCAGCATCATGCGCCGTGTTTCCGCGACAGCAAAATACTGCGTAGCGAATTTCTGGCGCTCATCAAGGACTAAACCGTGACCTATGTATCACTCAAGACATACGGCCGTGAAATCGGCCTATCTGCTGCGTTTTGCCAGCGGCGCCCGCCGTCGCACCGTCGCCTGTTGGGCCAAGATGTCGCCCGTCGACAAGCCTGCCGACGTCGACAAACTACTAACCCTCAACATCGGTGGGGCGACCAAGCCAGCAATATGGATGCAATCGTTGAGCCAAGGCAGCGGAGCTGAGCACTCAGGAGGTGACTGCACGCGACTGAGCGCGTCATCATTCAAACACGAAGTTTCTCGGCGTGCGGTAACGGGGTTGGAAGGTTCTGCGGCTTCACCCTTGCGACGATCGCGGTGGCTTCTCCGATGTCGTCGTCCACTCGAGAGCAGCGGCAGTGGATCAGGAGGACTTCATCGGCGATGCCCGGCTCGACGGCTGCACTTCCGGCGGCATGCATCAAGGAGTTGCCCGTGCCTACCACCCGGAACTTTACACAGGTCGGCGCCCACTCGAGACGCCAGGAAGCCCAGATAAGGCGGTCCTCGAAAACGCGCCGCTCAGGCGCGGCGACGGACCGCCCGCCATCGTGCGCTGCAGCTGCCCGGAATTCACCTCGGTCTGCCCGTCACCGGTCAGCCGAGTTTCATCGTAATCGACTACGCGCCCGACGAGGCACTGGTGGGCTCCAAATCACTGAAGCAGTTCAGGACTTCGTTCCGCAAACACGGCGCTTTGCATGATGAATGCACAGCGCTAGTCGGCCGACGCATTGCCAGGGCGATCAAACCACTGTGGCTGCGCGTCGGCGGTTACCGGCATCCGCGTGGCGGCATCCCGATCGACGTGTTCTGGCAGACCGGCGCGCCACCGGAGGGCGCCTGGTTGCGCGATACAGGTGTGGCGCCTTATCGCTGCCGTCGGCTGAGCAACCAAAAGAGCGACAGCCGCTCGTTAGTAGCGCAAGAGCTGCAGGTTCGTAATTACGATTCATCAAGGGTGATGTCATGTTGAACGCGGCAGAAACTGCTGGTGTAGCTGAGAGCGATTGCTCAGCTGGTAGCTGTCGCCGTTCTCTACTTAGTGATGGCGTATCGCGGGCGGCGGTGGATCTCGAAACGCGGAGCATTCGCGGCGAGGCGAGACGAGATGATTCGCAAGGCTGGAAGATCGCCGTTGCAAATCGCCGCGGACCGGGAGTCCTACGGGCTGCTCCGGCCGTGCACAAATGGCCCGTTGGCTCGATACTGGCACTGAGGCTGTCGCCGGAAGTGCTGGGGCTGTTTCATTTCTATAGGAGAGATGGCCACCTTCTACGCGTCGCCTGCGAAGTCATCGCCCTTCCGGCGGCTTAATCAAACGAATCCAGACATCAGAGGACGTGCCATGGCATTTAAGATTGCGACCTATCTCGATCGGATCGGCCTTGCTCAAGTCCCGACAACGGTTGATGGCCTTCTTGCGCTCCAGCAGGCTCAAATGCGAGCGATCCCCTATGAGAACATTGATGTTCTGCTGGGCGATATCCCCGATCTGACTGAGAATTCGATCTGGGCCAAACTTATCGATGCCCGGCGAGGCGGCTATTGCTTCGAATTGAACAAGTTGTTTGGCTTGGCGCTCGAAGAACTCGATTTCACGGTCCGGCCAATTCTTTGCAGGGTGCGCATGGGGGCTTCGGAAGGTGGCCCACGCACACATCATGCATTGATCGTGACCATAGAGGGTTGCGACTGGCTTGCCGATGCCGGCTTTCCCGGTCCGGCACCGATTGCACCGCTACGAATCGATGCGAAGGAGCAGCAAATAGTTGGCGGGGACGTGTTTCGTCTGCGGGCCGACCCGGCCAGTGGAGAGCTCGTGCTTGAACGCAAGAACGAAGATGAATGGTTCGCTCTTTTCGGCATTGACCGAGCCGTCGCCCTGCCACCCGATTTCGAGGGCGCCAACTTCATCTGCGCACGCTGGGATCGTATGCCCTTTCCATCCGTCCTCATGATGAGTGTGCTGACATCGGAGGGACGTGCAACCTTGCTTAACAAGAAGCTCAGATTGACTCGCAGCCAATTTAGGGAAACACAAACACTGGAAACGAAGATCGAACTGCAGCAGGTCTTGGCCAATGTCTTCGGGCTCCGACTGACTCAGTGCACCGTTGATTCGTTATGGGAAAAGCTTGGGTCACGTTGACTTGTATAGGAAAGAAAGTGATCAAGCATTCCCAGCGCGACGATGGCCTGTGCGGTCTCTTCCAAATCCCAGGGCGGCGGGATCGTCGACTCTGTTATTGGCGATGTCGTAGTGCTTCAGGGGACGATCGAGTTGCTCTGGAATGATCCCATCGATCCGTGGCTTCAAGGGTGCCGAGCGCCTGGCGCCTTTATGTCACAGCTGGCCGGAGGGTGCGGGCTGCGGCGATCCCTCTCGTCGGAGAGGTGGTCGAATATCCTCGGCATGGTCGAGGAAGGCGGTGGCGGCCAAGCTTCGTTTCCATTGCCTGACCCGCAAGCCCCTGGCCGGAATCTAAGAATACCACCAACTAACTGAAAATTCACAATTTTATAATTTACCAAACCGAGAATACTATTAGCTATACCAAGCCGATGTTTCACAATTTTGGTTCGAATCCGCTTCAGGTTGAACGTACGAGATCAGGAGCTATGCTCGTCAATTCCCTGTGAGTCTTGTGGGCTTACAGCAATAAGTGCTGTGACTAGCCGTGGATTCGAAGCGTATGGCACTTCGTCAGGCACCGCCGCCTTCGCTCGGCATCGAGACCGCCAATCACGGCGGGCTCGCAAGAGCGAAAGGCGATGCAATGTCCCCTCAATCAACCAGCGTCTCCACCCGGAAGGATGCTAATCAGAGATCACGTCCCAGCTTGTGGCCGCAATCGAAGCGAATCCCGACAGACCATAATTACCCTGGCGCAATCATCCGGCGCTCTCTTCATGCCGGTCAATGTGCTGACCAAGAACGGCTATACCGGCATCAATATCGTGAGTCTCTGGGTCGCCGCCCAATTAAAGGGGTTCAGCTCGCCCGTGTGGGCCACTTACAAACAATGGTCGGAGCTTGGCGCTCAGGTTCGCGCAGGCGTGAAATCGAGCCCTGTGATCTTCAACAAGGAATTCGACGCCGAGCCCGATCCCGACGTTGCGGATGACGACGGCAAACCGCGTGTCGCCCGCGCATCGCGGGTGTTCAACGCGGCGCAGGTCGAGGGTTACGCCCTGAACCCAGTGCCGGAGCCTCTCGGTCCGGTCGCCCGCATCGCAGGCGCCGATGCGTTCCTGAGAGGGACGGGCGCGCGCATCGAGCACGGGGGCGACCGGGCCTTTTACCGGCCCTCCACCGATCGTATCCAGATGCCTCCGGAGGAAATGTTCTGAGGCACCGAAACGCTGTCCCGCAAGCGAAGGCTATTACGCACGCTTGTCCACGAGCTGACCCGGCGCGAAACACAGGCTCGATCGCACGTTCGGCAAACGCTTCGGCGGCCTACGCCGCCGAGGAATTGGTCGCTGAAATCGGCGCGGCGTTCCTGTGCGCGGAGCTTCAGATCACGCAGGAATGTGCGTGCCGATCACGCTCGTATCTCGCGCAGTGGCTGAAGCTGATGAAGGTCGGATTCCCGCGCGGTTTTCGCTGCCGCCGCCACGAGGAAAACATCGGCGCCTGCTCCTTCACCACTGGCTGAACTAGGCTGCGCGCCCCTCGTATTCACGGCGAAAGGCGTCGACACTAGTGAACAGTATTAGGATTTGCGCGGTGACGTTTTTTGGTTCGATGGCAGGCATGTCGGTATCCCGCGTGGTGTGTGATGCGTCGGCAGGCTAGGCCACCGGCAGTGAACGTTGGTCGCAAGCAGATGACGCAACCCTTTGCTGTTTGCGCAGATTCCTGAGCTCCTGCAACAGTATAGGCAGCGGCTCGGTGGCGCAGCCGACGAGCTGACAGTCATTGTGCGCAACTTCGACGAGGACTCCCGCCGCTCGGGTTATGACCGATCGGGCGCACTCGGTGTGATGGCGAAGAACCCAGAACGACTGGTGTGCGACCAGGCGCAGCGAATGACGGAATATGTTCGAAGGCTGGACCGGCTGAACGAGCAGCAATCGGCTTTGGCGAATGGCGTCACGCCTGCGGCCATCCTGGCGGTAGCGGTTGACTACGACAAGCCGATCATGGCGCAAGCCTGGAGCGCCTATGCATCCGCGCTTCCGACGACCCTCACGGGCATTGTATTTGCGATCATCGGCTGGTGCTTGCCTTATGCTGCATTCTTGGTCCTCGGCGGCTGTTGCCGGCTCACGAGGCAGAGTCGCTGCGTGATCCGACGAAACCGAGATTCATCGGCAGGAGGACAGCAAACCAAGCCGTCAAACTCCGCGCGGCGTTTCTATACCTCAACTCTTGTTCGCGGTCTTCACCGCGAGCGGCTGCTGGATGAAGCGCCATAGCGGCAACGCATCACTTTTGTGGTCGGATGATACCAGTGGCGCGAACCAGTTGGGCCGATGTTCAAGTTCAATTTGCACTGAATCCGGTTCTCCATTGGCCCGTTGCGAATAGTGGCGGGAAAACATCCGGCTCAAGTGCCGATTATTTCAAATCTCTCAGTGTCCTCGTTGAGCCGTTCCTCGGGCACCCAAGAAAACTCGATCGCCGACAATCTTCCGTCAGTGACAATGGCCTTGGTCTCCTGCTCGGCCCATTCCCCGAGATTCATGAATATCCACGCGATCTCCTGCTCGTCCGCACGCGTGAGGACACGATCCTCACTGAGCATCGTGACCTCTCGAACCGTAAAAGGCGCCATTCCGTCGGGGCCGATGGCGTTGGGCGTGTCGGCGGTTAGCCGAAGTGTGAGCGGCGGCGTTGTGCCGATTGTCATATCGCCGAGCCTGCCCAGCTCATTGAAGCAGACGGCATGTTTCATGTCGAGCTTGAGGTAGCCATTTTCATCCAGCAGATCGTGCGGGGATACGAGCGTCCAGATGCCCCATCTGGCCCAATAGACGGCCACCTTGAGCGCGGCCCGTGTTGCCCGCGCGTAGCTGTCGAGCGAGGACAGATAAGACGGTGTCCTGATCTGACGTTCTTGCCGGACCGGATCTGCCTCGTAGACGTTCTTGACTTCGACCAGCCATTGCTCGTCGTCTTCCAGTACGATTCTGAAATCGGGCGCCCGATATCTGCCGACAGGATAGACGCGCCCGGTATCTTCGACCTTCATCAGCTTGTAATGACCAAGCGCCACCACCATGGCTTCGAACATTGCCGCGGTTCGTTGGCCCGCGATCAGAATGTCATCGGTCAATGCCTTGTCAAGCTGCGCGCCGATCGCCGCCAAAAATTCCTGGGCTGTCTTGGGCGCCGTGACCGAAATCTTTCGCTCGCGGCTGAAGCGGGCATAGAGATTGAGAAGATCAAATGGTTTGCTCATTTTGGCGTCGCTGCCTTGAATTTACGCGTGGGAAAGGTCGGGCCTACGACTTGGTGAAATCGGCAACCTGGTCGGCTTCCAAGTTAGCTGACCCGCCTAATCGGCCGAACTCATAAAATCATCTGAGCCAGCCCGCAGGGAGCCCAAGCGAACCGAATAGTCCGACGCCAGCGTCGCGCAGATTTCCTCTGCCCGTGCGCGGTCGTTGGTCATTGCCGCAACATGCCAAGGAGCGTTGCGCACCACCGCCCAACCGCGCACCCATCCCGGGCTCGATGGGTCGACGTGAGGGAGGTTGCGTTGAAGACCTGGGATCGCCGCAAACCGGAAGGCGTAGGATTGCGCACCGTCGCTTCCCCGCTCGTCGCTTGAGCTGACGAGGCCGATCACCTCTCGTCCTGGTTGAACACGGGTCCTCCGCTCATACCGCCTGGCCAATGGCTGTCGACCGCAAATGTCGGCCAAGGCCGATGTTCGCGGCCACTCGGCAGCACTGCCGTTACGCGGCCAATAGACCCATACATGCGCTCGGTCAGAACATCCGTGTCGATCTCGCGGTCCCGTATCGAACGCAGTTCGGGAAATCCCACCGCCATGACTTCATCGCCGATCTCGGGCCATTTTCCGGTCAGCCGCAGGGGCAGAAAATCGCGTACTTCGTGCAGGCGCGTGTTGTCGCTTTGAACGACAGCGTCATGCAGCCGAGTGACATGCGGCTCGAGGCACGGTTGAGCAGCCAATCAAGGGCAATATCTTCTGGCGGGGTGCGAAAGGCGGTCGCTGACGCAATCACGACCATCCCGGTCGACACCAATCGGGGCGCGCCGCCCCGGGTTGAGCAGACCTACAACCGTCGACCGCGGGCGCGAAGGCCCGAGCCATGCTTCAAGCACGTGCTGCGCGGTCAGATATCCTCCGAAGGCGTCGATCCGGAACGCCGTGCCGAGACCAGAGACGCGGTCTGTGTGGTTGTCGATTGCCAGTAAGGAGATAATCGGATGGCGAACCCCCGTCGGGCCTTGTATCTGAAACTGGCGGGGATCGTCTCCGGGTGCGGGGGTGACTGGAAAGGGCATCGTCCAGTCTAACACGGCAAGGCTAATCGCCCTAAGGCGCATTCAATGTAAAGGCTTATCCGAGTCACAAGGAAACCGGCGCCGCTGTTTTGAAACGGCGCCGGTTTCTTTGTCAAAGGTCTAGTGAGCGGCGGCACCTTGCTTGATCGCAGAGGCGAAGTCTTCGACAACACGAACAAATAGTTCGGGATCACGCAGTGCGTTCTTGAGCTCCTCAGTCCAATCCGGATTCGACTCGGTCCACTTGATCAGCGCGGTCGCCTTGACGCCGCGATGCTTGATCAGGAAGTTGGAGATCTTTGCCGGCACCGCGCCCGCGACAAACGCGGCTCTAGCCGGTGCGGCGCGCGCCAGAAGAATGAAAGCCCGCGAGAAGCTCGCGAGATCATCCTCTTCCGCGAGTTTGGTGAGGAGGTCCAGTACAGGACCGGAAGGGGTCGTGTAGGCTGCCGAGCCCTGGGATGCGATCGCCTCGGCAATGCGGTGCAGTGTTTCTGGGGGCATGCTCTTAATTCCTTCGTCAAGGCCGGCGAGCGCTTTTGCTTTTGCCCTGCGATCGGCGGCGAGGTTTCTGATGTCGTTTGCGTCTTGTTCGGTGGGCACCCACACACGGACTTCCTGCCAGCCTTCAGCCAGGCGAACGTCGCGCTGGCGTCTTACTCGCCTGACTACCGTAGGATCGGCCACGAAATGTCTCCGTACTGTCGTTACGCAATATATACCGTAAGGACAGTACGGCAATAGGTTCCTTTATAGAACCTAAGAACGTTATATAGGGCCCACCGTCAGTCGCTTTATTGAAGTATAGCTCAACAACCTTTATTATGGTGTCGGACTTGGCTCTTCTGCGGAAGGTTTCTCTTGAACCGCGATAATCTCACTCACGCCGTTCGGGAACGATTGCAGCGGCTTCCGGCGCCCTATGCGGCGCATTACGGCGTGGTTCCGCTGCCCCCGCCTGAGGACGGCGTTGCCGGGGGGGCGGTCCTTGCCCGGCTCAGGGCGGCGGATGCAGCCTTGGTGCGTATCGAGACGCTCGCGGCCGAACTAAAGGACCCATATCTGATCAGCCGCATCTTGCCCCGGCGGGAAGCTGTCAGCAGCTCGGCGATCGAAGGCACCAACAGCACGCTTGACGAATTGCTGTCCGGTGAAGAAAGCGAAGATTCCCAGCAGGGCGAGGCGGTAGTTCAGGTGCGTGACTACGCGCTCGCGCTCGATGACTTCCTGCCGCGGGCCAGACACCAGAAACTGGAAATCTTCACAAGCGGTTTGGTGCAGGATCTGCATCACGCCGTCATGCGCGGCGACGCAGAATACAAGGACAAGCCCGGCGATCTTCGCCAGGTTGTGGTCTGGATCGGCGGCAGGGGCGATATTGCTTACTCGACCTACAATCCGACGCCGCCGTCTGACATTGCCGCGTGTCTTGAGGACACGATGAAGTACATGCGCTGCGAGGGCATGCAGGCGATGTACCAGAGCTTCATTGTGCGAATGGCGGTTGCGCATGCACATTTTGAGGCAGTCCACCCGTTTCGTGATGGCAATGGCCGCGTCGGCCGTCTCCTCCTGCCGTTGATGATGGCGGCGGAAGGCATGATGCCGATTTACCTGTCACCGTACATTGAAGCCCACAAGGCGGCTTATTATGAATCGCTCAAAGCGGCTCAGCAGCGCCTCGATTGGCATCAAGCGGTCGGATTCATGGCAGACGCAATTGTCGGCACCACGGATGAGCTGCTGAAGACGCGCGACGCTTTGTCTGCACTTGGCGATCTATGGCGAAAGCGGCGCAAATTTCGCCAGGGCTCAGCGAGCCTGCGAGCACTCGATGTTCTGCCGCACTATCCGGTGCTGACCGTCAAGCGTCTGGCCTCGCTTCTCAGCATTACGGTGCCTGCAGCCTCGCAAGCGGTAGAGCAACTGGTCGAGAATAAAATCTTGAACGAGCGTACCGGCTATGCGCGCAACCGCGTCTTCGCCGCGCCCGACGCGCTGTCGATCATTAACCGACCCTTCGGCGAAGAACCCATTCTTCCCGGTGCGGACACCTGACGGCCGGTATGCCGGGCTGACAATCGGTGAAGCCGCGAATTGCGTCTTCGCCCCGCCGCCGGTCATGCCGTCGGCGGGACTTCCAGACACAGGCGATTTTCCATAGCACGCGATCCCGCAAATGCTCAATGATCACGCCCGACGAAGGGAGATTCGGTAGATGGTCGAGGCGATTCTCCGAAGGACACTCAAAAGAGTGGTTGACCTTGCATCGATGCACAGCATCACGAGTGATGCGCTCATAGCGATGAGCAAGGATGATTATCAGGTTCTCCGTCGCGCGGCGACGCGCGCGCGGCTCGACAGGAAAGCGCGTTTCGTCTGCGCGAAATGCGGACATGCCGTCTATGCTCCGCGCGAAGGCCGGACCGGCCAGCCTTACTGGAAACACCGCCCGGGTGCCCACAGCTTTGTCCCTGGTGGACGGGGACGCCGGCCAGCGTCGATATAGTTAGCGCGCAGCAATTTGACGGAGCGCAGGAAAGCCCGCTGCATGCTAAAATCAAACATATCGTCGGTGAGTTATTGACCAACGATCCGCGCACGACCGCAGGAAGCGTCGTTGTCGATGAGTATCTCATCCTAGAGAATGGACGGCGGCGGCCGGACGTACGCGCGATCTATGATCGCATGCCACTCGTCGTGGAGGTTCAACTTGCAACCACGCAAATCCCCATCATCGTGCAACGCGAAGATTTCTATGAGAGCGCGTCCATTCGCCTGATTTGGCTCACCTGGAATCTTGAGCCACCCACGAGCGGCCGATTACTCAGTTCGTTTGAGGACATTTCTACTCCCACGACAAGAACCTGTTCTCAATTGACGATGAAACGATAGCCCTCTCCAGACAGCGGCGAGAAGTAATCTTGCGCGCGTTCTGGCTGGATGTAGACGCATGGCGCTCGAAATTGGTCACGATTTCCGACCTCAATTGGATCGAGGGAGGGCGCGCAAACGCGGTCCCGTCGAGGCCGCCTTGGCATCATGACTTTCTGTCGCGCTGGCGCGGCGCGCTCGCCGAAAGAGGTACGAAATGGAAAGAGCGTGAGATACTGTTTGGCGAACTCGTCGCCAAAGTGGCGATTCCGGGGAGCGACGTCAACGAGCTGCACGCGCTCGATGTGGATGCATTGATCAACTGCTTACTTTCCCTGGTCGACGGTCGGCCAGTCGGATCGCGGCAGCAGAATCTTGTCGAGGTGCTGAACTCCTTCCTCAATGACGAGCGACGACAGCGCTATGTGCCGCCTCATTCGGACCTTCGCCCGACTGACCAACAGGGACGCTCTCTTTGAAATCGAGAGTGTTCGCAACAAGATCGTCAAAGCTCGCACAGTGGTGCAAGACGATCGCCAAAGCGTGTCGGGAAAGATCGCGCTGGCCTTGTTCCCGGAGATATTCTCTTCAGCTTGACGCAATGCCAGCAGCGTATCTCAGCGCTTGACGTATTCTGTAGCGCAATCAAGTGAGTCGAGGATTGCGGACGGGGCCAGATTGCCTGTGGGGGCAGCGGCTTGGTAGGAGACGATGGCGCAACAAGGTGGAAAATATCGTGCATCCCGTAGATAGTGACGACCTCGAAGCGAAGCGCATATGCTACGCCTGCATTGGCGAGCAGTATCTAAGCGATGAAGTTCGCGCAAAGGGCAAACGCGCCAAGTGCAGCTATTGCGACAAGGCGCGTCGTACCTTCAGCCTTGACAAGATGGCCGCACGTGTGGCGACCGCGTTCGAGCAGCACTACTATCGAACGTCAGATCAACCAAACGACTACGAATATATGCTCCAGCGCGACAAGGAGCTGAGCTACGAATGGTATCGACATGGCGATGATGTCGTGTACGCCATTCAAAACGCCGCCGAAATCCCTGAAGACGCGGCCCAGGACGTCCAGTCAATCCTGGAGGAGGAACATAGCGATTTCGACAGCGCAGCCATGGGTGAAGAGACGGAGTTCGCGAGCGACAGTTACTATCAAGAGAAAAAGGTCAGCGATGATGCTTGGCTCGAGGAATGGTATCGGTTCGAGAATTCACTCAAGACCGAGGCGCGCTTCTTCAGTCGCACCGCAGCTACGCATCTGGCGGCCATCTTCGACGGGGTGGATGCTTTGCGGACGCGGCAGGGGCAGCCTCTGGTCGTAGATGCGGGGCCCGGAACGCCCTTCCATACACTCTCTCGTGCCCGGGTCTTCCAGTCCGAGGACAAACTCGAGGTGGCGATGTGTCGGCCCGACCTCCAACTCGGGTCGCCGCCAGCGCTGGTGGCTGCGGCAGGTCGCATGAATGCGCAGGGCATTTCTGTGTTCTACGGCGCCAACGATCCCAAGGCCGCCATCGCCGAGGTGCGGCCTCCGGTTGGAAGCAAGGTTGCCGTGGCGCAATTCGAGATTATCCGAAAACTCCGGCTGCTCGATCTGACGGCGCTCAAGAATGTCCAGATGCGCGGAAGCATCTTTGACGTCGATTTTGCGCGCCGGCTGGAACGAGCGCAATTTCTGAAATCTCTGAGCAACCGTATCACCCAACCGGTCATGCCCGACGATGAGCCTTTCGAGTATCTGGCAACGCAAGCCATCGCCGATTTTCTCGCAACGGAATCCTCGGTGCCCATTGATGGCATTATCTTCCCGTCGGTTCAGGTCGCGGGAGACGTGCTCAACGTCGTCCTATTCCACAAGGCTGCGCGCGTCGAGGCGATGGAAATTCCGAGCGGGACCGAGATCAGAGCCAGGACGGGGCAAAGTACCGCGGAGGGGTGGGAAGTCGATTACTCGGTATTCGAGGAGGTGCCGCCGCGGCCAAAGGTTGATGAAGAAAAGGAAAAATCGCCAGGATGGCCCGACTTCGATGCCATGCCGGCGTTGGCGGGAGAACGGGTCGATTCCGGTCTGCGGGAGCCAAGCCTTCGCGTCATGCCGGACAGCGTCAGCGTACACCATGTGGAGGGCGTCGTCTTCAAGACAGACGAGTATCAGGTGCGTCGTTCCCGCTGGGAGAAGGACGATCGATCGCCGTTCTAAATTTACACCCGGTCACGAGAAGGTGTGTGATGGCGGTGGCGACTAATGGCGCTGACGCATGAGGCGCTTTCGCCGGCCACAAGCAGTGGCACGAAAATTCCTACGACGACCGCGAACCTATCGATGAGAACAGCGGCCCGAATTGGGATGCGCCAGCGCTTGCCTGCAAGGGAATAGCTTTCATTCTTCCTTTGGCGACCACGGATCAGGCAGGCTGACAATGTCGGCGAACCGCCTTCCGTCCCGAAACATCCACTTGTCGTCGTCCGCCTCAAATCGGTTGATCTCTCGTCGCTCGTCCGGAAGAGGGGTGGTCCGCCCAAGGATGAACTGCGAGTACCCGCTGCCATTTCTCCTCTCTCAGCTTCGACAATCCTGTCTCAGGTAACAATAGAACTGCGCTCACATGCGTGTTCCGCGGACCGTTAGGCCCATGCCAAAATCCATTCTTTGCGCGAGTGATATGAGCCGAGCCACCGTTGAACTGCACGATCTCGTCGCCAAAGACGGCGTCTCCGTAACGCATCCGAGTAATCAGCTCGGCGCAGTCATCCGCCGGCATTCGACGCCGCGGTGAAACGAAAGCACCGTCACTTGCATTCGCCTTCGTCTCTCTACGCTCGAAATCAACCGGTAAAGCGCCCGGAATGACCGCCGCAAATCACATCGCTGCGCGATTTCGCACCCGCCCATTCGATGTAGTCGTTTCATCAATAATCCGTCGGACCGGAATAAACCTCGCATCAACCGACATAACTTCGGTGCTTTAGTATTGGATTTTTGGCACGTTGACGAACGCTCTGAGTGTCGCGAATGATTGCGGTCATGGACGAAACTGAAGCCTAGGAGAACTCTCCCAATGCGCCGCGAATTGCCGCCCCAGTTGTCGACCTCCCATCGTTCTCGCCCCGGCGACATGACGCTCCCGGACGTCTTCAAACTTTACAACCTGTCCCTGAACGTGCCCGTCGACCGCTTTTGCGAAGTCGCTGGAATTGGGACAACCAGATTTTATGAGCTAATGAAGGACGGCGTGATCCGCGTTCGAAAGAACGGACGCCACACGACTGCTCCTGTGGAAGATTTGTTCCAGCTTCTGCGCGGCGATCAAGCCGCCGCCTAACCTTCCACTTCGGCGCGCGCGGTTCCGTCCCGCGTCAGCGCCGGCGCCGACCCGGCGGACGTACCCGGGCGGCGCTAGCGGCGGCGCGCTGCGGTCTCTGAACCTTTCCCCAGCGCGCCGCCCTTCATCCAGCAGATCGGGAGTTGACCGATGAAGCGCCGACGCAAGGCAGTTCCTTCAGCGCACATTTACGCGTTCCCGTCGGCCCGCCACCGTCGGATCGTCGCTTTCATAGCCGCCGAAATGCGCAAGCGACCGTGGGCTGACCACGCTGAGAAATTTCTGATCGAGCACCTTGACATCGAGTGGGGCCGGCTCGCTGGGCTGGGCATCACCGATGCCGAAATCGAACAGCATTGCCACGCTTTCGCGAAGGCCGCTTGGCAGATCGTCTTCGCAGATCGTCGGACTTGGAGGGCAGCATGACTGAACGGGCCGTGTCGCGCGCCGTGCGCAACGCCCGGCGCGAAGTGGCGCCGGCTCAGGAAGGCGATCCCCGGCTTCATGTCCGCATCGCCGAGCCGAAGGCGAAGGTCTTACTTTTGCCCGGCCGCTTCCGGGACGCCGCTTACATCAAGCGCCACGTCGAATTCGTTCTGACGCGACCTGCCGAGCAAGGCGAGCAGCATGTTCGGCAAAATCTAAACGCGATCCGTCGGACACTGGATGAAATAGGCGTTGATCATTTCACCATCGACGCGGAAGTCCGGCGCATCGAAGCAAAGGTCCGCGCCGAACTGTGGCGGCAGGTTCTGACGCCGGGCGGTGACCAATGAGCACCGCTGCCGCACGCCGGCTTACCGGGCCGCGGTGGCGCGCCTAGAGCAGGCCCGGGCGCCGGCCGCTGAACAGTGGCCCGAACCGCCGCCTTCGATCGTGATCACGTCCGCGGCCGACCGGCGGGCCTTCCAAGGTTGCTTTGAACAAGCCGAAGGGTTCGAAGGGCAGCCGCTCTATCGCACGATCGTCGATGCCAACGGGACGGTCCACCCCGACGCGGCCTGGCTCAACCTGCTCAAGCCCGATCGTCTCCGCATCGCACTCGCCGCGGTCCGGGGTGGATACCGAACGTTGGGGAGGCAAGCGGGCTAGGGAACGACTGGAAGGGGACCTGACAGCGCGAATTGTTGCAGCGGAACGATACGGAGCCCAGTGCGCCAGAGCTATCGAAGTCTCCGGTGTCGAAGCCGCGAAGGACGCAGCACACATAGAAGCAAAGATAATCCATTATTTGCTGTATAGAATTCGCCAGCACGCGCCGCTTACCGTCTCAGGAATGTTGATCTTGGTGCGCGGCATGATGCTGTTCGAGGAAGTGCAGAAGAGCAACTATTGCGGCGGCGAACAGGGGCGAGGTCTGCTTCTGGGCCGCGAGTTCGCAAGTGCGGTCCTTCGCGTCGCCGGAATTGCGGCAAAACATCGTCGAATGGGGCGGCGGCTTCCGCCGCCGTCCTCCGGGCCATCTTTACGAAAAAGGTCAACCATGGGCGAGCGAAGGCGAAGACGAATGATGATGGCATACCATGAAGCGGCCCACGCAGTGCTGGCTCGCCGTCAAGGCCTAGCATGCGCGGAAATACGTATGTCAGGATCGGTCGGAGCCTTAACCGCCTCGGCGTCTTATGAGAGTGGAGAAGCAGTAGAAGCGAAGATTGCGGGGTACGAGATCGATGGCGCTGTAGCATTAGCAGGACCAGTCGCGAACGTTCGTTTCTCAGGGCGTCCCAGCTCGTTTTCTGACGGCGCCGAAAGCGACTTGCAGATTGCACAAGCGGCGGCCGGTTCTATTGCTCTACTGAAATCTGGCCAGTCGTTGCCCGGCGCTGGGAACGAGGAGCTTGAACTTCCCCCGGACGTCCTTCGGCAGGCGAACGACATACTGGCCGTCATCTTGCAGAATTGTGAAGCGTTGGTCGACGAGCACTGGGCCGAGATTGACCGTGTAGCGAAAGTCCTAATGCACCGCGATCTGATTACGGCCAGTGAACTTGACCAGCTTATAGCCGAAACACCCAGCTGAATTGCATGTACCAAGCTGACCGCTCTGAACGCATCAAGGCTTTGGTGAAGGTCGCTCTAGCGATCCTTCCGGAACGCTGCCGGTTTCATTATCCAAGCGCTCGACGGCCGGACCCGCGTTTACGACTTCCGATACAACCATATGGCGCTGTCCTTGCGTCGGCAGATCGACAATCCAGCGCACACCAGAAAACTCGAAATTAGGTTCCAGGGCGAGCGGATGTTGTTTGCGGAGTGGACCGACGATGGCTTTACCAAACGGTCATATAGGTCGGGTGTTGGGAAGCGCGGCTACGTCGGTACGAACGAGTACCCGCGCTGGCCGGGCGGGTCAAAGCAGCGACATGAAGCGCGACCTACCATACTGGCCGGCGGCGCTGCGGCTGGGTCAAGCCGCGAGCTATTGCGGGCTGTCGGCCCACATGTTGAAGGCCGTCTGTCCGATCAAGCCGATCGAGTTCACGCAATCAAGCCGCGGCAATCGGTATCTGCGAGCTCGGGCAAAACCATGCCTGACCAAGGTCGCGTTCACTTCGATCTAGGTAATCGTCAGGCGACGTTCTATCCCGAAGTGGCGTCTGATATCGATGTCGTGGTTCGCTTGCTCTACTTGGTGGAGGTCATCAGCGCGAAGCCGACGACGGCCAAGATCGCGACCGGGGCAACCACGACGATCAGTTTCAGGAAGAACGTCCCGGCTATGTCGATCGCCGGGGAGAACTGTTTACCGGCGGTCGGGGAAATCCAGCCGATGACGATGCGGATCGCTAGAAGGAGGATCGCGCCGGCGAGAGCCAGGATCAAAATGATTGCCAATAGCAGCCCCCCCCTGCAACACTCCGGAGGCGGCCGGGTTTGGCACCGACGGACACTACACTCGTGATTGCCGCGAGGAATTCCCCCGCGGTGGTTCCTAGCGGCGCGCCGCGGTGGCGCTTTTCCGCGTCCCTGATCTGGCGCGCCTCATGGAATTCTTGGCGGGAGATACCGACGTCGGCCGCTGTCGGCTTGCTAGCGTTCCGGGTGGTAACTCTAGGCAGATTATCTCCAAGACGCGCAACCTCACCCCGCGCTTGCGCTGCGTCATATTCGTCGGCAAGCCGACGCTTTGCCCGCGCCTCGATATTAAGCGCATCGCCTTGCGTGCGGTAGGCGGCGCAGATCAGTTCGTCGTGGGCCTTCTTCGCCTTCGCAAGCCGCGCTTGAAGCTTCGCTGCAGTGTAGGCAAACGACAGCACGGTCGCAGGCGTCGAGTTCATCGACCGAGAATGCCTCAACCTGCGCAGCTGACATGGTCGGCGCCTTCCGTTGCTTGCCGTGGCGGCCGGTTCGTTTTGCAACTGGTAACTGCTTTCCAGTTGATCGACGGGCTTTCGCTACGATTGGGTGACTGACGCCGATTTCCGCCGCGATAGCGCGGTCAAACTTCTCCGGGTTAGCAGCGATCGCTTCCGCCGTGCGCTGCGCGGCAGGGAGGTACGGCGCGCGGCGCAGAACTCCGTTGAGCCGCCCTCACAGGCCATGATCGCCGCCCGCAAAGTTTGATGGAGCGACGGCTCTCAAAGAATGGAGATGGCTGTTGGCTGCACTGCAACGCGTGATGGCGCGCGCGACTAGGATGCAAAAGGACAGAGCCGGCTCCGGAAATCTGAACAGGGCGATAAGTGGAGTTTCTGCCTGACGGCGGGCAAGATTGGCCCGCGAATCAGGAGAGACGATGACGAGACGCGCACGCCGGAACCACACACCGGCTTTCAAGGCGAAGGTGGCGCTGGCCGCTGTCAAGGGCGACCGAACGATGGCTCAATTGGCCGAGCACTTTGACGTTCACCCCAATCAGATTACGGCATGGAAAGCCCAACTGGAGGGTGGAGCTTCCGGAGTTTTTGGACCTGGCGGCGCCGCGCCCGCCGTGCCTGCGATCGACGTGAAGTCGCTGCACGCCAAGATCGGAGAACTGACGCTGGAGAACGATTTTTTAGAAGGAGCGCTCACCAAGGCGGGATTGCTGAGCGCAAAGCGATGATCGACCGTGAGCACGATCTGTCGATCACCAGGCAGGCGGAAGTTTTGAAGATCAGCCGCGGCAGCGTCTATTACCTGCCGCGTCCGGTATCGCCCGACGACCTCGCGCTGATGCGGCGGCTCGACCGGTTGCATCTGGAGTTTCCCTTCGCCGGTTCGCGAATGTTGCGAGGCCTGCTGGCTGCCGAGGGGAGCAAGATCGGCCGCCGGCATGTCAAGACGCTGATGCGGCGGATGGGGATAGAGGCGCTGTACCGCCGTCCGCGCACCACCAAACCTGAGCCCGGGCACAAGATCTATCCGTATCTGCTGCGCGGCGTGGAGATCACGCGCCCGAACCAGGTCTGGGCAATGGACGTCACCTACATCCCGATGGCGCGCGGCTTTGTGTATCTCGCTGTCGTCCTCGACTGGGCGACCCGCCGGGTCCTGTCGTGGCGGCTCTCGATCACGATGGAGGCGGCGTTCTGCGTCGAGACACTGGAGGACGCTTTGGCGCGTCACGGCAGGCCTGAAATCTTCAACACGGATCAGGGCTCGCAGTTCACCGGCTCGGCCTTCACCGGCGCGCTGGCCAGCAACGGCATCGCCATCAGCATGGACGGTAAAGGAGCTTGGCGGGACAACGTGTTCATCGAGCGGCTGTGGCGCAGCGTCAAATACGAGGAGGTCTACTTGCGGGCCTACGACAGCGTGTCCGACGCCCGCGCCTCGATCGGCCGATACCTCGACTTCTACAATGGCCGACGTCCTCACTCGAGCCTTGACGGCGGCACACCGGATCAAGCTTACTTCAACCCGCTGCCAATCCGCATGGCGGCCTAACCCCGGCAGAGGCTCCACTTATCGACGCGGAGATTCTGTTCAGACAACCGGGACCAGCTCTGACAGGTCCGCGCTCCTATCGCTTGCCAAGGGGGTCTGATATTTTGTCGCGTGCCGATCTTTTTGATCCATATTTTTCGAAGACGCTGCAAATTCGATCGTGCCCCGGTGGGAAGTTTTATTCATGCAAAGTGATTTAAGCTGCGCCGAGCGTCACGCGGCGAGTACCGCTGAGGTCGAAGAGTTCGCAGCCGAGCCCCTCGCGACCGGCAGACCCGTAGCTGCAAACGATAACATTGAGGACGGGCCGTGGCTGCTCGTTCCATTTCCTGACGATTGGTGCGCGATGTGTTGAAACATAGTCCAAGAACCTAGCCCCTTCGCGCGGGTAGCGTCGCGACGGTAGAATGTTCGTAGACGACCGCTGACTAACAAGAAGGCACAATGAAATTTGCCGAGAGCAGGAACACTATTGATCGCAGCGAGGTTTGTTCTTCATCAGAGGCTAGGCGTTGCGGAGTTCTCTTCCATGGCTACCCAGATTGTAATGGACAGCACAGGCGACAGCAGACATTTTTTTGAGCAAGACGACCTCAAGGGGCTCGCCGAGGCCGAGCGGCGCTTCAAGATGTTTACCGGCCGGGGATTTACCGCTGCCACTCGGACCCCGGCCGGCGATCTCAAGCTGATACGGACATTTGATGCAACAGCGGAGGAAACGCTGTTCTATCCGCACTTAGTCGGCGGTTAGAACCGTCGTAGCACCGAAGATGTTTTTGTTCGGACGCAACGTCGCGCAGGGCGCGCGTTTGCGCGCCCTGCGCGCGCTCTATCGGAGCTTCAACGAGCAAAATGGCCCGGAAGCGCGTGCACGCCGTCTTTTGCGGGAATGGTTATCTCCAGAACAGCGCGCGCAATTTGATGTCAATGGCTTTTTTGAAGTCACTGGTTCTCTTACCGGCCGTCGATACCGAATTCATCAGGGCACCATGAGCAATGTTTTGGAGCTGGATGAAAAATTGGAGCCTAAGGTGGGATGGTGCTTCCTCCCCGAACGGGCGTTGGCAGTTGGCGATGTGATGCTCGCCCAGAAGATCGCACTCGAAACCGACGAAGCCGCGGTTCTCGCGACCGCCAAGTCGTTTTCTCCGAGACTGCCGTTTGTACCCGGAGCGGTGCGGCGCGCTCCCTAGATCTGATCATGGGCGGGGCCGCCGGACGCGAGACGAGGACGACTTCGCGACTGCATCCAGCATCGGCGCCGCCGGCGGCAGGCGCAAGGACGTCTGTGCGTTAGTGTTACTTGGGCTGCTTGACGGCGCCTGATGGCTTCGCAGATGGGGACCGCGAGGCGATCGCTTCAACCTTTTGTAGCGTTCGTGCGAACTCAGACCGCAGATGTTGGACGTGCGCGACGTCCCTCGGCTCTGACAGAAACGCGATCTTCACGAGGAAGCGGTTCAACAGCGACGCTATTCCAAAATTTTCGGAATGTTGCGAACGCAGTACGGTGAGTTGCCGACGCATCTCGACGAGATCAAGCGGTTCGTGGTCCGGCTGCTTTTCCAAACGAAACCGCCTGCAATCAAACGAAGCGCCGCGTCGAATATGTTGGCGCGACGACTTCGCCTTGGGTGGAGCCGGACGGGCAATGTCCGGCGCTCAGAAGGTAACGCTTCGCAGCGATGCTGCAATCGAGTTGCAGAATTAAGCTTGATGCAGCGAGATCAGGTTAATTCTGGAACAGCCGTGCTGCCGATCTATAGCTCCCGTTCCGTCGCCGGGTGGCTGCGGTTCTTCACCTTGATCCAGTGCTTCTGCCGGCCGCCACGGTGAGGCCGATCGCGATGCTTGGATACCAGCCCCTCAACACCCATGCGATAGCGGCCCGGAATAGCTCAGGGCTGATCTCGCCGCGATCGGGAATGCAGCGTCTCAATCACGGGAGCCGTATTTCGTAAGCCGAGCTGGCCTTACTCCCAGCCGCGCCGGCCTATTGGTCCTTCTGCCGAATGCTCGCGGTGGAGGCGGGCCATCTCGCGATTGGGCCGCTTCATGAAGGCGCGCTCGACGCAAACGCCGGCTGTGATTGAAGCGGTCAGTGCAAGGGCGCAGGCGAGGTAGCTATTCATGAAATCCCACAAAATGTTGCTGCCCGCGACTACAAGAAAAGTGAGTGCCATGACAGTATCGCGAAATGCCCGAACCATGTTGCCCTCAACTGATTGGCGAGGCTTCACTTAGCATTGCAACCATGACGATCAGCGGCGTCGATGGGATATCCGGCGCTGTCTTTCTGCACGGAGTGCGCGCTCGCTGAACCAACCGGCCAGCAGGACCGCAAAAGCGGCAATCTCGCCGGCGGCCGCCCATCGGATCAGCGAAGCCCGGTCGTCTGCTGGCATCGCCGCGAGCGCATCAAGTTCGGCGCCCTTGTCCAGCGATGTACCGGCGAGGCGGTCTAGATCGGGGCCTGGCGCCTTGGCGAAGTCGGCGCAAGCGGCAGCCCGATAGGCATCGCCGACGGCGAACCGCCTACTGCTGTGGATCGCCGATGTCGAACGCGCCTAAACGGTAATCTTCGCCCAA
Source organism: Bradyrhizobium sp. 23 (assembly GCF_023073295.1). Taxonomy (NCBI): domain Bacteria; kingdom Pseudomonadati; phylum Pseudomonadota; class Alphaproteobacteria; order Hyphomicrobiales; family Nitrobacteraceae; genus Bradyrhizobium; species Bradyrhizobium sp. 23. The sequence goes on along the minus strand of NZ_JADPJF010000126.1, from coordinate 40,797 downwards.
CGATTGCTCAGTCGTTGGCCCCACAATCAAAGTGAACGTCGCGTTGGGATAGCGCGTCCACACTTCGATGTCGTCTGACGTAACGGTTAGATAGCCGAAGAAGCATTTGTAACGGCCGGGCTCTGTCATGCGGCCGATCTTCTCCCAATTGATCTTGTTAACGCGCACGCCCTAGCTCCACTCGTTTTCGGGGAGCGAGCCGGGCGGCGGTTTGAGTTCTTCTAGGCCGGCTTCGATAGTTGTTATTTCGTCTTGGACGGCCTGAACAGCGTTCGCGGGATCGATGCCGGAGACAGCGTGTAGTTCGCCCAGCATCTTGCGCCGATGCGCGAGCAGGTCCGTCAAGGCACGTCGGTCCCGCACCTTCACGTAGCCGGCGACGATCATTTCCATGGCTGTTGACACTGCGTTGCCTCCACTGCGCCTTTGAGTTATCGTGGCCGGCTAAGCTCCAACAGACCGGCTTCCGTCATACGATATTCGACGCCTTTGCCCGTTGAGCGTCGCTCCATCCATCCGTTTCGTAAAAGAGCGAGCGTCGTTCCGGGGCTGTCGGGAAGCTTTAACGAAGACACCCAATCGCGGTCACGAAGACGATCGAGAAATTGCCGGTGATAGTGCTTAAAAAGCGACCTGCGCTTTTCTTGCCGACGGCTGTCTCGCAGTATCGTTTCAGGCGGGAGTTCGGTTTCCATGCGGTTTGTTGCCATCGCATGGTTTACGATCACTTAACGACCGGGAACAGCCGGCAATCTTTTCTAAATGGTTCATGGTTGTTGTTTTGCGGCATGGGAGGACGCATCTGCTTGGTTCGTGCCCACTGTCAGGCGAAACTATGCTCGCCTGGTCCATCGAGGTTGAATTGCATCCGCTTGTAGCCGATAGCATCAAGTCGACCGATGACCAGCCCGACTGCCAGAAGGGGAGTTTTTGACCTTGCTCAAGGCGGTTTGAGACAAGGGCGCTTAGAACCCAACACGCAGCCGAACGGCGCCGCCATGACGTTGCTGAGGTTGTGGGCCCGGGTTCCTAGGAATACCGAGCCCGCCTTGTTTTACCGGCTCAGGTGGCGGCCGCGATCCGCCGAGAGATGCTCCACATTGGCATTGAACTTCCGTTACGGCGCGCAGGCGCCGCGGTCCCAGCTGGGCGCGTGTTTGGCGTCGGTGCCGGCCCATCCCAAGCCTGCATGTTGGGCTGGCCGGATCAATAACCAGTGTGCAACATGACCGGGCTGTCGAGTGCCGGCAGTCCTACGGCCCCGCGCTGCGGTAGGTGCGGACCCCGAAACGCGGGGGCGACTTGGCTATCCTGTCCAACTTCCCTAGCGGCTTGGAAGCGGCCGCGGGCTGCATGGACTGTCGCAGCGGCGCTGTCTCGGTACTCGCCCGGCGCGCTTCACAAGAACGCCGGGTGGCCGGCCCTACCGCGGGCCGAAGTGGGAACGCCGGCGCGCATACCGATCACGTCAACCCGGATCGCGCGGGAAATAAATCAGCCACATTTCGCAACGGCCTTAGTCCCGTGCCGGCGCCCACCCGGGCGACACAAAGACCGAGAATGGTCCCGACGCTGCAACCAATGATCGGAAGGAAGCACATGTTTCTATGATGAACAGCACCGCATCACCTATCTCCGCATGCTTGATGCCGATGCGGAAGGCGCTGACTGGCGCGAGGTATCGCGGATCATCTTGCGCATTGACCCGGAACGTGAGCCAGCGCGCGCTCGGCCCGCGTTCGAAAGCCATCTTGAGCGCGCGAAATGGGTCGCTGACAGTGGGTACCGTCGGTTGCTGCGGCAAGGATGGCCTTCGGCTGCTGAAAGGGCTAGGTCACGACAATGGCCGGCGGGCATCGCTGCCGCCGGCCATCGCTTTGCGCTACCTGTGGCTGGGGGGCTGATCGGCAGCGCTGATGGTAAGCCTGCCGAACCCCGATTAACAACCCGTTAACCAATTCGGGCAGGCTCTGGCTATTTCGCGGGCAACAACGCGGCGGTGTGCTGGGACCTGCGTTGAACCAGTTCAATGCTTTCGCAGCGGTATTGCCACATCCACGACCACGCCTCCGCCGTCTCTGGTGAACGCCTGACACCCGACTGCTGCGTTAGGAGAAGAGCAACGCTAGCTTGTTCGCCGTCGTCCTTGAGTGCGGTTCTCTGGCATCGATGAGCCGCCGCCTGCAGTTTTTTCGGATCGACACCCGTGACCGCGCTTCCTGCCGTCGCGGCGAGGGCAAACCAATCATTTGACGGGAAGCCGCTCGCGTTACAAACTTTGGATCGCAGATTAAGACCCTGTCCGGCTTCTTGAAAAAGACACTGCCGCCGGAGGCCGAGAAGTGATCGAAATGCGTGTTTCCCGCTCGATGATCCGAGCCGTTATCTCCCTGCATTCCGGCGTCTCGGCGGACCGCTCGCCGGCAATCGCGGCTGTGAGCCGGCATTCCGAGAAAATCATAGCCGTGAAGAGCACCGCATTTATGCCAACGAGAAGCCCGAGGCCCATGCCAAACAGACGGTGCACTTCTAATCTCTTGGGCTCACTAACTTTGTATCCGAAGCCGCGCCGACTATTCGCAACTTCTCTATCGGCGCCTCCGTTGTATCGGCAATCTCATACGTTTTATTGCTGCCGGAATATAGAAATACGACGGCTCCCGTCACGTCGGGCAGGTGCAAGAAGTAAGCGGCTTTTTCGACCGCGCTACGTCGAAGGAAGCGCCTCGGAAGGGACTTCCCTGAGGAGGAAACCTTCAACTCAACGATTACCTTCTCCGTAGAGCTCACTCCCGTTGATCGCTCGACGACGATATCAGCCTCTCTATCAGAGAACAGTTGGCTCTGTTTGACCCTAACACCTGGCACGCCGCGCAGCGCACTGACGAGATAGCCCGCAATAGTGCCCACCGTACGAAGATAATGCGGTCTCAATTGATCGCGAGAAACCAAAGGGTCATCTGTATGTCCTTGAGCAAATCTGAGAAGGGCGCTCGTAACTAAGTCAAGCAGCGGTGTGCCTGCCGGGTCGTCGGGGTGGCGGCAGGCTCTCGTGGGTCCGCCGCAGTGTCAAAAGGAAGTTTCCGTCGATCTGATCGCAAAGAACGATGGCGAAGACCGTGACAGATACGATTGCCATCAGGCCTTCGTCCTCGTCGAAATCGAGAGCGTAGTCGTGCGTGGAATGGGTTGCGCCATTCGGTCCGGTAACGCGTAAATTGATCCAACACTTTCTTTCGAAGTAGATCAGCCTGACCGAGGAACTCCTCGATTTTGTGGGGCGCGATACGCGACGGGTCCTTGCCAGCGAGCACTCGGTAAGCTTCCTTAACCCTCAAAAGCTTGATTGCAGCGAAAGACAACATCGGTGAATAGTGTTTGGTCTGGCTCGGATTGTCCTCGCTTGTAGTGCTTGATGGCGGCATCAATATGCGCCATCACCGCCTTTAGGCCGATTTTATAGGGGCCTGCAGGCAGATCTTTGATTTTCTGATCGAGAATTTCTGAAGGTCCATCGAGGCACTTCCTCTTACCAAGCGATGGCATCTTCGTTGCAATTCTGGTCGTGCTGGCGTGTCGGCTAACGCTCGGGGAGGAAGGTTTCCGTGCTTGGGGGTGGCGTATCCCGTTCTTGCTGTCCGCACTTCTCGTCGTGTTTTCGATCAATCTTCGTCTCAAGCTGAGCGAGTCGCCGGTTTTCGAGCAGATGCGCCAGGCCGGCAAGGTCTCGCGCGCGCCGGTTCGCGAAAGTTTCGGCACGAGACAAGGATTTGGTTATGCGCTGTATGCTCTCTTCGGCGCGACGGCGGGTCTGGGATGCGTGTGGTACACCGGGCAATTCTACGCGCTGTATTTCCTGCAGAGCGTTCTCAAGGTGGATTTCCTGACGGCGAATGTCTGCGTCGCCATTGCCCTAGCCATCGGTACGCCCCTGGTGGTCGTGAGCGGGGCCTTGTCAGACGGCATCGGACGTCGTCCGCTGATCGTCACCGGACTTCTGCTCGCCGCCGCGCTGTACATTCACATCTACATGGGCGTTGCAAGCGCCACGGCTGCGCACAACTACGTGGCCGTCACCGCGCTATTCCTGGCGCGACTCGTCTTGGTAGTGCTGGTGTATGGGCCGAATGCCGCGTTTCTCGTCGAGCTCTTTCCGGCGCGGCTGCGATATACCTCGCTGTCGCTTCCGTATCCCATCGGCACTGGCATACTCGGCGGCTTCGTTCCGCTGATCAGCCTCTCGCTCGTCAGCTACACCGGCAACCGGCAACATCTACCCCGGCCTGATCTATCCCATCGCGATCGCACCAGCAAAAATGCAGTTACAAGTTGGATAGGCCAGACTCGCCCTAAGTCGACCTCATGAACCCTGCCCGACGAATATGGAAGCTGTCATGAGCAACGAAAGTGCTCACGTGAACACCGAGATCGCGTCCGACGCGCCTCTCTACAAGACCTCGATGTGTGCGTTGTGCGGGCTCATTTACAACGAGCGAGACGGATGGCCTGAAGAGGGCATTCCGCCCGGCGCCCGCTGGGAGGACGTGCCCGCAGATTGGATCTGCCCCGACCGGCGTGCTGGCAAAAGTGAATTCGAGATGACCGAGGTCTGAACCAAACCGTTGATGCTGCGCGACCCTATGGTGCACGGCGTCCCACAATGCCAAAGGAGTTATCATGTACGTCCCTCCGCACTTCGTTGAGGCTCGCGCCGAGGTACTTCACCATCTCATTGAAAAAAATCCGCTCGGCATCCTCTTTACCAACGGGAAGAGTGGGTTTGACGCGAATCATATTCCCTTCGAGCTGCATGCGCACGAAGGTCAGCAGGGCGTGCTTCATTCGCATGTCGCTCGTACGAGCCCTATTTGTCAGGATCTCGCCACCGGCGATGAGGTTCTGATCGATTTCCGCATTCATGAGGCGAAACAGGCCGATCCTTGGAAGATGACCGACAGCCCCAAGGACTACATCGGCGAGATGCTCAAGATGATCGTCGGCGTCGAGATCGAGGTCACACGCCTCATAGGCAAGTCGAAGCTCAGCCAGAACAAAGAGGTCCGAGATATTGTCGGCGCCGGCTATGCCCTAAAGGCACAGGGAACAATGTGATGGGCGAGGCAATGCTGGCCGCAGCCATCAACACGGAGCAGGCTTCATAGCCAGTCAATCAGCTGTGCTACCCTCCACTCGTTGGCAGCAGTGGCAATCATCTTCCGCGAGATCACGCTCGCCTCGATCGCTTCAATTCGGCGATGCGTCCTGATCCATGAAGATCAGGCGTGCCGGATGTTGCTTTGCCGCGAACAGCTGATCATTGGTGATGAGCCCGGTCTCGAGGAGGGTGTCCAGAACCAGGTTTGCACGCTCACGCGCATTCGGAAGAGCAACATGCGAAGATAGATCTAGTGGCGCATTTATCAGGCCGGCAAGCAAGGCTGCTTCGCCAAGTTCGATATCCTGAACCTGCTTCTGGAAATAACTCTGCGCAGCTTTACTGACGCCGAAGATGCCGCCTCCGATCTGCACACGGTTTAGGTAGATCTTCAGGATTTCATCCTTGCTGAGCCGCCATTCGAGCCAAATTGCGACAAGCGCCTCCTGAATCCTGACCTCCAAATTTGGTTGATCTGAGGGGAATAGAATTCTCGCAACCTGCTGGGTAATGGACGATCGCACGGCCTGTGTGCCCGGGGCGGCATGCAATGAGAGCGCGATCGCGGTAAGGTCAAAGCCGAAATGGCTATAGAAGCGGCGATCCCCGGTTGCCAATGTCGCCTTGACTAGGACGTCCGGAAGCTCCTTCACTGAAATCGAGCTGTAGGTCGCGCAAGCGCTGGTCAGACCCGTGCGACATTCCGGCAGACAGAGTGTGGGATCGTCGCCCTGGCTCCAATCCTGATCACCTGTTTTCTGAAAAACGGGGTTTGCCACGATCATTAACACTATGAGGCTGATGAGCCCGAATGTTAAGGCCTCCGAAAGCGGATCGATGATCGTACAGCGCAAGGATCGGGGAACAAGCCTTGCACCGCGCATAATCGACGAGCCACGCGTGGCTCCAGCCATCATACGATCTGGGATTGGGGTTCTTCTTCGCGGTATCATCTGACTCACTTGCGTTTCAAATTGTTCTGAACTTAGCGCGTCGAAACGCGTGCTGCCTGCGGCACGCCGCTCCGTTCGGACGTCCGCGCCAGACAAAGCATCTGTCGTAGTTCTGGAGCCGCGACACGCCGCAGCACAACGTAAGAACTCGCGCATCAGCTGCACCTTGCCGAGGGTGCCGGCAGCGAATTCTGCAGGTGAGAGGTGAGCCCGTGTGAATTTGTTTAGCCCTCGCGGGCTATTGTCGAGCGCTTCTGGTCCGCAAGATCTGCTTCTGGTTGCCAGCACGCGGGTTGCTCGAGCGAGTTGCGCGACGGCGGATGACTGCTGCAACTCTCCGCGGAGTGGGCCGTAGCCATATGCAGCCGCGCGCGCTCTCGTCGGATGCGAAAGCGCCGAGTACGGACGCCGTAGCCAGCCCCACCGGCGGCGACAATCGAAAGGACAATAAGAGCTGCCACCATCATCTCAAGCACGCCTCGCAGATCCTCAATGTCCCGCGCCTGCACCTTGAGGCCGGAATGTGTCTCGGGTTCGGAGAATCGAACCGGTAGTTAGTACAACTTGACGCTAGGTACGATTCAAGTGGTGTTAAGGTCCAGCTCTCGATTCAGTCAGGTATCGGTTTGAACCGCCCGGGTTTGTCGGACGCTCCAACTCCTGAGAGGATGGAGCCATGACGAGCAAGACGAGGGACAAATTGTCACCCGAGGTCCGAACCCGAGCGGTTCGGATGGTTCTGGATCTCTCCGGCGAGCATCCTTCGCGCCGGGCGGCGGTGAGATCGGTTGCGGCAAAGATCGGCGGCACACCGCAAACGCTTCGTGACTGGGTCAAGAAGGCGAGATCGACAGCGGGCAGCGGACCGGCGTTCCGACTGAGATGGCCGAGAAGCTGAAGGCCCCGACGGAAGAACCGCGAGCTCCGGCAGGCTAACGAAATCCTACGGAACGCAAGCGCCTATTTTGCGATGGCGGAGCTCGACCGCGGGTCCAAGCCATGATCGCCTCTTGATGATCCATCGTGGGCGCATGGGGGTGAGCCGATCTGCAAGGTCCTGCCGATGCGCCCCCTCGACCTACCACGCCGATGCGTCCAAGCGGCGCGATCCAGCCAAGCGGCTGAAAAAACAACGCCAACGCGCGAGTTCATAACAAGTGCAATTGTCAACTCACATCAAGATCGTCCCGATTTAACCGATTTGGCGAGGAGCCCACATGCAGCGTCTTTTGTCCGACAAGAAAGTCGCCTGGTGCCGAGTCATTCGATCAGTCCTGGTTAATCCGCCTGCAGCCTGCACCCCGCGCGTCTGGCCCAACCTTTGCTGTAGTGATGGACCCACTGTAGATCTGCATGAAGCTGACCACCGAGTTTCAGGAGCGCGGTCCGGCACGGTCTCGCTGTGCGGTTGACCGCGCTTTCGGTGCGGGAGGAGAGCTGCTCTAAAATTGGGATATGATGACGAAGAGGGCGTCGATGCAGAGTTCTCGAGTGGTCGCGCCGGAGACGAGTTGCACGTTGTGGGCATTCGCTGCGCATTAAGCGGCGCGATCCCAGATAGGAGAAGTATGGATCGGATCCCTTCGGGTAAAGGCTTGCCAGAGCCCAACACGAAATTGTCTCATCTCGGTCGCGCGCCGGCTGAACACGCCGGGATGGTCAATGTGCCTGTCTATCGAGGTTCCACGATCGTTTCGGAAAGCCTCGAAGAGTGGGATAGGCGCAAGCAGAATCCAGTGACGAACTACGGACGATTCGGCTCACCGCTGTCTCGCGCTCTCGAGGCTGCCATTTGTGAACTGGAAGGCGGGTATCGTTCGATCTTGTTCCCTTCGGGGCTCTCTGCGTGCTCCCACGCGCTTCTCGGGATCCTGAAGGCCGGGGATCATGTTTTGATCTGCGATAACGTCTATGAACCGGTCAGGATATTCGCGAACAAGGTTCTAACTAGATTTAAGGTCAAAGTGGAGTACTTCCATCCCACACAACCTTCGGATCTACTCGCGAAGATTGGAGCAAAAACGCGAGCTGTGTACCTGGAGTCCCCGGGGTCACTGACGTTTGAGGTACAGGATCTTCCCGCGCTGTGCGCGATCGCGCATCATTCGGGTGCGCTCGTGCTCATGGACAACACTTGGGCGACGCCGCTCTATTTCAAACCCTTTCTCCATGGCGTCGACATTTCGATCCATGCCGCGACCAAGTATATCGTTGGTCATTCCGACGCCCTTCTGGGCATTGCTACTGCTAACAAGGAAGCGTGGCCGTTCCTGCAGCCAAGCGCTCATCATTTCGGGGAGATCGCTGGGCCAGATGACATCTATTTAGCTCTTCGTGGACTGCGGACACTAGCCGTTCGCATGAGGCAGCATTGCGAAAATGGCATCAAGCTGGCTCAAAGCCTGGAAGACCACCCGGCAGTGGGCCGGGTTCTACACCCTGCGCTCCCAAACGATCCCGGCCACAATATTTGGAAGCGGGATTTCTTGGGTGCAAGTGGCCTGTTCGGCGTCGTTCTGAAGGCTATGCCCAAGGCCCAGCTTTCGGTTTTCTTCCAGAAACTGCGCCTTTTTGGAATCGGATTGTCGTGGGGTGGGTACGAAAGCCTTGCGCTGCCTGTCGATGATCCTCCACGAACGGAAGCTAAGGTTTCATTTGATGGACCGTTGATTCGTATTCACGCCGGCATCGAGAGGCCGAGTGATCTCATTGCGGACATGCATCAGGCGCTGCAAGCCGCCTGCGAACACTCCGTGAGCGACGCTGCTTACCAGGATGAGAGCAGAGACGGGTGATTTCAAGGGCAGTATTGATGGTGCGAGGAGGCCGATAAGAGCGACGCTTGGGGGCGCTATCGCAACCATGCGTACGGCTTCTGTCTGTCAATGTGCGTGAGCACAACGCCCATGTGTGCGGTCGGTTGGATCTCATTTAAGCCGCAGGCCATTGCCGTATTCGGATGATTCGCTTGCCCAAACATGTCCGGGTGCTTTTCAACACGAGCGCTTGGCAATAGGCGACCGCGCAACCGGGAATCTCCGGCTTTCCGTTCGGTTATGGCGCGACCGCAAACGGGTATATCGCAGCGGATGCATGCCATTTCTGCGTCTAATTGCCTCTGTGCCCTATGACGCGGGCGCCGGGTCTACTAGCTCGGCTGGCCCCCGGAGCAGAGGCGCGGAGGCTGACCCAAGGCGTAAACGATCGTTCGCGTACTTGGCGATGCGACATACATTCTTCAGCTAGCACCAACAAGGTTGTCTCTCTTGCGACGAATGTCCGAATTGTAGCAGTGAACGTGGCGCCCAGTTCTCCAACACTCCTGCTTGCGGCAGTGCTCCTGCCGCCTCAGCTGGGACGACATTTGCTGGACGCTTCAGGTCCGCCTCCTCCGGAAGAGGCGCATGCACAATGTTCTCTATCGAGCAGCTACCCGGTCTCAGCCAACTCGATTGCAGCTCGTGACGAGAAGTATGACTGTCGCGTTCGGTCGAGCACTTCGAAGCAAGATGAGGCCGAAGTGGCGCAGGGCCCTGCCCAAATCGATCCACTCAAAAGACGCAGCACCGGATTGCCTAAGTCGGTGGCGGGAGGCACCAAATGGACCTATTTTGCTTCATCGAATGCGCAAAACAGAGTCGATCTCCCGAGGTGTTGTTCGATCTGCTTGTGAGCTGCTCGAGCGAACAGGGCTTCAGTCAAGTCGCTTACGGGGCGCTGACGGACGCGGAGCCGACCCGCCGGCCAGAGTATCTGCCAGCCGCCGTGACGGTGAGCTTTCCTTCCGCGTGGCGCGAGCGCTATGCTGAACGCCGATACAATGCCATCGATCCTGTGGTTCGGTAGGACGATGCAGTCGGCGCCGTTTCTATGGGATCAACTCGCTCACAAGATCAATTGCAACCCGGCGAAGTGCGTGTGTTGAACGAGGCCAAAGAGGCGGGTCTGAAGCACGGCGTAACCGTACCACTGTTCGGACCATTTGGACGGCTATGCGTCGTATCCTTTGCATCCAGGTTCGACGATGTCGACCCTCAGTATCGCCTCAGTCGTCTCAACGCATTGGCTTGGCAGTTTCATCATGCATTTACAGAAATCGCGCCCTCATCGGAGAGCAAATGCCATATGAAAGTGGCCCTATCCAAACGAGAAAAGGATTGCCTCCGCTAGTGGAAGAGGGGAAATCATCCTGGGAAATCGGAGTCATCCTGAGAGTCAGCGAGAATACGGTGAACTTTCACCTGAAGAACGCGATGCGAAAGCTAGAGACGAACAGCCGTACCCATTGCCTTGCCAAGGCGATTCGCCCCGGTCTAATCTGACGTTTCGGCGCCGCTGCCCCGTACCGACCTATGTCGAAGTCACGAGCGATCGATCTGACCAGCGTGGCAACATGACAGCGAGGACACGTTCAGCCCAAGGTGCAGAAGATGCTGTCGCCGCGAATAGCTGACACGCCTGTCGTCTCGTCGTCTTCGGGGGCATAGATGCGTATCCCGCCGAGGGTTGGTCGAGTTTTCGAGGCGGGAGAGGTTCGTACGATCGCCTAAATCCGACGTGGACTGGCCATAACGGTAGACCATTCGGCGCATCGATGACGCGCGTGCGATCACAGTGATCTTCGCAAGCGTGCTTGGTTGTGGATGCCGATACCCATCAATATGGGAGCGGTTTTTGGGCCTGGATTGCGGCAAGCTAGTCGCCTGGGATAACGGTATTGCTTGATGCAGCAAGCCTGCCCTTGCAAAAACAAGCCCCGGCCATGGGCCGGGGCTTCCGATTCTTCGTTCGTACTGCTGATCAATATTTCAGAAGAAACGGGCCGCCGAACTTATAATTGAGCCGGGCAGTCAGAAGATCGAAATCCTGGCGGACGCGATCGGTTCCGCCTGCGGGCGCGGCGAAGTGCACCGCTCCGGGCTGCATGAATAGGTGGTCGTACTCGAGGCTGACCGACCAGCTCGGCGCGAAACCGTACTCAATCCCAGCTCCCAGCGCACCACCCCAAAGAATGTGGTCGCTCTTCCCAAGCTGCGCGCCCGTGAGGGTCGAGCTAATCTGATAGGTATTGCTCGTCACTGCGGCACCACCTTTGGCGTAAAATAATACGTTGTCTACGGCATAACCGATCTGCCCTGTTATCAGGCCGAACGCATCAATCTTGGTCTGGTTGATATCCGCAAACGCGACGCTGTCATTCGAGCCGGTCAAACCAGCCCAGTTCCCCTGGCCTTCAACACCAAGCACGATCTGGCCCGTCTGCCTTCGATACCCGATCTGGCCACCCACAGTACCGCCGGTCGCATCATGGCAGCCCTCAGGTGTGCCGCCATTGAAGTCCCAGCAATTCGCGCTTGAGCCCAAGCCGCCGTTCAAGCCGACGTAGTAGCCGCTCCAGTCATAGATCATAGCCGCAACAAGCTGCGGAGCTTTGCCATAGAGAGGCTGGACGGGCTGCGCAGCCAGATCCGCGCCGAATGCGGGCGCAATCGCGCCGAGCGCCACAATGCTTGCAGTCGCGAGCAACAAGTTCTTCATTTCTACTCTCATGTCTTGAGTGCCCCGAGCCTCGCGCGTCTTAACAACATCCGCACGGATAGCTGTAGCTGCACCGCAACATTTCGTCGGAAAGGAATGCTTGAACCGAACCCTGCGTCAGGTTGCGGCGTTGCGGATCACGCTTCGCAATGCTCTTTCGCGTGCGAACCAGATTGCGTGGCGTCGGCGAAAAGCGTGCTGCTGATCTCAGCGGATGAAGCGCACCGCAACCCACACGAGGCCCAGCCACACCGCAACCGAAAAGAGCAAAGCGCCTTGCAACGCCCTTGCTCTTATCCTGTGACGCCACCGAAGGAGCTGCGATGAGCAACCGGTGAAGCGCCGACCCCGTACAACAGATATCACGTCATCGTAATCTGCGAACCGGAAGTGAGAGCGATGCTTTCGAATATACGCCAGCCGCTCAGTGGGTGAGAGGCACTGCGCCCACACCTCCGATGCCTCATCATCGAAACACGCGCTGTTCTCCAGGACCTCGGCGAGGCGCTCGTCGGGTTTCATGATGCATCCGCTGTAGTGACTATCGCGGACCGAGTTCTAGGAGGGGAGCCTAACCTTGGAAACCTCTCGGTTTAGGTAGGCGAGTTAATTCGAAGTCGTGCGGTGGCTCTGGATCAGCCTTCTGGCCCAGTGCAGATGGACACGGGCATTGAACCGGAGTAGATGCCGCAGGAGAGTGAAAGGTGCTCCTTGTGGATGGTGTGCACCAGCGCTTGTTAGAATTCGGTCCGGCAATGGCTTCCGCGCATGCTAAGATCACACAAACGTACGTTGCAAGGTCCAGGGCCGGTCGCGAATACACGGCTGCCGATCCGATCATCCGTGAACGGCCGGCTCGCCGTCGTCACCGTCAGTGTCTCGGGTCAAATCGGCCAGCAGTCGCACCTTGCACCGCGCTGTTGGGACTGACTGCACGCGCGTGCCCTCCACGCCGCCTCCCGATTTTGTGCTCGACGAACTGACGGCACCCGGCGTTCGCCCTCTTATGGCAGATCGGCAATTGCCTTGCTTGAGCAAGGCCGAATGCCGCATTAGGAACCACGGCGTGCGGGAACTCGGAGCGGCGGCGGAGCAGAACTGCCGGAAGCCCTGACTTGCGAGAGACCTCAGGCAGGCGGCAAGCGCACGCCGGTCCCTCGTTGAAGCAGGGCACGACGACATCCACGCTCGGCAAGCACCGATCTTGACCGGGTCGTACGGCGGCAGTGAGGCGCCGATCGCTGGAGCGGGTCCTGCATCAACGCGTCTTGGGATGAGCGCTGCAGATACCAACTTCGTTAAAGGGATCCTCAGCGCGGCGCGGTTCACTGGTCATGAACATCTTCATTGCAAAGTCGAGCGACCGGTATGCTCGATCGCGGGCCGCCTGCGGCAAATCAGGAGTTGCGTCAATCGCAGCGCGCGCGTCGCTCATAATCTTATCTTTTGCGGAAAGAAGCTTTGCATCTAGGATTACATGAAGCGTCTCTCGAACTTCAGGTGAGATCGCGCTATCGCCATCGATCAATTCTCGAAATTTCCAAAATATACGCTCGACTGCTACCGTCGACCCGAGGACTGACATTAGCCTTGGTGACATCATTGGCCATCTCCTTCTCCAGCCTGAATCTCGGACTATCCCAGCGAAATTAGACCTGTCCGCGTCTCGCACCGGCGCGCGAGGCGACCCTGAACAGGCGAATGACTGGGATACATGTCGGCTGCTACACCCCAGCCCGCGTGAGACGGACGTTCAAGATATGCTCAGCGGAACTCGCAAGGTGCGATTTGCGAGCAAGGCACTTCTCTTTCCTGCGCTCCAAGCCGTAACTCGGTAGCGTGCGGTGGCTCACGTGCAAAACGGAGGGTATGCGCCGCTTCCCATTTGCCACAATACATGCAGCGGCATCGGAGTTGGACTTCTGCCACGCGCGCGTTTTGTGATTGCCTGGGTGCATCGACATCGAGCCTGCCGATCCCGCGACGGTGTGTTGGTCGTGCGCCACGTTGACCTCTCGATCATCCCTTGATTCTCCATTGGTCATCGGGTCGAGCGCAGAAAGGGCGGCAACTTAAACGCGCAGATCATTTTCACGTGCTGGATTCCGTATCTCGGATTGGTTCGTTTCGGCTACCATAACTGTCCTCGCCACTGCACGGCTATGCTGTGCAAACCGTGCATTTCACCCACCAGCGGCCACCGCGCTTCTCCGCGCGCAGCTTGCCGCGGCGGATCCGAGAGAGCACCCCTTCGGGGCTTATGTGGTTCATCGCTGCGTATCGCTGAACAGTGAGGTAGTCCTCATGCAGAGGCGGAGGGGTGCTAATTCCGTGCGCAGCCAGCAGAATGCGCAGCGAAGCCAACTCCGCCAGCACGATCTCGAGCTTACGCGCGATCTCGTCCATCTGGTCGAAGCGCTGCCGGGACCGCGTCACGACAGGCCCGCCCGTGCGATAAGCCACATCTTGGATTCGTGTGAAATGCGATCGACGAACTGGCGCGCCAAAGCGGGATGAGCGTGAGCCAACTCACCTGGCCAAGCAAACCACTGCGCGGGCAATATCAACGCATGCAAAATGGGAGACACGGCGTTTATTGCCCTCGAGACTACAACTTGGTGATGTAGTCGAAAGGGTCTCATGCGCGTAAGAGCCACTTGAGCCATAAGAGCGGCCTGACAAATGCATCCGGCTGCGGTGCTCATGGGCCTCGGTGTTGCCATTTATTGCATGGTCAAGGGCGAACTGCTTGGAATCGGCTCACCATCAGTGCTCTGCCGCCATGAGCTCGGAGTGAATCGCAGTTGCTGTGTTGAGGCAGGCATCCAGTGACAGAGATCCAAAGGCGAGCTGACAAAGGAGATAGTTGGCGCCTGCCTCTTCCACGTGATCGAGAAGGGTTTGGCGCACCGAAGCGCGGGATCCGACAACGCACAGTTCACTCTCAATTGCGGCATCCAACGTTAGGGGCAGGTTGCATGGAGGCGGGATGTCATTGAGGTCGTACAAGAACTTAAAGCTCTTGAGCCAGGTTTCGTAGGCTGGCGCGGCGAGGGAGCGGGCGGCTGCTTCAGAGCTGGCAATTACGACCATGCGGAGTAATGCGAGAAATGGTGCTGAACCGTTGGTGTCATACTTCGCGTTTCTATGAGCGCGATAGCGATCTGTTACTTTGCGAACGGCAGAAGAGGGTCCCATGCACGCCAGATTAGCGCCATTCGCCGCCGCCCAATGCGCGGACTCTGGCCGATTTGTAGCAATCCATGTCGGGGGACAAGGACGCTGGTGAGGTGAAAGCGTCAAAGGGACGTCGCTCAGCGCAAAATGTTGCCCTTTGTACGAGAGCGGGCCGCCATTCATCGCGTTAACGAAGATTTGGGAAGCTTCCTCGTAACGGCTAGAGGCAACATCGGCTCCAACCCCAAAATAGCTCAGTTCGATCGGGAGGGAGCCGCGACCAAGGCCGACCTCGACTCTGCCGCTGCTCAGGTGATCCAACATGCAGATCTCCTCGAATGCCCGCAACGGGTGGTAGAGGTTGAGCAGCATGACCAACGGACCAACGCGAAGTCGCCGTGTGCGTTGTATGACGCTTGACAGAAACAAGTTCGGCGATGGACCGCGTCCATGGGGGGTGCAATGATGCTCTGCCAGATGATAGGCATAGAAACCGAGCCGGTCGTAGGCCTCCGCCAGCGCGAGGCGGTCCGCGTATTGCCTGGCGATATCGGGACCGTCCTCGTCAAGATGATCAAAAATGCCGCAGGTCAGGTTTGAGGGAAGAACGTTTCTCACTCAGTTATCTCCTATAGAGAGGACCGGAGTCCGCTAGGTTTTTGGGGTTCAAGAAGCGCTCGCTGGCGTGCATATGCCGCGAAGCCGTTCTCAGCAGCTCGCAATGCGTCGACCGGACAATGACTGACTGAGGCCGGTCGCGAAGCTGCATCATGTGTGGGTCCTGTTCGATGACGAACGGGGATCTGTGACCTGAGTGGAAGGGTTCACTAGCCACGGCATCCCACTTTCTTAAGAATGCTGCCGACAGCCGCAAGAAACGCATCCATCTGGCGCTTTGTACCGATGCTAACCCGAATGCACTCTTCCAGGCCGGGATCCGGAAAGAAGGCAACGAGGACGCTCTGGTCTTGCAATGCCGCCTGCCACCATCTGCCACCCTGGCCTACCGGCACACGGGCGAGGAGGAAGTTCGCGTGGGAAGGCGTTACGGAGAACCCAAATTCCGAGAGGGCGGCCGCTACGCGCTGACGCTCAAACCTGACGTGGCGATGGTTCTCCTCGTAGGCGTCGCGATGCGCAAGGACGCTCATGCCTACGGCATGAGCGACCACATTCATATTAAAAACATTCTGGATGTTGCGAAGCCGCCCAATCAGCTCGGGATGGCCGAAACCGAAGCCGACGCGAATGCCAGCGGCGGAATGACTCTTGGAAAGCGTGCGCAGGACCAGAAGATTCGAATGGCGCTCAATGAGGCGTAGGCCGTCCTCAGGTGCGAAATCGACATAAGCTTCGTCCAATACGATCAATCGGTCAGACCGTGTAACGAGGCGCTCGATCTCAGCGACCGGAACGAAGGTTCCGGTCGGATTGTTCGGATTGGCCAGCAGAATGAACTTGGCATGTTTAGCCGGACCGAAAAGCAGCTCGTCCATCGGCAAGCAGTCGGGTTCAGACCAGGGAATTTCAATGAACCGGGCCCCTTGCAACATCGCAAGCTTGCGATTGAATGAGAAGCCGGGCGACATCATTGCGACGCCGTCGCCCGGGGCAAGAAAGGCTCTGTAAATGAGACTGAGGAGTTCAGACGATCCATTGCCAGCCATCACACGATCAGTGGCAATCCCATAGGCCGCTGCGGCCGCTTGTCTCAAGCTGACATTGTCGTCTTCTGGATAGCGGTATTGCACCTCAAGAGCTGCAATCGCGCTTCGCATCACGATGGCTGGCAAGGGAAATGGGTTCTCATTCGTGTTCAGTTTCACGGAAGTATTGTCGCGCGTAGGCCGCCCGGACGGCAGAGCATCCAATTCGCGAGCCACCGGCGAGAGCGAGGAAAGCATATTTTGCAGTTTTGTATCCAATTTGATGTTCTCCCTTTCGTCGACGAGAGCAGTTGACGGCCTTCATCGAGCCTACCTGATGCGCGCCCCGTATTCGGAGCCGGGAAGCGCAAGGCGTGCATGAACGTGAGGGTGGGTGCCACAGGCGGGCTCAGATCTAAGCGCCGCACCGGATCAGAGTCCGGCTCAAAGTCCGGCAGCGATCAGTGCGGATCAGGCGGGCGCACGGCGTTATCCCGGCGAATACCTGTTTCAAGAGGGGAGGAAACGCCACGTCCACTCGGCCGAACAGCGCGGCTAACGTGGCTTGAACTCGTAATCCGCAGACAGACTGCGCACGCCTGACATGTTGCCACAAGCTACGTTCCTTCTAAAGAGGTCATGGCAGCTCACTCCCGAGAGCGAGGTGCGCATCAGTGTCACTAGGTGGAAGAAGCCACCGATGTTCGTCGGCCTTACGATTGTGGAAGTGATGCTCACTCCAGTGGTACCAGACGAATGGGAACGTACTCTTCGGGCGGCCGTTCGGGCGCGTACGACAGCTGTGATAGCATTGCCGCGAGGGCGAGAAATGCCGCGACTGCGGCGACTGCGACGCACGTGACCAGCGCGCAATCGCGAGGCCTAGGATGGTTCATCATTCAACGCTCCGTGCGGTGTTGGTGCGGGCGGCCAGGTCTGCGCGACCCCTTCGACGGATTATCGGGCCAGCGGTAATCGATGGACCCAGGGGCGGCATTGTCTCCCTTGGAGTCGAATCGAACCGTGGCAATGGCCCCTTCGATTGAGCCCGAGGTTCGGCCGCAGCGACCCGCGTGGCATCGACGGTGCCCGCCCGTCTGACCGAGCCTGCCCATGCTTGAACTGGGGCATAAGCGTAGCCTGCAACCTGCAGCAGATTGGCTTGAAGCCTTGAGCTTGGCGACATCGGCTGCCCCTGCAGCATTCTTCGTCGAGTGCGGCATGGAGGTAAAGGAGCGTGCCGGAGTCGCCGGAAATGGCCAAAGACGGTCATCCACCGAATTGTTCTCGCCCAGCGCTCTCACCGGGAACTTCCAAAAGTGGTGCAGATCATTGGAGTCTCCATCGGCGTAGCCGGCGCTCTGTAGGTCGCCCCGCCGCTGCGTCGATACTTTTAGAAGGTACAATTTGACGCTACGTACGGATCAAGTACTTCGAAGCGTGCTCGTCGAGGTTGGCAGAGCGAAAGTTCCCAGGGTGTCGACAACGCACATTCGCAGGCGAATTGCTACGGGCCAACGATCCTCAGTCAGACAAGGATCAGCATCAGCTCATTCAGTTAGAGACATTTGAGCAACCGAGTCCGGCAGCCGGGTGCGTCAACTCGTTCCGAGCTGGCTCTCCAGCGCGGCGAGGGCGAGATCCAGGTATCGCATGAGGCTCGCATCCCAGCCGGCGAGATTGTGTGGTTCAGTCAATCGCGTCAGCACCTTCAGTATCATCGAGACAGTCGAATCAACTCCTGCGATCTCAGTCAGCAGCGAACGGGCCTGACGCGCGACCGCATTTGGTCGCTCACCGCATGGCGGCTCGCCCCGATCCATGCAGCTTCGTAGCTCGTCCCGAATCTTGCGCCACCGATCCTCGCGGCTAGCGTTAGAGGCGCATGTGCAGATGGCCGAGGGGGTACGTTCCTGAATCCGCGACATTGCATCTAACGTGGCCGGTAGCTCGTCGACACTAACTTCTGTCTCACCTTGCGTCGTCATATTGCGCAATCGATCCCGTAATAATGTCGCCCGCGCGACTTGAATTTCAATTCGCTCGAGATGGTTGCGCAATAGGTCCGTGAGAGACGACCGTCCCTCGATGGCTTTGCGGATCTCAGGAAGCGAGAAGCCGAGCTCACGTAGCGCCCGTATCTGACAGACGCGTTGTAGGCTTTCACGATCGTACATGCGGTGACCGCCACCGGTACGTTCCGCGACCGTCAACAACCCCGTATGTTCGTAATGATGCAGAGTGCGTACCGTTACGCCGGTCGCCTCTGCAAGTTCTCCAATGCGCCATCGGCGCCGTCGTGGTGTGGCTTTTGTCATGGTCCTCAATTTGCAAGCCTACAACCTGACGTCACGTGAGAATCAAGTGATTTCAATGATCTAGATGATGGTCTCTCGCTGCGAACCCCAGGAGCACTGAGCGCATGCTGTTAATCAATCAGCCGAGACAAGTGCAAGCATCAAGTTCGCCAGCGACGCCAATTCGTCCCTCGCTGCACGTTGCATCACAAGTCTGGCGATCGCTACGCGATTCTCGCCGGTTCGCATGCATGTCGGTAAAGACGCGATTGCTCGATCAAAAAGGTTTCCCAAGCTCGCGAGATCCTCCGGGTCGTAGACTCCGCTCGGCTTCTCCAACAGTAAGCTCCTTTCATTGCGGCACCTTCGCTGCACGTGGGGAAGCCGTTTGGCTGTGGTAGGGCAAAAAGAAGACGGAGCGGCGACGTGCGCGAAAGAATGTGACAGGTGCGTTCGTGTGGTGCCGTTGTGCAACACGGCGTATGCTTCCCTTTTGTCCAACACTGCCTGACCGAAACTGTGCAATTTCCGCTGGATGCTGGCGCAGCAGCGGCCATTTGCTGTCTGATCGCCACGCGAAGCGAAAGCAGGTACATGCCACCCCGCTTGCTCTTGAGACACAGCTTCACGAACGGCTGCCCAGACAAAGTACTGATCTGATCAGATGGGTGGCGCGGCCGCCCGCTCGGCACCTAGCAGCGTTTTCGACGCGCTGCTAGTCTGTTGATGGCTTTGTGGCCGCGAAGGCGTTGTTCGCGCATGGCAACATCGGGTTTTGGAATGCCACAAGATGATGGCTGCTCTTCAACGGCGCAAGTCTGCGACGCAAAGCGCCAGTATAATGAGAGAAGGCGGGCCGCAAAACCATTTCCGGCATGTATCTCAACGCGAGCGCACCTCGCGCGGTTGGCGAAACGTTACTCGCGATTGAGGACGGAGCCTCGAAGGATCGCTCCGATATCCGTCGGACGTGGAGGCACACTCAAAACGGGCAACACGCCCCCGGCGCCGCGCGGGCGCGCCGGGAAACAACGACGTGCCATAGCTCCTACAGCAATAACTCGCATATCCAGACGTGAGCCGGATCAGTGTTGCGCAGCACAGTCCCTTGCTCGTCCAGAAGCTCACTCACTTTCATCCTCGAACAGTATCGCTTTGGTGTGCGAGCGCTGGACATAGATGCTTTGGGTAAGATTGGCAAATCATGTTGCCGCACCGAAGTAGCTCTTCGAAGTCAGCGGTGACGGGCCGCAACTCGGGACTAACGGCGGCGGCATCCCGCGCCCGACGCGCCACGACACTCTCGAATAACACCACTGTCGCGATCCGAAAGGATGACCTGCACCCACCGATCCGATGTGGTGCTTTGGCATTGCTGCTGCGATCACCGGGACAGTAGACGGCAAGGAGAATGCCCACCGGCAGGTTAAGAGCGGTGTGGGTGCCTGCCAGTGTCCACGTTTGCAGCCTCGATCGCAGGTCTTTGTCTACAACCTGACGCGGTGTACGATTCGAGGGATTTTAGTGCCAAGGCCTGATTTCGTTCATCTGAGTGGCCGGATCACTTCGCGAGCTCTGAGCCTCAGCTCATGTAGAACAGTGCGATGCAGCCGTCGTGTCAGGCAAGTCAGGCGGAGCGCCGCCGAACGAGCTGTATGAAGCGCAAGATCGTCACGCCAGCGCGAGATCAAGAGCGCGGCCGACCCGATCAAACTACGCTCAAACGCGCCAATCCGAACACCAGCGAGGACCGGAGCCTCGAGCCTGGCGTAGATCTGGTTAACCGAGATTAGATCGCAAACGGCCGAACAATGCTAGAACGGGCCGTGACATTGGTTGGTCTCGGACGGAGAGACCATCATGGATGCCTCTTGCAAGAACATGTTGCGCATCCAAATGCTTGCAGGATCAGTATTATGAATGGCCGGCCACTGGACGGCCTCGGTGAATGTGAGAAGTCGCAGCGGAGGTTCGATGACCCGCAGGGGCATCGTGTCTGCGAAATGGCTGACCAGTCTTGAGGGCATACTCGCTATACGGTTGGTGCCCAATAACATAGGCGGAATCATACCAAAACCCTGCACTGCGACCTCGGTGCGTATCTTGAAACCATGCTCGAGCAAGAGCCATTCGTGAAAGGAGGGCCTCAGGGAGCCCCCGAACCGGGCTTCCACGTGCCCGATCGACATGTACTTCTCGAACGTAAGTCGCGGCGCCAGCTGCTTGTTCATGGGGCAGCCCACGCAAACGAACGTGTCCTCGAACAGTGCCGCCTTGGGATGCGCACTCGACATGAACATCTCCGGATACATGAGAAAATCGACTTCACCGCGCCGGAGAAGTTCATCGGGTTCCTCTAAGGGCGGCAGCAACTCGAAATTGATCGTCGGAGCTTCCCGCGCGACGCGGTCCACGATTCTTCGAAGAAACACGACAGTCATGAAGTCGGACAGGATGATCCTGAATCGCCGATTCGATTGAGACGGAGTGAAGCCCTCCGGAGAAATGATGGAGAGCTGAATGTGAGCGAGAGCCTCGCGAATTGGGGCTGCGAGCGCTTGAGCCCGCGGCGTTGGGACAAGCTTCCGACCCCTCATCGTGAATAGCTCATCGCGAAAGTAAGTGCGAAGCCGCGCGACGGCAGCACTCATGGCAGGTTGACTGAGGTTGATGCTTCTTGCCGCCGCAGTGAGATTGCCTTGCGTCACCAGGGCGTCGAACGCGACGAGGAGATTCAGATCGAGGCCCTTGAAACGCATGATCTTGAGTGATCCACCGTATGAATGTGTTCTATCGATACAATCGATTTTACCATTTGTACCGACTGAGGATAGCAAAGGATAGTTTAGCGAGATGCCAGATCTATCAGAATGGTTACAAATCGTAGCGCGTCTCAGCCCAGCGCCAGGGACCGATCAAGACATCTGGACCGTGCGGTCGCAGTTTCGCGCGTGTTGCGCAAGTCCTATCTCGGCGAGCTAGCACGGTGGCGATCCGCAAATGTGCGTGGGCGTATAGGACGAGCAAACCATCGTATGGCTTCGCCAACCCATTCTATACCGGCCGTGTACCGCTGTAGAATTGAGCGAACGCTTAACCTGACCGTAGATTTCCCTCCAGTTGGACCCCTTCGGTTGCGGGTGCCAAATGTGTTTTGGTCGCATCCGATTGCGTCCTTGCTGCGGAGAAATCGTGCCGAACATGCAAGCGAAACCGTCCTTGGTGAATCTGATGCGAGTTGCGCACACGCTCGACGTCGTATCCATTGTGAATGCCGATCGGTCAGTGCGTGAAGGTCTGACAGATATGGTGTTTTCGGCGGGTTACGTACCCGAACCCTTCGAGAGCGCAGACGAGTTCTTGAAATCGGGCCGCCGTATGATCACGTCGTGCTTGATCGCGGACATGCAGTCGAGCGTGATGAGTGGCTTTGAGCTTTTCCATCATCTGGCTGCATCCGGACGCGCGATTCCCACCGTTCTGCTCACAGACAGCTTCGAAAACGATATGAGGCGAGTCCTGCAAACTGGACTCCAGTTTTTGAGCAAGCCTTTCGAGCGTAGCGAACTGCTGGCGTGCGTCAGGAGCCAGATAATGAATAGGAATTACTCTCTATGAAAATGATCGCGCCCGGATCCACACGAGGTGCTTCGGCGCGCCCTCCAGTTCGTTGGAGGCTGTGCTGGGAGAATGAGCTTCAACTTGCTGACCATATTGAGTTGTCCGACTTCTTCCGGAAGACCTATGGTCCGACCGGGGCATTCAATGCAAAGCCCTTTGAAGGTCATCGAAGCTGGGCCGGCGCAAGGCCTGAGATTCGCGCAATCGGCTACGATGATCGTGGTGTTGCGATTCACATCGGCGCACTGCGCCGCTTCATAAAAGTGGGTGAGGTCGATCTGCTTGTGGCTGAACTCGGATTGTACGGGGTGCGCCCGGATCTCGAGGGGCTCGGCATCAGCCACTCCATCCGCGTGATGTATCCCGTATTGCGAGATCTTGGGGTGCCGTTCGGTTTTGGCACGGTCCGATCTGCCCTGCAGAAACATATTACCAGGCTGCTCGGGCGACAGGGATTAGCGACTGTTCTGCCAGGGCTCCGTGTCCGGTCCGCTCGTCCGGATATCTATCTCACTGTGCCTCCGACGCGCGTGGAGGACGTGGTCGGCCTCGTTCTGCCGATTGCGAGGCCAATGAGCGAATGGCCGGCCGGTGAGATGATTGAACGGAACGGGCCAGAACTGTGACGTCTGCAGACGGCGAAATTAAAGCGCGGAGCGACTGCGCCGACTCCGGCGGAGAGCACTGCGTCTATCTCACATTTGATGATGGGCCCAACCCGCATTGCACGCCGGCTATCCTAGATGTGCTGGCGCAGCATCGAGCACCCGCCACCTTCTGCGTGATCGGTGCATATGCAGCGGGTCAGCCGGAGCTGATGGAGCGCATCGTCGCGGAAGGGCACGAAATCGCAAACCACACAATGACGCATCCGGATTTATCCAAATGCATGCCCGATGAGGTGGAATACGAGATCCTCACAACGAACAAGGTCATCGGAATGGCCTGCCCGCGAGCCTCTGTGCGGCACATGCGTGCGCCGTATGGGACTTGGACCAAGGAGGCCCTCGCCGCGTCGGCGAAGGCCGAACTGGCAGCTCTGCACTGGTCAGTCGACCCGCAAGACTGGTCTCGTCCTGGCGGCGAGGCGATCGTTGCCGCGGTGCTGGCCTCGGTACACCCGGGGGCCATCGTGCTCCTGCACGACGGGTGCCCTCCCCACGAGTTGGAACGCTGCCCTCATTCTGGTCGCCGCGACCAGACTGTGACGGCGCTCGCCCAGCTCATTCCAGCACTGCATGACCGTGGATTTGCAATCCGGTCGCTTCCTCAAACTCACTGAATAGATCAATTCCCATGAGCCTGCTTGCCACCATCAGCACCGTTGCTGTTGCCTCCTACGCGTTGCTCTCCAGCGTCCATAAGAGCGCGCAGGCGCTTTATGCGCTGCGAATCGACGCCTCACTGCCGCCGTACGACTCGGTCGACGCCGGTGCTCTGCCCAGCGTGGATATCATCGTGCCCTGCTTCAACGAGGATCCGCGCACGCTGGCGGCCTGCCTGAAATCTCTCGCAAGCCAGGATTACCCAGGGCGATTGCAGGTGTATGTGGTCGATGACGGCTCTGCAAATGTCGCTGCAGTGGCCCCGGTCCATGGGAGCTACGCGTATGACCCGAGGTTCACCGTCATTCTGCTGCCAAGTAACGTTGGAAAGCGTAAGGCGCAGATCGCAGCGATACGCCGGTCGTTCGGCGATCTCGTGCTCAACGTCGATTCCGATACGGAAATCGCCAGCGACGTGGTCAGCAAACTCGTACGCAAGATGCAGGATCCAGCCGTCGGCGCGGCCATGGGGCAATTGATGGCCAGCAACCGGAACGACAGCTGGCTGACCCGATTGATCGACATGGAGTACTGGTTGGCTTGCAACGAGGAGCGCGCGGCTCAGACGCGCTTTGGTGCCGTCATGTGCTGCTGCGGGCCGTGTGCCATGTACCGCCGCTCCGCGCTGCTGTTGCTGCTGGACCAGTACGAGACGCAGTTCTTCCGAGGAAAGCCGAGCGACTTCGGTGAGGACCGCCATCTGACGATCCTCATGCTCAAGGCAGGGTTTCGAACCGAGTACGTTCCGGACGCCATCGCCGCCACGGTGGTCCCGGACAGGCTCTTGCCCTATCTGCGGCAACAGCTCCGCTGGGCGCGGAGCACTTACCGCGATACGCTGCTGGGTTTGCACCTGTTGCCCGGCCTGGACCGGTACCTTACGCTCGACGTGCTCGGACAGAACCTCGGGCCGCTGCTGCTCGCCATCTCATCGATTGCCGCGCTCGCTCAGCTCGCGCTCACCGGCACCGTGCCCTGGTGGACCGGTCTGACCATCGTCGCGATGACCATGGTTCGATGCAGCGTGGCGGCCCTTCGTGCCGGCGAGCTTCGATTTATCGGCTTCTCGCTGCACACGCCTATCAACATCTTCCTCCTGCTCCCGATGAAAGCCTATGCGCTCTGTACCTTGAGCAACAGCGACTGGCTCTCGCGCAAAGTAGCGAAATCATCAGACGTCGATGAGTCGAAGGCCTCGATCGAAGACGCGACAAATGGACCAAGCCTTAACCCGGGATCGGAAGCGCCAGGCTCAATTCGCGGGGCAGGTCTTCCGCGCGCTTCCTCGCAGCTGATCGCGTCTGATGGCATTGCCGCCGCGACTGACTGACAGCTTTGTAGGGGATTTAGTGGTGAGCGTGGACAAGACATATCAATCGTTGCAACGGGAGCTGACCAACGATGACCCGTGGCGGCTTGACGACAATCCGTTCGAACGTGAGCGTCACACCCAATTGCTACGACTATCGCTGTCGAACGGCGCCGTCTCAACCGGCCTCGAGATCGGGTGCGCGGCCGGTGCATTCACAGAGAAGCTTGCTCCTCACTGCAAACGGCTCACGGTCATCGATGTTATGCCGCGAGCGATCGGTCGAGCGGTCCAGCGGACCAAGAGGTGGTCGCATATCAGCTGGGCGGCGACCGATATTCTGCAGTTCTCGACCGAAGAGCTGTTCGATCTGATCGTGGTCGCCGAAGTTCTCTACTATCTCGAAGACATGACACGGATGCGTACCGCAATCGACAAGCTGGTGAAGATGCTTGCTCCAGGTGGGCACCTGGTCTTCGGATCTGCACGTGATGCCACCTGCAGGCGATGGGGGCATGTCGCTGGCGCCGAGACAGTCATCACGATGTTGGCTGAAGCGCTCATTGAGGTCGAACGCGTGCAGTGCCAGGGGCGGTCGGCTGACGAAGACTGCTTGTTGGTCCGCTTTCGCAATCCGGAGCGATCTTCGATTTGTTCTAACGGCCGAGCTTGAAAGGACCTACTATGCGCATCTGCGGTATCAAGTTGACGCACGACGGGGCAGTCGCTCTGATCGAGGACGGCCGGGTGGTGTTTTGTGTCGAACAGGAGAAGCTGAACAACAATCCGCGTTATCAAACCATCGACAACCTGGATGCCGTTGTTGACGCCTTGGCGGAGCACGGGCTGGATCCGAGCGATGTTGATCAGTTCGTCATTGATGGCTGGGATGGAGAGTTCGAGTCACAGTTTGAAGTCCTGAGTGGGACGACGACCATCAAGCTCAAGGGCGCGCCGTATGTCGAACGGCAAGGCGATAGCCCCCTGACGTCCCGCGATCGGATCGGCCTCATGCTTGATGGGAAGCTATATCCCTATCAAAGCTATCCCCACGTCACCGGGCACGTAGCATCCGCATACTGCGCCAGCTCGTTTGCCAAATCCGGACAATCTGCTTTCTGCTTGGTGTGGGACGGCTGCATTTTTCCGCGCCTCTACTATGTAGAGCCCCACGGCATCCGGTTCATTGAGTGCCTGTTTCCGATAATAGGTCACGCCTATGCGACGGCAGGACACCACTTTGGACCTTACAGGCGGGCAGACCGGACCAGCTGGGATCTCGGTATTGCCGGCAAGCTGATGGCCTATATCGCACTGGGATCGCCCGACGAGGACTGTATTAAGACGTTTCATGAACTTTATGAGGCGCACTTTGCCACGGATGCTGAAGGCGCTTGTCCTGAGCTTGAAGCGATCAACAGCTCACAATCGCCACTTGAAGCTCTGCACGACTTCTTCGATGCGTGCGCAATGCGATTGAAGGAAAAACAGGCCCAAGACGTCCTTGCGTCATTTCACGTGTTTCTAGAGCGTCTGCTGGTTCGCACCATTGCTGATGTGGTGGAGCGGCATTCGAATCTTGCGGGGGCGCGTAACCTCTGCATAGCCGGCGGCTGTGGCCTGAATATTAAGTGGAATAGTGCATTTCGTGCGACAGGCCTGTTCGATTTCGTGTGGGTGCCGCCCTTTCCGAACGACAGCGGCTCAGCCATTGGTGCTGCTTGCTCTGCATTGGCGGCACAGCAAGGCTTTAGAGCTCTGGAATGGTCGGTCTACAGCGGACCGGCCGTGCGTCCCAGCGAAGTCCCGCCCGAATGGGAGGGCGCGCCCTGCACTATGGGCCAACTTGCGGCAATCCTCGCTTGCGACAAGCCCGTGGTCTTCCTTGCCGGGCGTGCCGAGCTCGGGCCGCGAGCCTTGGGTGGCAGAAGCATTCTCGCGGCTGCGAGCTGGGAAGGAATGAAGGATCATCTCAACGACGTCAAACTTCGTGAGCATTTCAGGCCGGTAGCGCCGATTTGCCTGGAGGATCGTGCCGCGGAGATTTTTAGCCCTGGAATACCTGATCCGTACATGCTGTTCGATCACCAGACGCGACCAGAATGGCGGGACAAAATTCCCGCCGTCGTGCATCTCGATGGATCTGCTCGTCTACAAACCGTTTCTAGAACCTCTCAGCATAAAGTGGCCGAGCTTCTCGTCGAATACGAGAAGCTCACAGCCATTCCGCTGCTTTGCAATACCAGCGCCAATCTGCATGGACGCGGCTTTTTCCCGGATGCTGCCGCCGCGTGCCAGTGGGGACGCGTCGATCACGTATGGTGTGACGGCCTGCTTTGGACAAAAAAGCGCGCAAGCGGGGAAGCGGCGGGAACAACGTCCGTCGCGATGGCGTAAGCAAATGTCAACCGCGGCAGTCGACCTTTTCCAGGTGAGCAAGTTCTACGACGACAGGGCCGTCGTGGACGCTCTTTCGTTTACGGTCTCGCCGGGAGAGTGCTTCGGTCTGCTGGGACCAAACGGCGCGGGTAAAAGCACGCTTGCGCGTTTGATCCTGGGTGTTGCATCGCCCGACGCAGGTAAGATATGCGTGCTCGGCGAGCCAGTGCCGGCGCGGGCGCGCTTGGCGCGCCGGGGGATCGGGGTTGTCCCACAGTTCGATAACCTTGATCTTCAGCTCACGGTGCGCGAAAACTTGCTCGTTTTCGGGCGCTACTTCGCCATGAGCGCGGCTGAGGTGGAAGCGGTCACGCCGTCACTGCTCGAATTCGCACGCCTGGAGAACAAGGCGGACGCGCGAGTCGCCGAACTGTCCGGCGGCATGAAGCGACGCCTGACGTTGGCACGGGCCCTCATTAACGATCCGCAGCTCTTGGTCCTTGATGAGCCGACGACCGGCCTCGATCCGCACGGCCGTCACCTGATTTGGGAACGCTTGCGCTCGTTATTAGGGCGCGGCAAAACGATCCTTCTCACCACCCACTTCATGGAAGAGGCGGAGCGATTGTGCGACCGCCTGTGCGTGCTCGAGCACGGCCGTAAGATCGCCGAAGGTCAGCCTCGCGCGCTGATCGAGCAGCAGATCGGCTGCCAAGTGATCGAGATTTACGGCGGTAACCCGCACGAACTGCTGCCGCTGGTCAGACCCCAAGTGCAGCGCGCTGAGGTGAGCGGGGAGACGCTGTTCTGCTATGTCACGGATCCAGAGCAGGTGCGCCTCCGGCTTGTCAACCGCACGGATCTGCGCTTTCTGCAGCGTCCTCCAAATCTGGAGGATGTGTTCTTGCGGCTAACCGGGCGAGAGATAAAGGACTGAACGATGTGGCAACGTTTTGCGCCGGCGCTCCCTGCTAATCCATGGAACTGGATGGCGGTATGGCGCCGCAATTTTCTGGTTTGGCGGAAAGTTGCTCTGGCATCGGTTCTTGGGAATCTGGCCGAGCCGATGAGCTCTCTGTTCGGTCTCGGTTTTGGCCTTGGAATGATCATAGGTGGTGTTGAGGGCACCTCATACATCTCGTTTCTGGCGGCTGGAATGGTTGCCACAAGCGCGATGGTCTCCGCAACCTTCGAAACGATCTATGCGGCTTACGCTCGCATGCAGACAAATTGCACCTGGGAGGCAGTGCTCTGTACGCCCCTTACGCTCGGCGACATTGTCCTCGGTGAAGTGGCCTGGGCAGCGAGCAAGGCCTTGCTCGCCGGGACCGCGATCACGATTGTGGCCGTCGCGCTGGGTTACGCAGAGTGGTCATCCATTCCCTATGCGTTACCAGCCATCGCCCTCACTGGCGTTACTTTCGCGAGTCTCGCAATGGTCGTTTCAGCACTTGCACCGAGCCACGACTATTTCATCTTCTACCAGTCGCTTATTCTTACGCCCATGATGTATTTAAGCGGGACGATCTTCCCAATGAGCCAGTTGCCCGGTTCATTTCAACGCATCGCAGCCTTATTGCCGCTGAGTCATTCGGTCGATCTCATTCGTCCAACAATGCTTGGTCGACCGGTTGACAGCGTCGGATTGCATGTGGGCGCACTTTGCATCTACGCAGCAGTTCCCTTCCTCGTCTCGGCCGTGCTCCTTCGGCAGCGCCTGATGCGGTGAGAGGAATAAGATCTA
Organism: Bradyrhizobium sp. 23; assembly: GCF_023073295.1. Classification (NCBI taxonomy): domain Bacteria; kingdom Pseudomonadati; phylum Pseudomonadota; class Alphaproteobacteria; order Hyphomicrobiales; family Nitrobacteraceae; genus Bradyrhizobium; species Bradyrhizobium sp. 23. The sequence continues at coordinate 11,653 of NZ_JADPJF010000126.1, read as the reverse complement.
AAGCGAAGCATCGCGTGTGCGAGATGAGATATCGGGCTTAGCGAATTTCCAATCGCGTGCGACGCTTATATGCGTCTCGTCAGCTAGCGATGCCTGATCGGCCTCGCGCGGCCTACTCCCAAAGCAAGCGATACGAAATAGGCCAACAGGCCTCTCAGGATTAACGGAGAACAAGATGCTGTGTCTAGGATTGAGTGGCGGCCTCGACAGGGTCTATGAAAACCCCCTTGGGCTGCCGGGCACGTTTCTGCACGACGGCGCCGCGGTACTTGTCAAGGACGGGCGCGTGATCGCTGCCGTGGAAGAGGAGCGCCTTAACCGGATCAAACATTCAAACAAGCTGCCGAGCAGTGCGATCGAATACTGTCTTGCAGCCGCGGGTGTGGAGCTTCGCGACGTCGATCGTATTGCGTTCTACGCTACTGAAGCCTATTGCAATGCAATGCTCGAACGGTTGTTCATCTCACAACCGGAAATCTCAATTCCCCTAGATGCGAATCTGCTGCTACGGCACCTTCTAGCCACGGAGTTCGGTACCCAAGTTGATCCTTCCCGGGTGTCATTCGTAGGCCACCATCAGGCCCACGCCGTGAGCGCTCTGGCGATGTCGGGTTTTGAAGATAGCCTGGTCCTCGCGATCGACGGTTGTGGCGACTTCCTGTCGGGTCTCTTGGCTGTCGGGTCAGGCAGCGAAATGACCGAGCTTATGACATTTCCAGAGAATAACTCTCTCGGACTGTTCTATCTGGAGACGATCCGATATCTCGGCTACGGCCTGTTCGACGAGTATAAGGTTATGGGACTGGCTCCTTACGGAGATCCCGCACGCTATCGCGAGCTCTTTTCCCAATTCTATGAGCTCTGCGCAAACGGTGGCTACCGCGTTCACCTCGAACGTATCGGCCCAGCATTGCTGCACAATATCGAGGTCCGGCGAAAGGGAATGCCGTTCACCCAACAGCATCGAGATGTGAGCGCATCGTTGCAGGAGGCGCTGGAGCGGATCGTGTTTCACATTCTGCGGCATTACCGTGAGTCGACCGGAATGAAACGGTTGTGCCTGGCTGGCGGGGTGGCCCATAACTGCACGCTGAACGGAAAACTCCTGTATTCAGGCCTGTTCGAAGACATCTTCGTGCAGCCGGCTGCGCATGACGCCGGATGCGCATTGGGCGCGGCGCTGATGGTGTCGAACGAGGCCGGGCAGCCTGCGCCCCGCGAGCGGCTACAGGCGGTTTATTGGGGGCCAGATGTCGGCAGCGACGATAGCATCGAAAAGGAACTGAAGGGATGGGCCGGACACCTCGAGTTTGAACGGACCGCTGAGGTCGCAACCAGAGCAGCCGAGTGGATGGTTGATGGCGCCGTGATCGGGTGGGTGCAGGGCCGATCGGAGTTCGGCCCTCGTGCGCTCGGCAACCGTAGTATTCTTGCGGACCCGAGGCCCGCGGCGAACAAGGACCGGATCAATGCGATGGTCAAGAAGCGCGAGAGTTATCGACCATTTGCACCATCAGTTCTGGAGGAGGATGCGGGCGCGTTCTTTGAGTTGCCGGATGGTCGCGCAGAATACCCCTTCATGAATTTCGTCGTTCGCGTGCGGGAATCCAAGCGTGCTTTGCTGGGCGCGATCACGCATATCGATGGTACGGCTCGGCTGCAGACGGTTTCCCGCACGAACAATGCCGCCTATTGGGAACTCATCAATGCGTTCAAGAGCCGGACAGGCGTCCCGATTTTGCTTAACACGTCGTTCAACAACAATGCCGAACCGATCGTAGATTCCGTTGCCGATGCGATTACGGCGTTTTTGTCAACCGAGCTGGATGGCCTTGTAATCGGTTCATTCCTCGTCAAAAAGCGGGCGACAACGCTCGAAAGCTGGACTGCACTCGCTGTATCACTGCCGCCCCATGTATCTCTTTACCGGGTTCGCGCTCATGCGGGCCGAGAACGCCAGGAGACAGTCTGCGAGATCCGCATGGGTCACTCCAGCCAGGAGAGCGTGCGCGTCTCGCATGACCTGTTCGACATGCTGATGCAAATTGAGAAGGAAGCTGTTCTTGCCGATCTTCTCGCCAGGGTCACCTCTGACAGGACTAGGCGAGAAGCTCTCGTGAACGAACTGCGTGGGCTCTGGGATCTCCGCCGTATACGGCTGCATCCGTCACCGACCGCGTGATTGCAAAAGGTGAGCAATGCGGAAGAGGGCTCTTTGGAGGCCTCTCGCATGACCTCCCAAACGCGGTGCCGTGGAGGAGGGTTGCGGGTTGATCGCCTTGCGTCCCGGTGACCAGCCGTCCACTGGCGTGGATCGGAATCGCAGATGCTAGGTGCGCCACACAAAGCTGATCTTGCACAACGAGAAGGGTTTGATAACTTGACCAAGGAACGCTTTGTTATTTCTCGGAGGCGTACCGGCTTCGGTGACTGCCTCTGGTCATTGGCGTCGGCCTGGTCGTACGCGCAGCGGACCGGGCGGACGCTCGTCGTTGACTGGCGCGGTTCCTGCTACATCGACCGACCGTTCAGCAACGCCTTTCCGGTGTTCTTCGAGCCGGTTGAGGACATCGCTGGGGTACCGGTGATTTGCGATGACCGGGTCAACCAGCTCTCGTTTCCCGGACCGTTCTTCCCGCGGTGGTGGAATAGGCCGTCGATCGACTGCATCAATCGTCCGGATGAGCAGATCTTCCGAGAACGTGACGAACTGACCGAGCTGTTCCAGGCGAGAGAAGATAACGAAGCCAACACCATTGTCTGTGACGCCTGCCTAATGTGGCGTTGTGGCGAGGCAGCCGAACGACTGATCTTTCGGAACATCAAGCTCAGGTCTGAGATTCAAGCGCGGATCGACGCCTTGTATGAGGAACATTTTAGCGGCCATAGCATCATTGGCGTTCATGTTCGGCACGGCAATGGCGAAGATATCATGGAGCATGCGCCGTACTGGGCCGATTCGGAGCTCGCCCTTCGTCAGGTTTGCATGGCAATCCGTAAAGCCAAGGCTTTGCCATATCCAAAGCCTGTAAAGGTCTTCCTGTGCACGGACAGTGCACAGGTGCTCGATCGCCTATCGGGTCTGTTTCCCGATGTCTTCGCCGTACCAAAACGTTTCCAGGCCGATCGGGCAGGGCCGTTGCATAGTGCGGAAATGGGAGTTGAAGGTGGAGCTTCCGCTCTCATCGACATGTATCTTCTTGCGCGGTGCGCTACCGTGATCCGCTTTCCCCCCACCAGCGCCTTCACGCGCTATGCCCGTCTGCTCGTGCCACGGATTATTGAATTCGACCAGAGCAATCCGGAGCGCTTGACCCTGATCGATAATCCATACGAGCATTTCGCGGCTTCCTGAAGCGCCAGAATGTGGGCCTGAACAATGACGGGCTAGATCATCGGTCTGATACTGCTGGCTTCGACACGGTCGAGTTTCGCAACGTGTCGCAGGAACGTTGGATGGCGACTTCCGTCCCGCAAGCGACGGCTGACCGGCGCACTACCATGGATGCGGTGCGGTGGGAGGGCGAACGCCTGAGAAGCGTAAGGCGGATGCCAGTGAGGGCCGGCGGTCTTGCCCGGCAACACTTCGGGCCCTCCGGTGCAAGTCGAGTCGCGCGGAAAGCTTACAGTTCTGTCATCCTCCAGCCAAGTCCGCCGTCGCTGGCCAGACGGTGAAAAGCACGGCAATGGCGGTCCGGGTCGCCGAGGAAATCTGACGTAACAGACAGTCACGACAGAATGTCCCAGCAGCAAGGAGGCGCGTCCGGTAGATGGATCGCCTTTGCTGGGCAGGGCTTTCGTTTTCTGGACGCGGCCTTTGTTCATGCTCCGCTCGCGGAGTCCTTTCGGACGGAGGTGTGATGAACCGCGCGGCCGGCGGCCCATCGGTATTGCTCAAGAGCCGTATGTGCGGCCGCGCGTAACCAGGCCGAGAGCAACTTGGACGAACCGGCCATTAAATCCTGATCTCCGCCCGCAGCTAATCTATCTCGTCTAGCGCGCATGACCCACAGACCACTCGTGGAGTGGTGACGCAGTCAGCTCGCCATGCAAACCCCAGCCTCTGGCTCGAAGCGTAGCGCACGCAGTGGGCAGCACCCGGGAGCTCGACGACAGCCATTGCTGCGGCGCTGCCGGTGTCGCAAAGCAAACAGGCCAGATGTTCGGAACCTGCCATTTGCGTCGTAAAAGCGCGCCACCTGTGCCCTGCTTCGCTCTGGCCCGGATCCTGCACCAGGTGCACGGGCGAGGGGAGCGGAAGGGAGTCGCGTGTGAATCTAGGTCTACCAGATGACAACGCGGTCGCAGCTAAATCGTCGGAAACGGACCCTCGTGGTCCAATTCACGCCGATGGAGCGGGCCGTCCGCTGCGTGAGCGGAAGACGCTGGTATTGACCGGGGCATCGCGCGGTATCGGTCGCGCCACGGGAAGATTGTTTTCGGAAGCCGGTTGGCGCATCATTTCTTGCGCGCGCCAACCATTCGATGCGGTGCGCTGCCCATGGGACTCAGAGGGGGATAGCTATATCGAAGTCGACCTGAGCGATCATCGGACGCTACCGCGCGTGATTGCCCAGATAAAGGAGCGCCTTGCCGGCGCACCGCTGCAGGGACTGATAAACAATGCCGGAAACTCACCAAAAACGCCAAACGGTGCCCGGCTCACGTCGCTGGCGACCTCAGTCGATACCTGGATGAGCGTGTTCCACCTCAATCTGGTGGCGCCGATCCTGCTCGCTCAAGGTCTGTTCGATGAGCTAAAAGCGGCGTCAGGCTCGATCGTCAATGTGACTTCGATCGCCGGAGCGCGGGTGCATCCATTTGCAGGCACGGCATATGCCACGTCGAAAGCTGCGCTCGCTTGTCTCACGCGCGAAATGGCGCACGACTACGCCTCACATGGCATTCGCGTCAATGCGATCGCGCCCGGCGAAATCAAGACGGACATTTTGTCGCCTGATACGGAAGCGCATCTCGTGCCAAAGATCCCACTACGCCGGGTGGGTACACCCGAAGAGGTCGCCAAGGTCATTTTCTTCCTATGTTCAGATGCGGCAAGTTATGTCACCGGTGCCGAAGTGCCGATCAATGGCGGGCAACACTTGTGAGTGAATCCGTTCCTGGCGAACCCGACTAACTCAGCTTCATCGATCGAAGCCATGTTGGGCGGGCGAATCCGCGCAGCGAGTTGGAAAGAATAAGCGCAAAATCTAGTCACTGTAAGTGCTGCCGGCGTGCCATGAAGAGCCGTCATCTCTCGCCCCCGGCCTGAGAATTGGATGTCAGATCGAGGCAGGCATGCAACACGAGTCTAACAAGTCCGATCGAGGTGATGGGGAGGATCAAGAAAGGAACGGAGAAGTCACTATGCTGGACAGCGTTTCCCTGAGCGAAACACCAAACTCAACCTCCGGCGCGGACCCTTCCGCTTCTATTCTGCCGTCGCAAGAGAAATCGCTAAGCACGATCTTTGAAATAGCGCACACGCTCACTGGCCTATCCCGGCTCGAAGCCAAGCTGGCGAGCGTCATCGAGCGGCTGCCATCGCTCGTGCAGATGCGGCGCGGCATCGTATGTCTGTTCGAACATGACGGGGTGCCCGAGATCATCGTAGACGACGGCCGGAGCGAAGGGCGCGACGCGCGTTGCGGGGGGCGCTTGCCGCAAGGAGCAATTGATCAAATTGTGGCGACGGGGCGGCCGCTCATCGTCGAGAACGTAGCGCTGCATTCGATCTTCAGTTTTTCGGAAGTCGAGATGATGCTAGACGCCGCCCGTAATACGTGTGTTGCCTTCATCGGCGTTCCCATAGAGATCGACGAGAAAGTTGTGGGTACGCTGAGCATCGACCGCATCGCAGACAACGGGACGCATGCGCAGCTCGAGGACGACCTCCGCCTGCTGACGATGGTCGCAAGCCTTCTGGGCCAGACGGCAAAGCTGCATTGCACCTTTGTGCGCGACCGCGGGCGGCTTATGGACGAGGAGTTCCGGCTGCAGACGCAGCCTTCGTCCGAGCTCAAGCCTCATGGCCGGGAGCGTAAGAAGGTCCAAGTCGAGGGAATTATCGGCGACAGTCCGGCGCTGCGCGCGATGCTTGAGAAGATCGAGCTGATCGCAAAATCGAATAGCACCGTTCTGTTGCGTGGCGAATCGGGCACCGGCAAAGAGCTGGTCGCGAAGGCTATTCACGAGCGTTCAGCGCGCGCCAAACGCCCCTTTATCAAGCTGAATTGCGCAGCCCTCACCGAGACGGTGCTGGAATCCGAATTGTTCGGTCACGAGAAGGGGGCGTTTACGGGCGCATTCAACGCGCGCAAGGGTCGCTTCGAACTCGCGGACAAGGGAACGTTGTTTCTGGATGAGATTGGCGAGATCTCGGCGTCGTTCCAGGCGAAACTCCTGCGCGTGCTTCAGGAGCAGGAGTTCGAGCGGGTGGGCGGCAATCAGACGATCAAAGTCGACGTCCGCGTGATTGCTGCCACGAACAAGAATCTTGAAGAGGCGGTGGCAAGGAAGGAGTTTCGTGCCGATCTCTATTATCGCATTAGCGTGGTTCCTCTGCTACTGCCGCCGCTGCGCGAAAGACGCACTGATATTCCGCTTCTCGCCGCTCGATTCTTGAAGAACTTCAACAATGAGAACGGCCGTGCTCTGGTCTTCGAGTCAAGTGCGATAGACGTTCTTATGAATTGCGGATTTCCCGGTAATGTCCGTGAGCTGGAGAACTGTGTGCAGCGGACCGCGACCCTGGCGCACGGATCGTCGATCGTAAGAGACGATTTTGCCTGCTGCCACGGGCAATGCCTGTCGGCCACGCTATGGAAGTGCGGGCTGGAGCAAGTGGCACGACAGCCGAGCCCTATAATCTCACTTCCCGCGAGGCTGAGCATGCCGCCGACACAAGCTGTGGCACACGTTCAGCCGGTCGGTAGCGAACTGACGCCGCTAGAGCCACCCGGCCGACCCAACATAGGTGCCGCCAAGGTCACAGATCGCGAGCGCGTAGTCGCCGCGATGGAAACGTCCGGGTGGGTACAGGCCAAGGCGGCGCGCTTGCTTGGACTGACGCCGCGCCAGATTGGCTATGCCTTGAGAAGGCACGGTATCGAGATCAAGCGCTTCTGAATAAAAAGTCGGCTCGCGTCTCTCTCGATCGCCGGGCGCGGTAGGAGAGCGTGCGCAAGAGGCGGTACTCTGGTCCATGAAGCGGATACGAAACCGATGTGCTCTGCTTGGGAGGCAATGCCGGGAGCGTAAGCCATCTTCGCGTCAGCCGCGTGCTGGTCATCGTCTGCTTGCAATGTATTCGCCCTATGAGAAATGATTAGGTGTCGAACCGGCGCAAGATCGCGGCCGGGCCGTTTATGGCGCGACTCAGATGAGAGAGATCACGTCCCGCTTTACGCAGCTCGTCGCAGTCCCAACGGTCTCGCCGTCAATCGCCAGCCGTTGCATTCGTCGCTCATCGGCGAAGTGCCCGGGTGGTATGACAGTTGCTATTCGTGGGGAGCCTGCTCAACATCTTAGGAGAAGCATATGCACAGCATCGTCTGCATCAAACAGGTCCCCGACTCCGCACAAATCCGCGTGCATCCTGTCACGAATACGATCATGCGGCAGGGCGTGCCGACGATCATCAACCCATATGATCTGTTCGCACTGGAAGCTGCGCTCGAGCTACGAGACAAGTTCGGCGGTGAAATCACTGTTCTGACAATGGGGCCGCCGTCGGCCGAAGAATCTCTCCGAAAGGCGCTGACATTTGGTGCCGATCGTGCTGTCCTGCTCACCGATCGTAGTTTCGCAGGCTCTGATACGCTGGCGACGAGTTACGCTCTGGCGTGCGCGATTCGCAATATCGGGAAGGAATATGGCCCACCAGACGTCATATTCACTGGCAAGCAGACTATCGACGGCGATACGGCGCAGGTGGGACCTGGCATTGCAAAGAGGCTCGGGGTCCAGCAGCTTACGTATGTTTCAACAATCAAAGCGTTGGACTTCAAAGCACGCACGATCGATGCGGAACGGCGCTGCGAAGGAGGAGTCCAAGTGCTGCGTTCCAAGCTTCCTTGTCTCGTCAGCATGTTAGAGGCAAGCAATCAAATTCGCCGCGGTGCAATGATCGACGCCTTGCGTGCGGCCCGTGCCTCCGTCGTAAAATGGAGCGCTCAAACTGCCGGCGTGGATGACATGGCCAAATGCGGTCTGAGGGGGTCGCCGACGGTCGTCAAGCGTGTCTTCGCGCCCTCCGCACGAGCGGAGAAGGCGACGTGGGTGGAAGCGGCCGAGCAGCCGGCGCAAGCGTTGATCGACGCCATGTTCAAGCGCAACCCTACGCTCGAGATGGAGCTCGCACAGCTTGCGCGCGGTACCTCATCCGCCCAAACTAGCGGTGCGTGAATGTCAATCGGCCCTTTAATTGCGGTTTGTTGTCAAGCTACCATTCTTCCTCTCTCCAGTGACACGCCGGTAGCGATTGCTCCGTCGGAGCTGGTCAGGTTGCGGAGACGGAGCGATCGCGGATGGCGAGACGATTGCCTAGCGGGATTGGCAATCGACGTCGTTGGCGGCTTCGTCGGGTTAGGTTGATGTCGTAGCTGGGGTCATGGTCCTTTCCGAGGTCGCGAGCGCCTCATGATGATGTCCGGATCGGGCGCCTCAACGTTTGCAGCGGAGTGCGGGCGAACCGCCACCAGCCGATTGACCGAGGTCACCACGACCACCGTCCCAGCGGGACATCGCCAGTCCGGCGGACCGGACCAGGAACTTGCGAGCAAATATCAGATTGGCTTCGGCTGGCCCCAGTCGAACGATGTGCCATCGACCCAGATGCAGTGGAGAATCACGGCGATCTTTCGGGCGATGGCGACCTTTGCCTTCTTCATGCCGATCCGCTTGGCGAGCTTCATGCCCCAGGCCTTTAAGGAAGACCACTTTTTGGTTCGATAAAGAAGGACAGTGGCGGCCTCGAACAAGTAAGTTCGGAGAAGCCGGTCGCCCCATCGAGATATCTTTCCGTTGGTGTCGGTTTCGCCGGATTGGCTGCGCCTCGGCGTAAGGCCTAGGTAGGCGCCGACCGTAGAAGCCGATCGGAAGCGCGAGGGGTCATCGATCGTGTGGCGGAACGTTAGGGCCGTCACGACACCGACCCCCGGGACCGTCATCAGGCGACGCGTCGTCTCGTCCAGCTTTGCCAACCGGCGGACCTCGTTGTCGAACTTACCTTGTTGCTGACAAACGTTCTCGTGGATCGAGAGCAGCGGCGATATCACGCTGAGAAGCAAATGATCGGCGCCCAAGAGTTCGCTGACCTGGTTGCGGAACTGTTGGCCGATCGCGCGAGGGAATAGCAATCCACATTCCTTGATCAAGCTGCGAACCTGGTTCTCGATGTCTCGGCGCATGGACACTAGCCGAGATCTGGCGACAAGGATCGCTCGGATCTTCTGGCTTTCCTCACTTTTGACTTTGACCTCTCGATACCATCCAACCCGCACCAGTTCGGCAAGGCCTCGCGCATCATTCTGATCGCTCTTGTTCATTCGGACCGACAAAGCTGCGTGCGCATGCCGAGCGTCGATGCAGACCACCGGAAGCTCAACCCTGCGGAGTTCATGCCATAGCCAACTCGCCATCGCACCGGTCTCGAAGCCGATACGCTCGGCATGAGGCGCATGTTTGCTAAGCAGGTCAGTCAAGGCACCAGGATTAGACTTGGCTTTTCCTTCGAAGATTACTTGACCGGTCTCGTTGACAACGCACACAGCGGTTTCTCTCTGTGAGACGTCCAGCCCGACGTACTGCTTCATGGGAACTCCTTCGAATCATTTGATTGCGAGGGCTCAACGATAACGGAGCTTGTCTGCCACGAGCGCCGACCGCAATTACGTCATCGTTTGCAAATTTGACCCCTCATCGGCGTCCAATTTTGGCTCTGACGCAATTTTGGTGCAGCACTGGTCATGTGGCACCGATTAGTCGAGCCTGCAGCAAGTCGAGCTTGGCGCGTCCGTACATTTGGCGCTTCACCAGTTTAAGCTTGGTGATCTGGCCCTCGGTCTGTCCGTTGGACCAGGACGTTGTGATCGCTGCGCTGACGGCGGCCTTGTCCTTGATGACGCCGTTGGCGAAAGACATGACGAGGCTTGCGCGTGCCCGTTCCAACCATGGTTCAAGCTCCATGTGAGCCTTCTTGCGGATCATCGCATGGAAAGCGGCTATGATCTCTCGAGCTTCCACCAGAAGAGGAACGCCTTGCTCGATCGCCGCAATGGTGACGGTCTCTGACCTTGATAGTGTATCGCGGCCATTGGTCATCAGGCGGGCGATCGTTCTCGCGGACGGTACGCGCTGCAGGCTCTGAGCATCGGGCATTTCGGCACGCCGACGGCGTGTCGCCCATTCGGTAACGACTCGCACCGAGCCTCTAAATCCCTGCGCCTTGAGGCAACGCCACAGGTCGGCGCCATTACAATGACCAGCGGCCCACTGAACATCGAGCCATGGCAGGTAGTGCTCGAGCGAGCTCTCGCGCACCCTGAACACGTCGGATCGCTGACCTCGCAATGCCCTGCGGATGAGGCCCCGGCTATGGCCGGTGAGCCGTACGATCTCCTTTATGGAGACGCCCGTCTCAGCCTGTTTGAGGATTGCCGCGTTGGTGTCTTCTCGCCGAAGATAACCCTCATATTGAATGCGCTCGGCGGCGGTCAATAAGTTGGGATTTATGGTGGCGGAGCCGACCGCGATGCGGACCTGGCGCATGGATTTGCGAACCGCATCCAGGAAGGCGTGGCTGGCGTTCTCCATGAGGTGCCAACGGTCGGCGACCTGGGTGGCGTGCGGGAGTGCCTTGGCCGCAGCAAGGGCGTAACCGCCGCCGCGGTCGCGCGCGACCACAGCGATTTGTGGTTGCCCCGCGAGCCAGGCCTGCGCAGTGGCTGGCTCTCTGTCGGGTAAGAGAGTGATCGGTCGTCGCCGCTCGAGGTCGCAGATGATAGTTCCATACCGCTGATTGCGCCGCCAGGCCCAATCGTCGATGCCGATAACGCTCGGCGCAGCAAAGGGTGGACACCCGCGCCTTCTAACCACCCGAAGCAACGTGTCGTTGCTCACGGGCAGCATAAGTCGACGGGCAAAACTCGCCGCTGGGCGGCCACCCAAGGCGAGGCCAAGGTGATGGACGATCAGATCGAGCCGGGTCGTTCGCCGCGCCCACGGTGCTAGAGCGCCGTCATCGAAGCGCTCGGTGAAAATACGCCGACCGCAGAGAGCAGTAACGCAGCGGAAGCGGCGCGCCACGACCACCAAGCGAACCTGCCGCCCCGCAAGCGGCAGATCGGTTAGGCGCCGCTGATATCGGCTATGGATCCGCCCAGAACTGGTCCCGCAGCCGGGACAGAGACTGGTCCCGCTCGTGGGACGCACGGTGATCAGGGTCGTAGCGCCATTACAAAAGGCGCTTTTCACGTCAAACCCGTGAGGGACCAGAGCCGACGGACGTAGGGCTCGCTGCATCATATTGATTCCTTTGTGAAACCAACACGAGCCGGCGCTTGAACTTCATCAAAAGTGATGGTGTGGAACGGCCCTTCGAACCGGCATCAAAAGTGCCTAACGTGGTCGCGTAGAGAGGCGCCACAAAGGA
>NZ_JADPJF010000108.1:0-1964 GCF_023073295.1 Bradyrhizobium sp. 23 | reverse complement strand
GAACGCCATCGGCAGGAAGTGGCCGACGTCGATCACTTCGGTGGCCTGGCCCTTGATCACGGCCGAGCCGAGAATGCCGGAGGAGGATCCGCCGACCTCGATGTTGAGCCGTTCCTCGACGATGTCGATGATCTCGTCGACGACGAGGCCCATGGAGCGGCCGTCGTCGGAGAACACCAGGATCGGCTGGGCGCCCTGGCTCGCGATGGTGACGCTCTCCATGGCAACGAGCGGCATCAGCTGCTCGCGGTACTGCACCATGTAGCGGCCGTTCGAGAACTCGATCTTGTCGGCCGGGAGCTCTTCCAGGCGCGTGACGAGCCCGAGCGGGACCGCCTTGGGCTGGGACGAGCCGGCGCGGAACACCAGCAGCGAGGTGGTCTGCTCGCCCGATCCGATGCTGTGCGTCCCGTTCTCGCTGTTCATGTCATGGGCCGAGGAGCCGGCGGCGCCGAGCGCCTTGGCAATGCCGTTGGGGTCGATGATCATGATGACCGCGCCGTCGCCCAGGATGGTATTGCCCGAGAACATGTCGATGTGGCGCAGCTTCGTCGACATCGGCTTGACCACGATTTCTTCGGTGTGGAACACGCCGTCGACGACGATGCCGAAGGTCTGGCTGCCGACCTGCGTCACCACGATGAAGCCGTTCTCGGGATCGGAGACGGCGCCGTCGTCGATCTTGAGCAGCTTCTTGAGATGGATCAGCGGCAGCAGCTTGTTGCGCAGCCTGAGAACCGCGGTGTCCTTGATGCGCTCGATGCGGTGCTCCGAGTTGGCGCGGGCCCGCACCAGCTCGACCACGGAGAGCTGCGGGATCGCAAAGCGGTCGCCGGCGGCTTCCACGATCAGCGCGGAGACGATGGCGAGCGTCAGCGGGATCTTGATGGTAACGGAGGAGCCTTCACCGGCGACCGACTTGATGTCGATGGTGCCGCCGATCTGGTCGATATTGGTGCGCACCACGTCCATGCCGACGCCGCGCCCCGACACCGAGGTGATGGCGGCAGCAGTGGAGAAGCCCGGGGCGAAGATGAACTTGTGGATCTGGGCTTCGCTCATCTTCTCGAGCTCGGCCTCGGTGACCAGACCTGAGGAGATCGCCTTGGCCTTGATCCTGTCGGTGTTCAGGCCACGGCCGTTGTCGGCGATGCAGATGATGATGTGGCCGCCCTCGTGATAGGCGGACAGGCGAATGGTGCCCTGCTCGCCCTTGCCGCCGGCGAGACGCTCGGCCGGGGTCTCCAGGCCATGGTCGGCGGAGTTGCGCACCATGTGGGTGAGCGGGTCCTTGATCAGGTCGAGCACCTGGCGGTCGAGCTCGGTGTCGGCGCCGTGCATCTCCAGCTCGATCTGCTTGCCGAGTTCGCTCGAGAGGTCGCGAACGATGCGGGGCAGCTTCTGCCAGGCATTGCCGATCGGCTGCATGCGCGTCTTCATGACGCCTTCCTGCAGCTCGGCGGTGACGTTGGACAGCCGCTGCAACGGCACCTTGAACTCGGTGTCCTCGTTGCGGCGGGATATCTCCAACAGCTGGTTGCGGGTCAGCACCAGCTCCGAGACCATGGTCATCAGATGCTCCAGCGTATCCACGTTGACGCGGATCGACTGGTTGGCGATGCTGGCTCCCTCGGCGGCGCCTTCGTCGGCGATCGCCTTCTTCGGCGCGGCCTTGTCCTTCGCCTTGGTCTCCTTCGCGGCTTCCTTGGCAACAGGCACCGGGGCTTCAGCGGCAGGCGGAGGCTCCGCCTTGACTTCGGCCCTGGCAACCGGGACCGGCACTTCGATCGCGGTCTCGCGGAAGGCACGCTCGAGCTCGTCGAGCGAGACTTCGCCCGGACGCAGCGGACGCTCCAGGCTCTGGTCGGCCAGCACGCCGGAGGTCGGCGCGGCTTCGACGGCGACAGGCGCGTCCGGCACCAGCGGCGGCGCTTCGGCAACGGCAGCAGCAGCAGCGCCGGCCG
>NZ_JADPJF010000078.1:0-549 GCF_023073295.1 Bradyrhizobium sp. 23 | reverse complement strand
CGAGCGGCGGAAAAGGGGGGAGTGTGAACAGGCGATCGGCCGCTCGCGCGGTGGGCGGACCACGAAAATCCACGCGCTGAGCGAGCCTGATTGCAAACCTTGCGCATTTCATCTCACTCCGGGACAAGCGCAGACATTGCTGCAGGGCCGGCCCTTTTGAAGCTCGCGCCGCCCATGTCTTCCCTCATTGGGGACAAAGGCTACGATGGCGACGGCTTTCGCGCCGAAATCGTCAATCGCGGCGCGAAACCCGTCATTCCAAACAAATCCAACCGGGTAACCCTCCACAGCTTCAGCAAGCGCCTCTATAAAGGGCGCAATGTTATCGAGCGCTGTTTCTGCCGGCTCAAGGATTTCAGGCGTGTTGCTACTCGCTACGACAAACTTGCCAGAAACTTCTTGGCCGCCGTCCACCTCGCCGCTCTCGTCGCTCATTGGATCAATTGAGTCTGAACCCTAGCCTAGGCTAGCACTACTTTGGCAGATTGTTGATTTTGCCGCGATTTATAGGATTCCCGAATCAATTGTTCAATGATTCATGGGTGGTCG
>NZ_JADPJF010000051.1:0-1249 GCF_023073295.1 Bradyrhizobium sp. 23 | reverse complement strand
TGCAATAGCAGAGCAAGTCGACGTCTGAACTAGCTGGGCAGAGCGGACATGCTCTGCCCCTTTCTTCAAGGCGGCTTCGGGCCAGAGGCGGAAGAGCCTATCCTTTTTACCCCAGGTTAGGAGTTGAAATGGCACAACCGCGAGATGCGGAAGCTATCATGGGTCCAGACGGCCTTGTCAGTGGCCACCCTTTTTCTGGCAGCCGTCGTTTTGAAAGTCTGTTGGGGCTGGATGTATGGCGAGCCGCCCCATATCCAGTTCATGAGGTTAGTACATAACGACATCCCACGATTTACCGTGCCGGTCAGACTGGTGGAGGGAACGCCTGTTAGCTTCCAAGCCCGAGTTGTCCGCAAATACGGTCACAGACTAAACTTGCTGGTTTACTTCGGCGGCAAAGCAGAGCGGACCGTCGTCGAAGACCTCGTCGGAGGTCCAATCGCGCTACCACGCAACGAAGCACTGCCGCCGGGCAAGTTACGGACGACGGTTCGCGTGACCGTCACAGATCGAGAAGAGCGAGTTGTCTTTGATCAAACCCGCAGCTCGGATGCCCACATGGCAGTTGGGATGAACTATCTTGGGCGCGAACTCGCACTGCTACCTCCGTTGAAAGAGGAGCTCTACACCATCAACGTCACACCGTTGAACGACGTGTCGGCATTGGCTCCCTTGCGAACAGAAATCGAGGTGACGTACTCGAAGTGATCACGGTCCATCCGTCCGCTTTGGGTCTTGGTTGTGTGGAAACACAGCTCAAAGGCGGCGGTGGTCGACAATCGTTGCAGGCCGCCGATGTTTTCGCGTCGGATCGTCTATGTTGTCAATCGGCGTTCGACTGGGACCCCCCGTATTGCCGCATCTGCGAATGTTACCCTGAAGGCGCGATTGCCGGTGACGATCGGATGTCGATTGATTGGCCGCGCCAGATGGTTTTCCCGGCTTGCTCGACGAGAGGGGCTGTGGGCGGGTCGGGCCCTACATAGCCCGAGCCGTCCACAACCCCGGGCAATGGGGCAGCGGTTGTAGCGTCGCCGAGCGGGCCCTGCGCGACCAACTGTTCGGCAGCCCTCCGCCTGAGCGCCCTCAACAGACGTTGCACAATCGAATGCTGTCTCTTCCCGAACTCCTCGGGGTATTTCTCGTTCAGCCGACCGACGATTGCGAGCGCCGTCAGTTGCGGCTGCTCCGCGAGCCAGCCCTCGATAGCAGCAATATGCGGGTCGAGCTTGGACGGCATGCGAACCCT
>NZ_JADPJF010000090.1:0-977 GCF_023073295.1 Bradyrhizobium sp. 23 | reverse complement strand
GCGAGCGCGTCACTTCGAGCTTCTGTTCGCGACACCATGGCACGACGACATCGTTCATGAAGGCGCTGTCGTTGTCGAAGTCAATGCCGCGCAACAACCAGGGGAACAGGCTTTGTGCGCGGTTGATCGCTTCGACGACCAGCGACCCCTCCCGCGTCAGCAACGGCAGGCACTCCGTCCAGCCAGTGGCGATATCGACCATCGTCAGGGTCTGGATGAACGAGCCGGCCACCGACGTGCCGCCATGCGCGACCATGTCGACCTCGCAGAAGCCAGGCACCGGGCTGTTCCAGTCATTGAACGTGCGGATCGGGACCTCGCGCCGGATTGCCGAATAGAATCCGGCACGGCGCCGTCTGCCGCCGCTCGCCGCAATCTTCACATCGACGAGCAGGCGATCAATGGTGGCGGCGCTGATGGCCAGAACACGATCGCGGTCCGCCTGGCCAAGCCGCAATCGGCCATGTTGCTCGAGCGCCGGCAGCAAGGTCGGGACCATCACCTTGAGCCGCTTGCCGCACACCCGATCCGACGCCTCCCACAGCGCCGTCATCGCGTCCTTGATCGTCGTACCATATCTACGTTTACGCTCTTGCGGTTTCTCGACCTCGCTGGGCCCAACCGTCGTGCGCCGCCGGAGTGCACGCACCGCATGCTTACGATGCCAGCCCGTCGTCGCGCACAGCGCGTCGAGGATCCGTCCCTTTTCCGCCCGCTTGGCCGACTGGTATTGCTCCGTCACCGCTGACACCACTTCGCGCCGCGCGCCCATGCTGATCTTTCCCGCCATAGTGGCCACCGAACCAATTCGGTGGCACCGACCCAATCATCGGCGAGAAGTTTTCCAGTAACATTTTGAATGAGGCAATGCGCCCCCTATCGGCATCCAAAAGGGGCTCTGACTCATATGTGGAACGGCCCGGGCTGCAAGATCTTTCTCTGGTTGAACAAGGGATGACGGTGCGGTCATATGTTCG
>NZ_JADPJF010000071.1:0-5517 GCF_023073295.1 Bradyrhizobium sp. 23 | reverse complement strand
GCTCGAACTTCACCAGCTGATTGTCCACGGTGTCCAGGCTCTCGCTGGTTTCCGTCAAAAACTCCCGCAACAGATCATCCATGAAAACAGGCCTTCATACAGGGAGGGCGCGCACACAAGACGTGATGCGCCAATTCGGAATGGGGCCAGCTTCACCGCAAAGCGTTTAATAATGGTTGAGTATGTGGAAAAGAACGGAACCAACAAAGAGATAAGGCGCTCCGGACAAGCCGAAGCGCCTCGTAAAGATTCGATTAACGTTTGAGAGCGGCGGCGTGTCTACGACGCGATAATGGTGATGGCCTCGCCTTCGTGCGCGAGCCTCACGGTCAGCCCGCAAGCCTCTGCCAACAGCCGCGTATAATAAGGCTGGATCGCATGTGCATCCGCAGCCGGGCCGCGCTCGCCGCTCAGGAGCTCGGAGATGTTCTGCGGCAGGCGCGCATTATGTCCGGTCGCGGTGATGCGGAAGCTCATGGTCTCGCCCTCGCCGATCGGATCGATCGTCAGCGTGCCGCCGCGCGGGATCGTGTGCTGCGAAACGACCAGCATGTTGAGCAGCAGCTTGACGCGATTCTTCGGCAGCAAGATCCGCGGCAGATTCCAGGTGATCGAGCACTTGCCGTCCTCGATGTGGCCGCGCGCCATGGTCTGGGCATCGCCGAGATCGATCTGCGCGCCGGACGAGCCGGCCGCACCAAAAGCGAGGCGGCAGAACTGGAGGCGAGCGGAGGCGGTTTTCGCGCTCTTGCGTATCAAGTCGAGTGCGAACTCGCGGTCGTCGGGCTTGGGATCGTCGTCGAGCACTTCGAGCCCATTGACGATGGCGCCGACAGGGCTGATGAGATCGTGGCAGACCCGCGAGCACAGCAGCGCAGCGAGTTCGAGCGCATCTGGAGCGGTGGCGGTAGCGGGTGACGAAGCGTCAGACATAAAGGGTTCCTGGAATTGCACGGCGCGGACGCGGCGAATCAAGCATGCTTGACGAATGCCGCAGGTTCTAACATTCGCTGGCACGTGGCAGCTAGCTTGCGATCGGTTCGAAGCGGCCCTAATGCCGCGGCGAATCACTCGCTTAGGGATGGAATTGCCGATGAATGAGGCATGCAGGTGAAGCGGATCATCGACGGCGCGGCCGCCTCCCACCTGATGGAGCCGCTCACCGCCCTGGTGGTGAAGGCGGGCGAAGCCATCCTCGCGGTCAACCGCGCAGCGATGCGGGTCGACGGCAAGCAGGACGGCTCGCCGGTGACCGAGGCCGACCTTGCGGCCGACCGCATCATCGCGGACGGGCTGGCACAGCTTGCGGGCGACATCCCGACGCTCTCGGAAGAGCGGACCCAGCTCGCCTCGCCGCCGTTCCGCGCCAGCTTCTTCCTGATCGACCCGCTCGACGGCACCAAGGAGTTCGTCGCCGGGCGCGACGAGTTCACCGTCAACCTTGCCCTGGTGACATCGGGCGTGCCGCTGCTGGGCATCGTCAGCGCGCCGGCACTCGGGCTGCTCTGGCGCGGCATCGTCGGCCGTGGCGCCGAGCGCGTCGGGTTCGACGGCGCAACCATCGGCGCTGCCGAGCCGATCCATACCCGCAAGCTGCCGCCCCTGGGCGAACCCTGGATCGCCGCGGTGAGCCGCTCGCATGGAGATCCCCGAACCGAGGCGTTCATCGATCATCGCCCCAGCGCCGTCAGAAAGGCGGTCGGCTCGGCCGTGAAATTCGGACGGATCGCGGAAGGCAGTGCCGACATCTACCCCCGCTTGGGGCCCACTTGTGAATGGGACGTCGGGGCCGGCTACGCGGTCGTGACCGCGGCCGGCGGCAGCGTGACCGACGGCAAGGGCGGCGCGCTCCGCTTCGGCGAGCGGCACGATGGCGGCTTCATCATCCCGGAGTTCATTGCTTGGGGTGACCCGCAGGCGGCAAGACTCTGAGGTCGTAAAGGGGCCTACTGGCTGAGCTTGTCCTGGAGGGCGGGCCAGCGCTTGCCCACCTCATAGAGGAAGCGCTCGGGATTGGCGGCGAAGGCGTCGCGATTGGCTTCCCGGCTGAACAGATAGAGCCGCTGCGCCGCGATCGCGAAGAAGCGGGGGTTACCGGCGATGATGACGCCGCGGGCGATATCGACCGGATCGTAGCCGCCGAACTGCGGCCCGTAGACCTCGGGATGGGCGAGGAAAGACGCCCGGTTGCCCTCGTTCCGAAAGCGCCAGACGGCGCCCCACAGGTTCGCCTCGAACTCGGCCGTCCCCTGCACGGCCGTGCCAGCGACGAAATAGGCCACGGGGTCGAAGCCCTCGA
The DNA here is from genome assembly GCF_023073295.1 of Bradyrhizobium sp. 23. Classification (NCBI taxonomy): domain Bacteria; kingdom Pseudomonadati; phylum Pseudomonadota; class Alphaproteobacteria; order Hyphomicrobiales; family Nitrobacteraceae; genus Bradyrhizobium; species Bradyrhizobium sp. 23. The sequence goes on along the minus strand of NZ_JADPJF010000071.1, from coordinate 3,218 downwards.
TCGCCACGCCACTGAAACGGTTGACGACGATCCGCTCGGTGGTGGCCGCCTGCGCCGGCAACCCCGCGCAGAGGATCCAAATGCCCGACAGCATGCAGACCAGAAGGCCGATCAAGGCAATTCCGGGGCGCAAAGGGCTGGCTTCCTGCCGTTGTGCCGTCATAGTTGCTGCGGATAACATCCGAGTCGAGGGGACATCCGGCGCAACCTAGAGCCGCGCCTGTTGGCGCCAGGTTAAGGAAGCGACCGGATTCGATACCAGGGGTTCTTTTATGACTTTCGCATCACGCCTTGCCGCAGTCGCGCTTGCCGCGATGGTCGGGTGGATCAGTCCGGCTTCCGCCCAGCAGCCGCCGCCGCCCGACTTGCCGCCGCCGCAGCGGACCCAGACGCCCAGCACCTATGGGCCGGACGAACTCGTGAACGCCGGGCATCGCTTCTTCGGCAACGTCTCGCGCGGTCTCGCCTCGATCATCGAGAAGGCGGTCAGCCAATGGGGCCTGCCCAACGGCTATATCCTCGGTGAGGAAGGGTCCGGCGCTTTCGTCGCCGGCCTGCGCTACGGCGAAGGCACGCTCTACACCAAGAACGCCGGTGACCTCAGGGTCTACTGGCAGGGTCCCTCGCTCGGCTTCGACTGGGGTGGCGACGGCGCGCGCACCATGACGCTGGTCTATAATCTGCCCGCCACCAACGCGATCTACCAGCGCTTCGCCGGCCTCGACGGCTCGGCCTACATCATCGGCGGCTTCGGCATGACGGCGCTCACCGCCAACAACATCGTGCTGGTGCCGATCCGCTCGGGCCTCGGCCTGCGGCTGGGAGCCAATATCGGCTATTTGAAATTCACCCCGCGCGCGACCTGGAACCCGTTCTAGCGTTCCGCTTTCCCCTCCGGCGACGGATCAAGGTTAACGACATGTCGGGGCTGGCTTTTTGCCGGCCCCGCATGCAATGTCCTTGGTAAATTTTTCCTTAGCTTTGGGAGTTCTGGCCCATGGTCGAACCGATCATGTACCTGGCGATCGGTTTCCTGCTCTCGATGCTGTGCGGGCTCGCGATCGTGCCGCTGGTGCATAACCGCGCCGTGCGCCTGACCACGCGCCGGCTCGAGGCCGCCACGCCGTTGTCGATGGCCGAGATCCAGGCCGACAAGGACCAGCTCCGCGCCGAGTTCGCCATGTCGGCGCGACGGCTGGAGATGAGCGTCGACCAGCTCAAGAACAAGACCACGAGCCAGCTCGCCGAGCTCGGCAAGAAGAGCGACGCCATCAACCGCATGAAGATCGAGCTCGGCGAGAAGAACGCCACGATCTTCGCGCTCGAAGCGCGCGAGAAGGCGGTGAAGGAGCAGCTCCGCGCCACGGAAGAGGAATTCAACACCAAGACCGCAGCCCTGCGCGCCGCCGAGCTCGCGCTGACCGACAAGCAGGGCGAGCTCGCAAAGATCAATTCCGAACTGTCCGACCGCTCGATGATGGCGGAGAGCCGTCAGGTCGAGCTGGTCGCGGTCCGTGCGCAGATCGAGGAGCTGAAGCACCGCGTCGGCGACGCCGAAAAGGAATTTGCCGCGACACAGGCGCGGCTGGCGCAGGAGCGCACCGAGTCCGAGACCGCTTCGCGCGAGCTCGGCGACGCCCGCGGCCGCGTCGAGAATCTGAGCCAGCGCGTCACCGACCTCGATCGCCAACTCATCGTGCAGGTGAAAGAGGCCGAGATGTTGTCGGGCCGCGTCGGCGATCTCGAGGGACGCCTTGCCACGCAGGGCAAGCTGCTCGCCGAACGCGACTATGAGAACAACCAGCTCCGCCAGGCCAACGAGGCCAATGAGCGCATCATCAAGGAGCTGCGCGTTGAGATCGCGGCGTTGAGCGGCGGCAAGTCCTCGGCCGCAATGGAATCGATCCGCGCGGAAAAGACCGCGCTCGAGGAGCAGCTGCACACCGCCCGCGACGAGCGCGCCAAGCTCCAGCGCGACATCAACGCGATCCAGCAACAGGCCGAGAGCTCCTGGGCGACCGAGCGGATGGAGAACGCGCTGCTGCGCGAACGCATCAACGACATCGCAGCCGAGGTGGCCAAGCTCGCGATGCAGCTCGAAGGGCCGAACTCGCCGATCGAGGCCCTGCTCGCGGCGGAGGCCGGCCAGCCGCCGAGGCCGGCGCCACGCCCGGCCAACGACGCCCCTGCCAACGGCACCGCCGCAGGCACCCTGCCCGAAGGCGGCGGAACACTGGCCGAACGCATCCGCGCGCTCCAGGCCCACGCCTCCCGCGCCCGCCAGCAGGGCGCGTAAGCGGCCCCAAGATGGTCTGACCGCCGAATTGCGGGTCCGGGGGAAGGTTTTCCGGCCCGGCAGCGCCTCGAAACTTGACACCTTCGGCCTGCACTTCTAAATCGCGGGCTCCAAAGCATCGGCGGCCGAAACTCGGGTCGCCTGCATGATGGTTTCGGGTGCATAGCTCAGCGGGAGAGCGTTCCCTTCACACGGGAGAGGTCCAAGGTTCGATCCCTTGTGCGCCCACCATTAACCCAGCTAAATCAGCCACTTAGCGGCAAGGTTCTCCAAGTATGTGCCCCAAAAAAGCGGGGGCACAATAGGGGCACGAAGCGAGCAATGATGGTGCGAGGCCTACAGAACGGCTCGGCTGGTCATCGTACGACCGTTCGATGTTCTCCCCACCCAACCAGTGTAGGCGACCTCGTTTGTCTCGACGCGCTCTTGTCCTGCGACGTTCCTGCACTGTTTCGCTCTGCCTTTAGTCCTTCTCAGGCGGTAAGCGATCACTCTGCCGAGCAGCAGGACTTCGGCTGCGTCCCTAAAGAAAAACCCGCCAGCGACGTAGGGCTGACGGGTTCTCATTTGCCCGTGCGTATCCGCGGTACTCGTCACCTATCCGCGATGGCACATCGTGCAGCCATAACGATCGACGTTTAGGTTATCACCGTCTCTTGCTGGCTGATGTGTTGCTCGCCTTGATGAAGGCGACGCTCGGCCAAGGTCAAGAATGAGGGGCGGCAGCGGTCTCGCTTACCTTGTCGTCCGTTAAGAAGGCGAATTGAGCGGGGCTGGACCGGCCAGCACGCGGCATAGTCGGACCAGGAACAGGCACAAGAGTTCTCTGAGCCAGGCGAGGATGCGGCGGAAGTTGTGGCCGACGGCTGAGAGGATGACGTTGGCGGCGTCTCCGGCACGGCCTTTGAGGTAGCAGCGACCG
>NZ_JADPJF010000158.1:186321-204723 GCF_023073295.1 Bradyrhizobium sp. 23 | reverse complement strand
GTAAACCTGGCTCGCTTCATCTGTCCGTCCTTCAGAAGGCCGGACTCTAACTTCAACTGGAGGAAATCGGCAGGGGCAGGTCACCCTCAGGACGGTGCATCGCTCGGAGGTCGACGACCGGATGGCATTCGGCTTTGAACTTTAGGAGCTGAAGCTTGGAGGAGTTCGATGGAGCGCTTGATCAGCGCGACCATCGCGGCAGGACTGATAAGTGCAAAAGTGCACAAAAGTTCCCGTGCAAACCGGCGGATCATCCACTCCCTCGGGGGCCGCGCGGCTAGGCCAGCGGTCCGCTAAGGGCCATGCCATCAGCGCACGTATCAAGCGGTTGCGGTGAGTAGGTGAGCTGCTATCGGGAACGATAACCCGCTACTACCCACGTATTTTCCCAACTCCAACTTGGTATCTTCGGCCAGGTGTTCGCGAGCCACCTCGCTTGCTTGCGATACATGACTGGCCAGTGGCGAACCCGCAAGATAGCTAGATACAAATCGTTCGACGGATGGAAACTCGATGGCACCGACCCTCCGTTGAACCGTGATATCCTGAAAGTTCGCAGCAGCGACAAGTCGGCTCAGCTCATCGGCATCGGCGAGTCCAAATGGAGCTCGCATGATTGTGGCCGCCGCTGGACCGATGTGGCGCTCCAGTATTTTGGCTAAAGATTCAAACCCGGGACTTTGATCGATGCCGCACCACACCATGAGGGCGAGCCTTCCCCTTGAAGATAGAACTCTGCGCATTTCGCGCAAAGCAGCTGGTCTGTCGGCGAAGAACTGGAGGCCGAGTTGGCAGTACGCAATATCAAACGCGCTGTCAGCGGACGGCAGTTTGTCTGCACTGGCCTCCTGCCATTGAACCGAGGCAGCGTCATCGGCCATCCCGAGCGATCGTGCCACGTTCAACATGCCAGGATTGAGATCGATGCCCGTCACGATCCCGGTAGGGCCCACCTTCACCGCCGCAAGGCGCGCCACTATTCCAGTGCCGCAAGCAATATCGACTACGCGTTCGCCCAGCTTCGGCCGAGCGAGGTCTATCAGGACGGGGGCCCATGGCCCAAACACAGCCGGGACCAACTCCCGTTCGTACACTTCGGGCGCACTACCAGCGACCTGCCACTGACCTTGCTGCTCCATCAGATGATGCCAAAAGGACGTTCGCTCCTGCGCTTATAGCTCAACACAGCGATGTCCGCCACGGGTGGTCAAAAGCGCGTCCGCTCCCTCAGCGAAGTGCAGGCTCTTTTCGAGCTTGACGGCGAAATAGTTGCGAGGGGCGGCGGTGCAATCACAACCCGATGGCATCGCTCCGCATCTTCGATCTGAAGTCGAAGATTTTCCAGTTCTGAGAGCCGGCAATAGAGTTCGTTGAGCCGAGAGGCCAGCTCAGCTTGAAAGTCCTGCATGATCGCCCCCATTACTCAAATTCGCTACCGAACCGCGAATTAAAGCAGCGGTCGTGCGCGGCTTCATTAAGGCATGTGAATCCCGTTGCGATCCCGATTAGTTCCGAGTATCGGAACCCGACCGTCCACTCCCTCAGGGGGAGCTCGATGCGTCGGAGTCCGCGGTGGGTCAATAGCGCCGGTTTCGGCCGTGGGCAGTTAGGGCGGGCGGTCTACCCTTAACTTCGGACATGAGCGGGCACCGCAAGCGCGATTGCGATGGGGCCACTTCCAGACTTCGCCGATGGGTATAGAATCATCGTCCACCCTGGAGAACGGCCAAGTGGCCCGAATAGAAACCTTCGTATGGATCGTAACGACCTTCATAATCATTTTAGCCACCGCTCCACTACGGGCTTTGGCAACACCGGAAGCGTCTGCATGCGGGTACCTCGCTAGTCAAATTGATAAGGCGCAGCCAGGGCCGTTGTTTTTGCCCAGCTATCCGACCGTGGAATCGGGGCCTCTCCATGGCGCCGCATACCTCTATGACAATGCGGTGGCCGTCATCGCGTTGGTCGGTTGCGGTGAGCGAGACAAAGCAAGTCGGATGGGCGCGGCGATCCTCTGGGCCGTCGATAATGACCGGACCTGGCATGATGGACGGCTCCGAAACGCTTACGCCGCGGGTGTGGTGGCGAATGGCTCCGCCAAACTTCCGGGTTGGTGGGACAATAATCGGAACGAATGGTTGGAGGATCGATATCAGGTGGGAAGCGATGTTGGTAACATGGCATGGGCCATGTTGGCGTTGCTGTCGATTGATGATGTGAACACCGGCTCCCCGTTTCGCGATGGTGCAGCGCGGCTTGGCGCTTGGGTCGCGCAATGGGCCGATACGCGCGGTACTGGCGGTTTCACGGGAGGTACGTTTGGGCACGAACCGACGCCGGAAGTGCGGACGTGGAAATCGACTGAACATAATACTGACCTCGCCGCCGCGTTTGGCCTTCTTGCGATCCGCACAGGCGATTCGCGCTGGCGCGATAAGGCAACGGTTGCCGAGTACTTTGTAAATACGATGTGGGATCCGGGGTGCGTCTGTTTCGCCGCAGGAACCGCTGAAGACGGTGTCACGCATAATCCGATTTTGGCTCTGGATGCCCAGATCTGGCCTTTAACAGCGCTTCACGGAGCGGCCGGGAAATTTGCATCGGCAATGACGACCGCCGAACAGCGAATGAGTGTCGGCGGAGGCTTTTCTTACGGTGAAGACCGAGACGGTGTGTGGACCGAAGGGACGAGCCAAATGGCTCTCTTGATGAAATTGCTCGGCAAGACGAAGAGGGCAGAATCGCTGATCGCTGTCATCGAATCCCAGAGGTCGCCCGATGGTGGGTTCTATGCCACGACTGTCCGCGCGTTACCGACGGGGTTCGTGTTGGACACCGACCCGACCAAGCCGCGAAACTATTTCCGATTGTCACATCTTGGCGCAGCTTCGTGGGCTGCCCTTGCGCAACGTGGGTTCAATCCCTTTACGATGACAAAAGGACTTCCCTAGCTGAGCCGCAGTGCTTCTCGTCTCGGCCGTTTCGATCTGTCTTGATTTCGATATGTCCGCTTGGGGGTCACCTGCCGACATTGCCGCGGCTCGGACGTCAGGCCTGTTGAGCCTCTCGAGCGGAGATCCCAGCTTTGAGTAACCTGCCCTACGCCCTTCGCATCAGCTTGAGCGAAGCCGCAAGCCGCAGGCTGCGCTTGCCGGCGAGCGCGATGCCTTCGAGCTCGCCGCTGTCCGCCGTGCAGGTACCGGAGAAGCCGATCCCGACCTCATAACCGCCGAACACGGGGTTCTCGCCTTTCGCCGGCGTGTGCTCCTGGTTGAGGATCTCGCCCTTCCAGCGGCCGTCAGCCGAGGAATAGGAGCCGAGATAGTAGAAGAACGCATCTCCGCCGAGGATGCGGCCGTCCATCAGCAGCATGACGCCGGAGAGCCCGGCATCGACACCGTCGAGCGCGCGCAGATGGATCGCATAGAGCCCGTTCACCACCCCGCCTGGACCGATCGTCCCCTGCGGCGGCAGCCCCTCGTCATCGAGCCGCGTGAGATTGGCCCAGAAACCGGCGCCCGGCATCGTGTCCGCGCTGCCCGCGAGACGGATCTGGTTGCCGACGAGTCGGCCGCGCGCGCCGATCGCGGCGACATCAGCCCCCATCAGCGGCTTGTAGTTGGGATCGTCGTTGTGCCGTTCGGTGATGACTTCGGCGATGATCTCGCCGTCGCGCTCGAAATAGCTTCCGAGATGCGCGAAGGCCGAATTTCCGCCCAGCAGCTTGCCATCATGCATGCACATGATGCTGCGGCCGAAGGCATCGTTGACGCCGTATTCAACCTTGTAGAGCCCGTCCAGCAACGCAAGTGACCCGCAAAATCATAAGGAAAGCACGCGCTACCTAGCACTGCCATCGCATCAAGACCATCGGGCTTTTTCGCGCAGGGCCATTCGCGAAGCCACGCCCTGCCATGATGCCATCATGCGCCTGTTTTGCCCGACGGCGCAAGCAATTTCGGCAATTCCGCATATGGCGATTTCACACCATTTGCAGGCCTGTGATTTCAACCACTTGGCTACTGTGCATGGGGTTGTTTTTCGAGTTTTTTTGTTTGGCCGGTCGCGAACGGTCCTTGCGCACTCACCAAAGCCGGCTTCGAACCCGCCGGCCGAGGTGCTACGGCATGATCCGGAAAAATGCGCAGCGGTTTCCCAAAAAGATCATGCTCACAAATAAATCTACAGCGCGTTCATCGGGCTTTAGAAGCACAGCGTGGTGACGAGCTTGCCCTGCTTGTCCTTGATCGCATAGGGACAGCGCAGCCGCTCCAGCGCCTGCTTGGCATCCTCGTCGCCGAGCGCTGCGGCGCGCTCGTAGTAGGATTTCGCGGCGTCCTTGTCCTTTGGCCCGCCGCGGCCCTCCTGCGCGAAGGCGCCCATCCGCTCCAGCGCGCCGGGATGGTTTTGCGCGGCAGCCTTTTCGAACAGCGCGCGCGCCGCGGCGTCGTCCTTCGCCCCGCCCGTGCCTTCGGAGAGCATCATGCCGAGCTGGTACTGCGCCTCCGCGTTGGTCTCGGCGGCCTTGCCCAGCAATGCGCGCGCCTGTGCGGGATCGGCCGGCGCGGCACCGCCGCTGCCGCCGAGCGCGGCGAGATTGCTGATGCCGCGGGGATTGCCGGCCTGCGCCGCCTTCTCGAACAATTTCCGCGCCTGCGCTTCGTCCCTGGCGACGCCGGAGCCGGTACCGTAGGCCACGCCGAGCTCGACCATCGCCGCACTCGATCCCTTGTCGGCAGCTTTGCGCCAGGCTGCCATCGCGTCCGCCGGTTGCCGGTTGGCCGCATAGGCGCGGCCGAGCGCGAACATCGCGCGCCGCGACGACGGCGCGGCCTGCTTGCAGAACTTGATGGCGGTCGCAACGTCGGAGGCCGCAATCTCGGTCGCGCCCCTGACGTCGGCCGGCTTGTCGGGATCGCTGGGATCGGCCGCGACCCGGTCGCACAGCACGAGGTCGGCCGATTGCCCATGCCCCGACAACGGCACCGCAAGCGTGAGAAGGATGGCAACGAGGAAAGTCCGCATGGACGCCAGGTTGCGTCGCAGTCTCGGCAAATTCAAGGCTCGAGTCCCGATTGGCGCAGCACGGGGACCACCTCGGGCGATGCCAGATAGCGCAGCAGCCGGTCAGCGGCGTCGGCGTTCTCGGCGTTTGTCATCCGACCGGCGGAGAACACGGCCGGCGTTTGCAGATCGTGCGGGATCGGGCCGACCACCTCGATGCCTTCGACCTGCTTCAGCTCGCTGATCTGCTGCACCGCGAGGTCGGCCTCGCCGCTCACGAGCCGCTCCGCGGTAAAGCCCTGCTCGACGATGGTGGCCTTGGCGTTGATCTCTTCCGCGATCCCCATCTGCGCGATCAACCGGGCGAAATAGACCCCGCTCGCCCCCAGTCGCGAATAGGCCACCGACCGCGCCGCGAGCAGCGTGTTGCGCAGTGCGGATGCCGTGGCGATGTCGGGATGTGCCTGCTCTGCCCGCACCGCGATGCCGACGAAGGAGCGCGCGAGATCGGCAGCGCTCTCGGCGATCACACGGCCCTCGCCGATCATCTCGTCGAGCCCTTCGCGGGTGAGGATGACGAGATCGGCGGCCTCGCCGTCGCGCAACCGTTTGAGCAGCGCCAGCGTCGGCGCGAAATCGGCATCGATGTGGACGCCGGTCGCGGTCTCGTACGCGGAGGAGAGGCTGCGCATCGCGCCCATCAGGCCGAGCGTCGAGAGCATGCGAATTGTTTCCATCAGCGATTCCCGTGACGATCAGGCGCGGTGCATCAGCTTGAGCGCGGCGGTCAGGCGCAGGCTGCGCTTGCCGGCGAGCGCCGTTGCCTCCAGCACCGCCTCTTCGGCATCATAGGTGCCGGAGAAGCCGATGCCGACCTCGTGGCCGCCGAAGATCGGATCGTCCTTGGCCGGCGTGTGCTCCTGATTGAGGATCTGGCCCTTCCAGCGCCCGTTGGCGGCGGTGTAGCTGCCGAGATAATAGAACGATGCATCGCCGCCGAGGATGCGGCCCTTGTTGAGCAGCATCACGCCGGTGAGACCGCCGTCGACGCCATCGAGCATGCGCAGATGCACCGAGTAGAGCCCGTCGGCGATACCGGCCTCGCCGACACCGCCGGCGATCGGCATCTCGTCTTCGGTGATCGGTGTCATCAACGACTGAAAGGGTACGCCGGGCAGCTCCTTGAGCTCGCCCTTGAAGCGATAGAGATCGCCGTCGGCCCAGCCCTTGGCAAGCAACGTCGCATCGTCCGTGCCCGCCATGGCGCGATAGTTCGGATCGGGGTTGTGGCGGACGGTGTTGATCACGACGTCGACGCCGGCTTCGGTCTTCACGTAGGTGCCGATATGGGCGAAGGCCGAATTGCCGCCGAGCATCTTGCCGTTGCCGGCATGCATCACGCTCCGGCCGACCCGGTCGCCGAGCTGAAATCTCACCTTGTAGAAGCCTTCAAACACCAGCCGTCCCCGGCCCTGCGCGCACCCAGACGCACTCTATCCCGCTTTCGGCGGCGATGGACAAGTTTCCGGCCATGAGGTCCGATGAGTCTCCGCAACGGCTGTCAGCAAAATGAAAAATCCGCCGAAGCCTTTCGGCTTCGGCGGATCGAAGTCCAACCGGGGCCAGCCCCCCAGCCCGGGCCGGGAGGATCTTAGGCGGCGGCCTTCTTGTCGGCCGGCACGGAGGCGATCGTCTTCAGGATCTGCGAAGCGATCTGGTATGGGTCGCCCTGCGAATTCGGACGACGGTCTTCCAGATAGCCCTTGTAACCATTGTTGACGAAGGAGTGCGGCACGCGGATCGAAGCACCGCGATCGGCAATGCCGTAGCTGAACTTGTTCCAGGGCGCGGTCTCGTGCTTGCCGGTCAGACGCTTGTCGTTGTCCGGGCCGTAGACGGCGATGTGGTCCATCAGGTTCTTGTCGAAGGCCGCCATCAGCGCCTCGAAGTACTCCTTGCCGCCGACCGTACGCATGTACTCGGTCGAGAAGTTGGCGTGCATGCCGGAGCCGTTCCAGTCGGTGTCGCCGAGCGGCTTGCAGTGGAACTCGATGTCGATGCCGTACTTCTCGGTCAGGCGCAGCATCAGGTAGCGGGCCATCCACATTTCGTCAGCGGCCTTCTTGGAGCCCTTGCCGAAGATCTGGAATTCCCACTGGCCCTTCGCGACTTCCGCGTTGATGCCTTCATGGTTGATGCCGGCAGCCAGGCAGAGGTCGAGATGCTCTTCGACGATCTTACGGGCGACGTCGCCGACGTTCGAGAAGCCGACGCCGGTGTAGTACGGACCTTGGGGCGCCGGATACCCCGAGGCCGGGAAGCCGAGCGGACGGCCGTCCTTATAGAAGAAGTATTCCTGCTCGAAACCGAACCAGGCGCCGGAATCGTCAAGGATGGTGGCGCGCTTGTTGGTCGGGTGCGGGGTCTTGCCGTCGGGCATCATGACTTCGCACATCACGAGCACGCCGTTGGTGCGGGCGCCATCCGGGAACACCGCGACCGGCTTCAGCACGCAATCGGAGCTGTGGCCTTCAGCCTGCTGGGTGGAGGAGCCATCGAAGCCCCAGAGCGGAAGCTGCTCGAGCGTCGGGAACGACGCGAATTCCTTGATCTGAGTTTTGCCGCGCAAGTTCGGAGTCGGCGTATATCCGTCGAGCCAGATGTACTCGAGCTTATACTTGGTCATTGAGCCTCTCTGTAGATGATGCGAAAGGTGGGGGCCGCAGGCCCCCGCACGATTGTTTACCCGGCCAACATCGGCCGACCCTTTCCAAGCATTTAACGTGCCAAAAGGCCGCAGCGCGGGAGGTTTTCCACCGCCGCCGGCCCCCTCTTCCCTCCCGGCGGATCGGCCAGTGCGCCGTGCGTCATAGCGGCGCACCTTTGCGTGAAGCTGCATCGCAAAAATCCCGCGGAAATCGCCCGATTTTGAAGCAGGCCGGCCCGGGTCTAAGGTTGCCGGCTAAACGCGCATCAACGTCGGGCAATATTCGCCAAGACTGCGACCGTCGCCCGCAACCTTCGCAACGGCCCACGCGTTAGCCACCCGAGCGCTGCCTTAGAGGAAGCAGAATGCAGTCTGCCTACAAAATAGGCCAAGGGTGATTTCCTTTTCAGCACTTTGCATTTCGGAATGCACGGCCGATATGGGGATTCCAGTAACCACAAGCCAACGAGTCGGGCGCACCATGGAGGCCAGCGCTGCGATCTCGGGAGATACCGCAATGATGAACAATGGACTGAGTCACGGATCTGCACAGATCTACCAATTCCCTGTCGGGGGCCGCTCGGCTCTCGGGGGGCGCCGCAACGGTGAGACCCGCCTTCCCGCCAACCACGCCTCGCTCCCCGTGAACGAGACGATTTGCAGCGGAAGCTGGTACCATCAGGAAGCAGTCGATGAAGCCAAGCCGAAATGGGATCGCTGATGCCTGCGTTCGGTTCAATACCGCCGCGGTCTCTCGATGCCCGGCGTCAGTTCGAAAAAGGGTCGAAACAACGGTGTTTCGGCCCTTTTTGATTCCGGACCTGATTGCGGGATCATATGGTCGCACAGGCGTTCACCGACCGCTTCAGATGCGTGACAAGACACCTCCATGAAAGACTCCCCTACCCGCCATCTCGCCCTGCAAGGCGCCAGCAATTTTCGCGACCTCGGCGGCTATCCGACCGCAGATGGCCGTATCACGCGATGGCGGCAGATCTTCCGCTCCAACCATCTCGGCCAGCTCACTGCTGCCGATATCGAGATCGTCCGCGCGTTGGGCGTGCGCAGCGCCTTCGATTTTCGTGGCGTCGAGGAACGCGCGGCGGGTGTCTGCGTGGTCAACGAGATCGCCGTGCATTCGCTGCCGATCGAGCCGACAGTCGTGGCTGCGCTGCGCGCCGAGCTCGGCAGGGGCAGGTTGACCGCGCCGGTCGCGCTCGAACTCATGCGCGAATCCTATCGCAACTATGTACGCCACAACACGGCCAGTTTCCGCAACCTGTTCGGGCATCTCCTGGAGGACCGCGCGCCGCTCGTGATCCACTGCACCGCCGGCAAGGACCGCACCGGCTTTGCCAGCGCGCTGATCCTGCATGCGCTCGGCGTATCTGATGACGTCATTGCCGAGGATTATCTGCTGACCAACCAGCACTACAAGCGCGACGCATCAAACGTCTCCGATCTTCCCGCCGATGTTCTCGACGCGATCGGCAACGTCGAGGCCTCGTATCTTGCGGCTGCTTTCGAGGCCGTCGGTAGCGAGTATGGCGATCTCGAAACCTACTTGCGCGACGGTCTCGAGCTCGGCACACCGGAGCGGATCGCACTAAAGGCGCGCTATCTGCAATCGTAGGCGGCCGTAAATCTTAAGCGGCCGTGCCGGGAGAACAATGATGCAAGGCAAGGTTCTGATCGTGACCGGCGCACTCGGCGCGCTCGGCAAGGTGGTCGCCGAGACCGCGCTGGCACGCGGCGCGCGCGTGGCCGGCATCGACCATGCGCCATCGCAAATCTCCGCGATGCCTGAGCGCATCGAGATCGGCGGCGTCGATCTGTCCGACGCAGCACAAGCAAAGACGGCGGTCGAGGCAGCGGCGAGACACTTTGGCGGGCTCGACGTGTTGGTCAACATCGCCGGTGGCTTCGCCTTCGAGACCGTCGGCGACGGCGACGTCAAGACATGGCAGCGCATGCATGCGCTCAACGTGCTGACGGCACTCAACGCCTCGCAGGCGGCCCTGCCGCATCTGGCCGCGTCCAAGGCCGGCCGCATCGTCAATATCGGGGCCATGGGCGCGCTTCAGGCCGGCTCCGGCATGGGCCCCTATGCGGCGTCGAAAGCCGGCGTCCACCGGCTCACCGAGGCGCTGGCGAGCGAGTGGAAAGGCAAGGTGACCGTGAACGCGGTGCTGCCCTCGATCATCGACACCAAGGCCAACCGCGCCGACATGCCGAAGGCCGACTTCGCCAAATGGGTGACACCGCAGGAACTCGCCGAAGTCATTCTGTTCCTCGCCAGCGATGCCGCCAGCGGCGTCACCGGCGCGCTGATCCCGGTTGGCGGGCGGGTGTAATCAATCCGGCACCAAGAGCCGGAGATTGCCTCTGAAACGGATGCTCTGCTTGCCGGCGAGCGCGATGCCCTCGCCGTACGCGGTCTCGCCATTGTAAGTGCCACTGAAGCCGATGGTCACGACCTTGCGGCCCCACACCGGGCGCTCGTCGAACGAGGGGGAATGCTCCTCGTTGGTCAGCTCGCCCTTCCACTTGCCGTTGGCCGAGGTGTAGCTGCCGTAGGCGAAGAAGAATGAGTCCCCGCCCCGCATGGTGCCGTCGCGCATCACCATGACGCCTTGGTTGCCGCCCTGGACGGCATCCAGCATTTCGATGCGGATATGATAGAGCCCATTCCTGATGGTCATCTTCGTGAAGCGCCCGATTGTCCCACCCGCAGGATAGCCGGATCATCTGTTCCCGATCAAATGGCGCAGAGCTCTAAGTCCATTCCGGGGCTAAACTGACGCAGACTGATTCTCCGATCGAACGTGACATTCGGAAGCTTCCTTTGGAAACCACGCTCTATCTGCCTGTCAAACGCTTCCTCGAAGAGCTCGGCTTCACGGTCAAGGGCGAGATCGGCGGCTGCGATCTCGTGGGCCTCAGCGCCGGCGATCCTCCGGTGGTGGTGATCGGCGAGCTCAAGCTGACCTTCAATCTCGAGCTGATCCTTCAGGCGGTCGATCGTGCACCGGCCGGCGACGAGGTCTGGATTGCGGCAAAGATGTCAGCGCGCGGCAAGGGACGCGAGACCGACGCACGCTATCGCAATCTCTGTCGCCGCCTCGGCTTCGGCATGCTCGGGGTGACCGACCGCGGTCAGGTCGAGGTGCTGGTGAAGCCGCCGACGGCAGCCCCACGCCGGGAGCCGAAGGTCCGTTCGCGCCTAGTCGCAGAGCATCAGCGCCGCCAGGGCGATCCGGCGCTGGGCGGCAGCACGCGCGCGCCGATCATGACGGCCTATCGGCAGCAGGCACTGGCCTGCGCCTCGGAGCTCGCGGCAGGCCCGCGGCGGGTGAGCGAATTGCGCCGGCGCTGTCCCGATGCCGGCAAGATCATGCTTAACAATGTGTATGGCTGGTTCGAACGCACCGAGCGGGGAATCTACGGGCTGACGGAAGCTGGCCAGGCGGCGCTGAAACGCTGGCCACAACAGCGGGTTGCGGATGTTGCCGGTCTCCCGTCACTACCCTGACACCCAACCGGTGCATAGCTGAGATGCCACACCGATTTCATATTGCAATGCAACATAGACGGCACTAGGTATCCCGGCATCGAAACGAGGCCGTTATGAACGCAGACTGGAATACCAAATATGGCACGCGGCGCGTGCGCCACGATCCCCCGACCTTAGACGAGGCGATCTTCGCCGCCGTCGGCATCACCGATGATCAGGAGCAGCAGGCCGAGATCGCCGCAGCCTTGATGGGCATGCCGCTCGATGTCGTCCAGGCCGAGGTCAAGAAGCAGGTTCGCACCAACAGCCGCATCACCTCGACCCGCGTGATCGCCGGCGAACAGGGTGCGCAGCGCTCGGTGGTGGTCGAACGCCGTGTCGTGCGCCGCTTCGGCAACGACAAGCGCACCGGCACCTGACGGCCTAGTCCCTACATACAATACAAAAGCGGACCGGTTTTGCCGGTCCGCTTTTTTGATTCCAATCGGATTTTTCAGGTCAGGCGGCGCGATTGCCGTAGATGCTGGAGATGATCTTCCAGCAGGTCGAGTTGAAGCTGATAAGAGCGCGGCCGGCCCTGAATGGCGAGGCCGCGAGATCAGCGAGTTCGTCCTCAGGCGCCTTGGCGAGATCGATCGTGCCGGTCGATTCGCCATGACGGAATTGCAGATGCGCCCCGAACTTCCTGGCGAGCGCGCGCATCGGGTGATTCTCGGCGCCGGTGGTGATGCGCAGGCGCTTGTAGCCTTTCCAGCGCGCTTCCGCGATCAGGCGGCTGAACAGCACGGTGCCGACGTTCTGGCGCCGCGCCGAAGCTTCCACGCTGAAGGCGACCTCGGGCAGCGAATCGCCCTCGGGCGGATGCAGCTCGGCCGCACCGCGGACCACGCCATCGACGATATAGGCGACAATAACGGTGCCGTCCTCGGCACAGCGGGCGGCGTAACGCTCGATAAAACTGTCGTCGAGAAAACCGTTGAAGCGGTCGTGCCGGCTTTCGGCATCGAGCCTCAGCAGGTGATCGCGCAAAAGCGGCAATTCTTCCTGCTGGCTCAAGGTCCGCACGTAGCCCTGAACGGACTTCGGGCGGTTGGTTACTTCAAGTCCAAAATCTGCTGCGAGTGACAAGTCAAAACTCCTCTTGGTGTCCCTCGAGGAGGCGTTCGAATCCCTAGGCCTCCAATATTGTGCATCGCAACAAACTTTTCAAGACCGGAACCTGCCCAAGTTTCGGGCACGGGGGCCACTAATTCGTTAATGGAATCAAGCCCCCGTATTCACACGAGGACCAGCTGGGTCTGCGTCACCACGGCAACCAGCTTGCCGTCCTCGGTCTCCAGCCGGGTGGTCCAGACCTGGGTCCGCCGGCCTCTGTGGACTGGGGTGGCGGTCGCGATCACCGTTGTTCCCTCCTTGGCCCCGCCGATGAAATTGGTCTTGCTCTCGAGCGTGGTTGTGCCCTTGGCGTCCTCCGGCAGATTGATCACGGTGGCCGCTGCGCCGACGGAATCTGCCAGCGCCATCACGGCGCCACCGTGGATGGTGTGATGAAGCGTGCAGAGATCAGGCCTGACCGTCATCCGCGCCACCACGCGATCTTTCCCGGCCTCGACGAACTCGACGCCCTTGAGTTCGGCAAACGGCATCTTCATTGCTTTAATTTTCTCGAGCGGCGTCATCGGATCTCCTCCCAAATCATTCTGCTCACAGGGTGAATTGCTCTTCGCGGCAAAGCAATGACGTCGAGGTCGTCATTGCGAGCGCAGCGAAGCAATCCAGAATTTTTCTGCGGATACATTTCTGGATTGCTTCGCTGCGCTCGCAATGACGGGGAGACAGCGTTCGCACCTCACGTCACCGCATTCACCACCTGATACTCCGGCCGCCGCCAAATTTCGCCCGCGATCACCTCCTCGATAAACTCGGCTGCCCGCACGATCTCGCCCTCGCCGATATACAGCGGCGTGATGCCAAACCTCATGATGTCAGGCGCGCGGAAATCGCCGATCACGCCACGGGCGATGAGGGCTTGCATCGCGGCATAGCCGCCGTCGAAGGCGAAGGAGACCTGAGAGCCGCGGCGCTGATGCGTGCGCGGCGTAACAAGCTTCAAGGACGGACAGCGGCGTTCGACCTCGGCAATCAGGAGATCGCCGAGGGCCAGCGAGCGGGCTCGGACCTCGGCGATATCGACGCGGTCCCAGATGTCGAGCGAAGCTTCCAATGCCGCCATTGCCAGCACCGGCGGCGTTCCCACGCGCATGCGCTCAACGCCACCTGCGGCCGCATAGGCAAGCTCGAACGCGAACGGCTTTGCATGCCCCATCCAACCCGACAAAGCGGCGCGCACGCTGTCGGCGTGGCGCGGCGCAACGTAGAGGAAGGCCGGCGCGCCGGGGCCGGCGTTGATGTATTTGTAGGTGCATCCAGCGGCGAAATCCGCGCCGGTGCCTGCAAGGTCAACTGGCAGCGCGCCGGCCGAATGCGCGAGGTCCCAGACCGTGACGATGCCGAGCGCATGCGCTCTTGCAGTCAGCTTCGCCATGTCGTGGCGCCGTCCGGTGCGGTAATCGACCTCGGTGATGTAGAGCACCGCGATCTCCTCCGACAACGAAGCCTCGATCTCCTCCGGCGCCACCAGGCGCAATTGATGGCCACGGCCAAGGGTCGCGATCAGGCCTTCGGCCATGTAGAGGTCGGTCGGAAAGTTGCCGGTGTCCGATAGAACGACCTTGCGCGACGCGTTCATGTCGAGCGCGGCGGCGAGCGCCTGATAGACCTTGAGCGACAGCGTATCTCCGACCATGACGGAGCCGGCTTCCGCACCGATCAGGCGCGCGATGCGATCGCCGACATGGCGCGGCTGGGCATACCAGCCAGCCGTATTCCAGGCGCGGATCAAGTCATCGCCCCACTCGGCGGTGATGACGCGGCTGACGCGCTCGGCAACGCCAAGCGGCAACGCGCCGAGCGAATTGCCGTCGAGATAGATCACACCGTCCGGCATATGGAACAGCGCTTTGGTGTCGTCGTAGACGCGAAGCTTGGTCATGGAATTCTCTACAGGATCGTGCGCACGCGCCAGAGTTCCGGAAACAGCTCGACCTCCAGCATGCGTTTGAGGTAGCTGACGCCGCCAGTGCCACCGGTGCCGCGCTTGAAGCCGATGACGCGCTCGACCGTCGTCACATGGTTGAAGCGCCAGCGCCGGAAATAGTCCTCGAAATCGACCAGCTTCTCGGCGAGCTCGTAGAGCATCCAGTGCGTTTCCGGCGCCTCGTAGACGATACGCCAAGCCTGCAGCACACCTTCATTGAAGCTATGACTCTCGCGAACATCGCGCGCCAGCACGGCCGCAGGCATCTTGAGCCCGTTGCGGTCGGCGAGCCGCAGCACCTCGTCATAGAGGCTTGGCGTTGCGAGCTCGGCTTCGAGCAGCTGCGTTGTTTCCAGATCGTGCGCGTGCGGCTTGAGCATGGCGTGGTTGCGGTTGCCGAGCAGGAATTCGATCTGCCGGTATTGCCGCGACTGGAAGCCTGAAGACTGGCCAAGCTGCGAGCGGAAGCGCGTATACTCGCTGGGCGTCATGGTGCGCAGCACGTCCCAGGCGCCGTTGAGCTGCTCGAAGATGCGCGACATCCGTGCCAGCATCTTCATTGCAGGCTGCACCTCATCCTTCGCGATCGAACGGCGTGCGGCGCTGAGCTCGTGGATGGCGAGCCGCATCCACAGCTCGGTGGTCTGATGCTGGATGATGAACAGCATCTCGTCATGGGCTTCCGACAGGGGATGCTGCGCGCCGAGGATCGCGTCCAGCGCCAGATAGTGTCCATAGGACATGCGCCGGGCGAAATCGGTCTCAGCGCCTTCGCTTGCGGGATCGTATTGGCTGGACGTCATGGCAGGCCCTTTCGATCGATCTTCAAGGCCTCGTCAGTCGAGGCCGATCAGGCGCGCGGTGATGGGCGACGACGGGTCCTTGAGGGCGTCGATCACGGTGAAATGGTTCAGCCCGGGATCGACGACAAGACGCGTCGGCAAATCGAAACCAGTCCAGACATTGGCCATCAGATCGGACTGGCGGATGAATTCGGGCCGCTCGTTGCCACCGACCCAGGCGGTCACCGGCGAAGGCCCGCGCGGCAGATGCAGCGCCGCGCTTTCCAGCGTGGCCTCCTCCATCGTCATGCGCAGGGTGTTGTTCATCCTGGTTTTGAGCAGCGGACGCAGATCATGCAGGCCGCTGATGGACAGCGTCCCGGCGATGCGGTTGAAGACGGCGGGCTCCAGCCGGCTGTCGTCGCACAGCATGCGCGTAACGAGATGCCCGCCCGCGGAATGGCCGGCGAGCCGGATCGGGCCCGCGACCAGCGCGGCCGCCTTGGCGATCGCTGTGGTGATTTCCCCAGTAATGTCGGAGATGCGCGCGGCCGGCGTCAGCGTGTAGCTTGGCAGTGCCACCGTCCAGCCGTGATGCCGCGCGCCTTCGGCGAGATCAGTCCATGCCGATTTGTCGAAGCGCATCCAGTAGCCGCCGTGGACGAAGACGACGAGGCCCTTGCTGTCGCCGTCGGGCAAGATCAGGTCGAGGCGCTGGCGCTCGCCGGGGCCATAGGCGATGTCGGCGCGAAACTCCTTCAGTCCGGCGCGATAAGCCGCCGCGCGCTCCGCCCACAGCGCCGGTATCTTGTCCGAGCCCGGGATATGGGCCGAATTGGCGTAGGCGTCATCCCAATCGCGCATCGTGCCTTCCTCGGACTGTCCTGCGGACCGGGCCTTAGTCTGCCACCGGCGCGGCCGCCATCCTAGTCTTTATTTTAAGCTTAAAGGATTTTGGGACGCGGGTGGATTGGGCAGCCCCCGTCATTGCCAGCGCAGCGAAGCAATCCAGTCTGCCTCCGCGGTGGCAGTCTGGATTGCTTCGTCGCAAGGGCTCCTCGCATGACGGGGGAAGGCCCCTACCCCTGCTCCACCCCGCACCAATCCGCGATGAACAGCGCCAATGCCTTGGTCGTCTTTTTCAGCGAGTCCAGATCGACATATTCATTGAAGCCGTGCATCTCGCCGCCACTCGCGCCGAAGCACAGGCTCGGGATGCCGTGATTGAGGCCGTAGAAGCGGGTGTCGGTGAGCGCGGTGAAGACGAGGTCTTCGATTTGGCCGCCATAGACGGTGCTGAAAGCCTTGCCGAACGCCGCCTCAGGCGCGGTGGCATTGGTCAGCTCATAGCCTTCCGACAAAAAGCCCGACCATTCGATCTCCGGCGGATTGTTGGCGAGGAAGCGGTGGTTGCGTGCGGCGGCGGCGACACACGCAAGAATCTCCTTCTGGTGATCGGCGATCGACCAGCCCGGCAACACGGCAATCCGGCAATCGACGTCGCACCAGGCCGGCACGCTGGAGGCCCAGTCGCCGCCCTTGATGATGCCGGGGTTGAAGTTGATGGGATGGTTCAGCGTCTTGAAGTGACGATCGGCTTTCGCGCGCTCGTTCCACTCGATCTCGAGTTTTTGCAGCGCCTGGATCAAATGATAGGCCGCCATGATTGCATTCGCGCCGGAGCCGGCGAAGGCGACATGGGTCGGATGGCCCTTCACGCGCAGGCGGAACCAGATCACGCCCACCTGCGAGCGCACCATCTTGCCGCCGGTCGGCTCAGGAATGAAGCAGGCATCCGCACGATAGCCTCGTTGAAGCGTCGAGAGCGCCCCGACGCCGGTGCTCTCCTCCTCGATCACAGACTGGAAGTGAATCCGCGCCGTCGGCCTCAGGCCCGCGGCCCTGATCGCATCGAGCGCGGAGAGCGCTGCGATGGTGCCCGACTTCATGTCGCAGGCACCGCGACCGAACATCTTGCCGTCCTTGATGACGGGCGAGAACGGCGGGGTGTCCCACAATTCCAGCGGCCCCGCGGGCACCACGTCGCAATGGCCCTGGAGGATCAGCGATTTGCCCGCCTCGGTTTTGGGCCGGTACGTGCCGACCACAGTGCGGGCCTTCGAAAAATCGTGCTCGATGGGCCCGAAGCCGCGCAGATCCTTGAGGTCGTCGACATTGATGTGCCAGTCGTCGACCTCGTATCCGCGCGCGCGCAGGAGGTCGCCGATCATGTCCTGGCATGGCCCCTCCGCACCGCGCGTCGAGGGGATCGCGACGAGATCGCGTGTGGTCGCGAGCTGGGCTTCGAAGCCGGCATCGACGGCGTCAAGAATCCTCTGCTGCGTTTCGGCATTCATCCGGCAACTCCAATCGGGCATTGAGATCATCGATGGAGCGCAAGCTAACCGATTTCAGCCGTTCCGGTACTCTGCAAAATAGGCATCCCGCAATGCATCTTCGAGCAGCCGGCCCTCCGAATAGCCATTCAGTGTCGCCGGCCGGCGCACGCCGTCGAGCAGCCGCGGGCAAGGCTCCGGCGCGCCGAGCACCGTGCGCACCGGGATGCGCTCGGCATAGATCGGCAATTCATAGTCCTCGTCGTCGTCGGCGACACCCTTGGCCCGGATTTTCGCGGAGGCCTCCTCGATCTCCATCGCGATAAAGGAGGTCGCCTTGATCTCCTGGGTGTTGCTCGCCCGCAGGCTCGCGGTGCGATCGGGGAAGAAGCGGTCGACCATCGCGATGACCGCGCGCTCTTTCTCGTCGGGATCGGTGACGAGATAGGCGGTGCCGAATGCCATCACGGCGCGGTAGTCGGCCGAGTGATTGAATCCGCAGCGCGCCAGCACCAGGCTGTCGAGATGGGCGACCGTCAGGCACACGCGCTCGCCCCTGGTCTGGTTGCGCAGCATGCGGCTGGCGCTTGAGCCGTGCCAGTACAGCTTCGTCCCTTCGCGCCAGAAGAAGGTCGGCGTGCAATAGGGCTGGCCGTCGATCGCGTAGGAGACGTGGCAGAGCATCGAGGAATCCAGGATGCGATGAACGGTGTCGTGATCGTAGAAGCCGCGGTCATGACGGCGCTTCACCTGGTTGCGCGTGGATATCGGATAGGAATTCTGGTTCTCGGTCTGGCTCACGGCCGCTCCTGTCGGATTTGAACAATGCCAGAACAGTTGTAGGCGCGGATTTGGTCTGCGATAGTGCCAATTCCATGCGAAAAATTCCGACCAATTCTGTCCCCTCGCCGGCCAAAGCCGAGCTGCCGCTCGACCTCGCAGGCCCGCACATCACGGCTGGC
>NZ_JADPJF010000158.1:160414-186251 GCF_023073295.1 Bradyrhizobium sp. 23 | reverse complement strand
CCTCGTCGGCGCACCGGCTGTATCAGGCACTGTGCGAGATGATCGTCGGCGGTCTGGTGAAACCCGGCGAGCCGCTGCCGCCGTCGCGCACGCTGGCCAAACAGACCGGCTTTCGGCGCAATGCCGTCGTCACCGCCTATGAGCGGCTGATTGCCGACGGCTTTGCCGACGCCACCGTCGGCTCCGGCACCTTCGTCGCCGCGCGCATCCCCGCGCGCGCGGCTGAGCCGAAGCGGCCGAAGATCAGCGTCGAAACGCCCGGGCAAGGCGCGTTTTCGCTCGGCTGCACCCATATCGACGCGCGCGCCGTGCAGCGTTTCCGCGCCTTTGTCGGCCGTCGCATGCGCGCCTTCGGCGCTGAGCATCTGCACTATGGCGATCCCCGTGGCAGCCGCGAGCTGCGTGCGGCGATCGCCGATCATCTGTTGTCGGCGCGGGGCCTGCGCTGCGATCCCGATCAGATCATGCTGACGTCGGGCACGCTGCACGCGCTGCGCATCGTGCTGAGCGCGATCCTGAAGCCCAACGACCAGGTCTGGTGCGAAGACCCCGGCTACCCCGCTGCGCGGAAAACCATCGCGCATTGCGGCTATCGTGCCGTCTCCGTTCCCGTCGACGCGCACGGCATGCGGGTCGCCAAAGGCCGCGCAGCGGCGCCGTCCGCGCGCGCAGCCTATGTGACGCCGTCGCACCAGTTTCCGCTGGGTGTGCAGATGTCGATGCCGCGGCGGCTCGAGCTGCTGGACTGGGCCAGGCAGGCCGGCGCCTTCGTGCTGGAAGACGATTACGACAGCGAATTCCGTTACGACGGCGCGCCGCTGATGTCGCTGGCCGGTATCGATCACCTCCAGCGCGTGATCTACATGGGCACGTTCGCGAAGACGTTGTTTCCGGGCCTGCGCATCGGCTATTGCGCCCTGCCCGAGCGCTTGATTGCGGATGTCGCCGCGACGCGGGCCGCGCTCGACCGCTTTCCCGGCACGCTGATGGAGGGCGCGGTGGCCGACATGCTCAATTCCGGCGCGTTCGCGGCGAACCTGAAGCGCGTGCGCAAGCTTTACCGCGAGGCGCGCGACGCGCTGGCCGGGAGGCTCGAAGCCGCATCCGATGGCGTGCTGTCGGTGCCGGTCCCATCACAGGGTCTGCATCTAGTCGCCCGGTTCGATCCCTCGGTCGATCTGTCTGTGGCGGCGAAAGCCAAGCAGGCCGCGAGCGCCGAAGGCTGGCTGTTGGCCGACACCTATTCACGCGCGCGCCCACAGCCCGGTTTCGTGCTGGGATTTTCCGGCCACGCGGTTTCGAAGCTCGTGGCCTCCGCCGAACGACTCGCGCGGGAATCGCGAGTGGCCTTGCGAGCGAGGCGCACGCCGGCCCGGCGGGCATGATGAACGTTCACTATGAGAATCGGCTGCCGCTCCCTACATTGCGACATCGATGCCGGGAGCTCACCCCATGCTGCTACGCCGCGCGACTTGCCTTTCGCTCCTGATCTTCATCGCACTCGCCGCGACGGCGCGCGCAGGCTCGGTCGGACGCGAGCAGGACATCGTCGATCTCAAGCTCGGCCAGCGCGTGCAAGTGGACGACGGAACCTGCCCCGCCGGACAGGTCAAGGAAGTGCGCGGCGCCAAAATGACCGACAAGGGCGTCGCACGGACGAGCATCTGCGTGTCGCGATTTGGTCCGAAATCAAAGCGCTGAGCGCTACTTCGCCGGGTCGAACATGCATTGCAGGGTCGGCTTGGCGATCTTGGTGAAGGTCGGGCCGATTTCGATCTGCTTTGCGGCCGGCACCCAATCGGTCTCGATCGTCGGCACTCCGGTCTCGCTGATGCCGCGCAGCAGGGCCTCGCGAAGATCGCGATCCTCGACGACGGCGGCAGCATGATCGTGCAGGCAGCCGCAGACCTCTTCCGGATGCTCCCATCGCCCGAGCATGCGCGGCGCGCATTGCCTCACGAACTCGGTACGGGGATCGGGTAATCTGGAGGGAGAGCGCACTTGCGCCTGAACGGCACTGATCGTCAGAAGGGATATGAACGCCGCGGCGCAGGAACGAGCAAGCATGATGGCCTTTATTGGCTGATTTTTCTTGTTGGCGATCAGAAGCGCGCGGCAACCACGATCGGCTGCGGTGCCGGGATCATGATCGGCGAGCCGCTGTACTGGAAAGTACCGATACCCGGGACATTGCCGTCCGGCGAGCCTGCGAACGAGGAGCCGGCGAGCACGAAACCGAAAGCAAGGATGAGGCTGAGCGTGCGCATGAAGTTCTCTCCGAATTCGGTGGCCGGCGTGCGCCGTCGTCGTTGTGAGGTTGATAACCATGGGCGGTTTCGCGCGTGATGCGCCAAAGCCGGAAAATGGTTTCGTCTCCGTGAGAATTGTTTCGTCCCGCTCGAGGCGACGACATATTCCATGGAAAATCTCAATCTTTTCAGATGGGTCGTGCGGTCACCCAATGTAGCCTGGCAGGTTCCGGCGAGCTCGGATGCGCCGCGGAACGCCGGCGCCGTCATGATCCCGCCTCACACCCTTCACATGCGTTTTACGTTTTTCTGCTGAAGAGAAGCCGAACGAAGGCTGGGTCCTGTCGAACCGGGGGCGCTTCGACTGCGACCCAAGCTATCGAGACCGAGGACGCCCGAGCATCGCCGAGCGCGTTCATGTGAGGAACAGCCATCATGACCGCGCAGAATCGCGCAACGACGCGCGATGCGGACCAACGAACGGACCGCCGGGAGCAACGACCTGTTCACAGCAGTGCCCATTCGCCTGGCGAAATGGCGCTACAATCGAGCCGGGGCTTTGAGGCCACGCCGCAGTCATTCGTGCGGCTGACCGGCTCGCATCTTGCAAAACCGCGCGCCATCCGCGCTGACATCATCGAGTGAACGCAAACCCCTCACTGAGTGCACGCGAGAGCGTCACTGAGTGAACGCAAGAGCGTCACTGAGTGAAGAACTCTCCGCACTTCTGGACGTTGGCGTCCGCCGGTCCCCACGGCATGACCGGCACGGTCGAGGTCGAGTTCTTCGGCGAACCCTCGATCAGCCTGTCCGAATAGACCATGTAGACCAGCACGTTGCGCTTCGCGTCACAGCCGCGCACGATCTGCATCTTCTTAGAACAGCGAGCGGCGCTGGCGGAACATGTCGTCGCCCTGCTCCATCTTGTTCTTGAACTTGATCGGGCCGACCTGACGGCAGGCGAGCGAAATGTCCGAGACTTCCTCGGCAAGGCCCAGCCAGCCCTTGAAGCCGCCCTTCTCCGGCACCGTAAAATGACAGGCCACGCCCTCGACTTCAGGATCGTCGAGGCCGTAGGTCGCAAGCTTGTCGTTCGGGCTCATCCATTTGAACACGGTCGAGCGGCGAAAGATCAGATCCGGCTCGTCGGCGGCGAAGGCGGACGCTGCCGGCACGGTCAACGCCATGAGGAATAAAGCGAGGCCTTTCAAGCGGATGCTGGAAAGACTGCGGAAACGAGATGACATGAACCTCTCCGGTAACAACTTCCAGCAATGTAGGGATGAGGCGACCGATCAGGAAGACGACCGGCAAGCCGACACGGCCGCCGTTTACCGCTCCGTGAGGCTTTTTTGCTACGCTTTGGACAATGTAGCTGATGGCAGAACCGCCATGCTGGTGAACGCGTATCCCCTCTGAGAGACTAACATCTGATTTGGATTATGGATTCGAGGATGAACAGCGTGAACGGGGCCGGTTTTTCTGCCAAGCCGACGCGGCTTTGGCAGGTCGCCATTTTGGCGGCGGCGGGTGCGATCGGCACGGCAAGCCAGGCGGACGCAGCGTTTTATTACTGGACGGACTATTCCGACGGGTCCTACGGGCGCCAGGAGCGCCATCTCGACGTCCCGCGCCAGAAACCGCAGAAGCGCGGTGCGGTCGGCAAAAAAGACCTTGTTGCCGAAAAAGAAGCCGGCACCAAACCGCAAGGTCCTCTCGTCATCGTCGTCTCGATCGACCGGCAGAAGGTCACGGTCTACGACAGCAAAGGCGTGTTCGCGGAATCCCCGGTTTCGACGGGCATGAAGGGCCATTCGACGCCGATGGGTGTGTTCAGCGTCATCCAGAAGCACAAATTCCACCACTCCAACATCTATAGCGGCGCGCCGATGCCGTACATGCAGCGGATCACCTGGTCGGGCGTTGCCATGCATGCCGGCGTGCTGCCGGGGTATCCAGCCTCGCACGGCTGCATCCGCATGCCGATGGCGTTCGCGGTGAAGATGTGGAACTGGACCAGGATGGGCGCGCGCGTGATCGTTTCGCCCGGTCAGATGTCGCCGCAGAAGTTCTCACATCCGCTGCTTGCCTCGCTGCGCGTGCCACCGCAACCCGCGGCCAGCCTCGAGCCGCAGACCAATGCCGGCGACAAGGCCGACAAGGGCACGGCCAATACCGCGGCCACTGAAGCAAAGCCGGTTGAAACGAAAACCGCCAGCGCCGACGGCGTGCCCGAGCTGCGCTCGTCGGTCGGCCACACCGTGATGTCGGACGTGACCACCGGATATGCCCCAGCCCGCGAGGAGGCCCCGGCATCGGCCGACAACACCGAGACAACGGCAAAGCCCGAGACCAAGCCCGCTGAGGCGGCGGACGCGGCCAAGCCAGAGGCCGGAGACGCCGCGCAGCCCGCGAACACTGAAGCGAAGCCTGTCGACGCCGCGGAGACGCCGAAGTCCGAACTCGCGAAGACATCCGATGCACCGGCCGCGGCGCCAGCGCAGGCGGCCACGACCGACGTCAAGAAGGACGAAACCCGCGTTGCCGATCCGGCGCCCGTGGCAAAACCTGAAGCGCCCAAGCGAGCGGGCCAGATCGCGGTCTTCATCAGCCGCAAGGATTCCAAGCTCTACGTGCGGCAGAACTTTGCGCCGCTGTTCGAGGTGCCTGTCACAATCGCCGCGAGTGATCGGCCGCTCGGCACGCATGTCTTTACCGCCGAAATCGACAAGGCCGATTCCAATGCGCTGCATTGGTCGGTGGTGTCCTTGCCAGTGTCGGTCCGTTCTGCCGCGCGCGAAGATGACGGCCGCGTGACAGGCCGCCAACGTGGCGCGGCGGTGATTCCCGTCGCCGTAAAGCCTGTGGTCCCGCCGGACAGTCCAGCCGAGGCCCTGGACCGCGTCTCGATCCCGGCCGACACGATCGCGAGGATCAACGAAATGCTGACATCGGGCGGCTCGATCATCGTCTCCGACCAGGGCATCAACCAGGGCGAGACTGGCGAAGGCACCGATTTCATCGTCCGCCTGTACTAACGCGCCTCATCGCGGCAGATAACGCCGTGTTGACGACGCCGCTCGCACCGACGGGGTAACATGCGCCCCGGATCATTTCGGGGGACGCCGTTATGATGAACCGCAGGACCATACTCATCGCCGCCTTTGCAGGCACGCTGGCGCCGGCGACGCGTGCACTGGCGGATGGCGGCATGAGCCGAATTTCCGCCTACGCCTTCTCTTTCCCGGCATTGTCAGGCGACGACATCCGCCTTGCGGCCTTCACTGGCAGGCCGCTGCTGGTGGTGAACACCGCTTCGCTCTGCGGTTACACGCCGCAATATGCCGGCCTGCAAGACATCTGGAGCGAGTTTCGCGAACGCGGCCTCACCGTCATTGGCGTGCCCTCCAACGATTTCGGCGGACAGGAGCCCGGCGGCACCAGTGAGATCTCGGAAACCGCCCACCACCAATACGGCGTTACCTTCCCCATCGCGGCCAAGGCCATCGTGGTCGGTGCAAAGGCGCATCCATTCTACAAATGGGCGGCAGAGGCGCGCCCGCGAGAAGTTCCGCGCTGGAACTTCCACAAATATCTGATCGGCCGGGAGGGCTATATCGCCGATGTCTTTGCATCCGCGGTCGAACCGACAGACACGCGGATCAAGACGGCGATCGCCAAGGCGCTGGCCGACACTTGACGCCACGCGTCCCCAACCCGGTTGGGCACAATTGGGCTGGCGCGCCAAACAGCCGTTGCAATGGCGAGGGCCCACCATCTAGGCTAGGATTGTTATGGGCAGGATGGTTTTGCCGAAGGCGAAAAGCCGCGGCGGAACAACGGGATCAATCTCGAGGACAACACCATGCGTGTGGCGGCAGGACTGATATTGGCAAGCGCGATGTCTCTGGCGATGACGGGCGCGGCATGGTCGCAGACCCCGGCTGCAAAGCCCGCCGCCGCGACGCAGGCCGCACCGGCGGCAACACCGGCTGCGGCTGCGCCCGCTGCAGCTCCCGCACCCGCTCCTGCAGCAGCCGCCGCGCCGGCGGGCTTCGTCAATCCTCCGCCGCCTAAGCAGGCGCCGCAGCCCGCCCGCGCAGCCTGCAACACGCCGGGCGCGCTTGGGGTCGCCCGCACCGTCGAGATCGACACCACGGGCGGTCCTGGCTTCGGCTTCGAGCATTTCAAGGAGCTCGATTTCCTGCGCGACCACGAGGTAGTGCTGACCTTCGACGACGGCCCCTGGCCCAAGAACACGCCCGCGGTGCTGAAGGCGCTCGCCGACGAGTGCACCACCGGCATCTTCTTCTCGATCGGCAAGCACGCGACCTACGAGCCGGAGATCCTGAAGCAGGTCTACGCGGCCGGCCATACCGTGGGCACCCACACCTGGTCGCACGCCAACCTCAACAACAAGAAGCTCACGGAAGGGCAGCGCAAGGAAGAGATCGAGAAGGGTCTTTCCGCGGTGAAATGGGCGCTCGGCGGCATTTCGCCCTCGCCTTTCTTCCGCTTCCCGGCGCTCCAGCATCCGCCGGAGATGGTCACCTATCTCGGCAACCGCAACACGGCGATTTTCTCCTGCGACATCGACTCCTTCGACTTCAAGGCCTCGAAGCCCGAGAAGGTGGTCGAGACCGTCATGAAGAAGCTCGACAGCAAGGGCAAGGGCATCATCCTGATGCACGACTTCCAGAAGCACACTGCGGAAGCCCTGCCCGAATTGCTCAAGCGCCTGAAGGCTGGCGGTTACAAGGTGGTGGCGATGCGCGCCAAGTTCCCGGCCTCGACGCTGCCGGAATACGACCAGGAGCTGCTCAAGGACGTCAAGCTGCCGACGGTGAGCAACCGGCCAGTCAACAGCGTCGTGACGACGGTCTCCGAATAGCCGCGCCATTGTCCTTTCGCATCGAAGGCTACGTCATCGTCTCCGCGGACGGCATGCTCGCCGACGCGGAGCATGTCATGCCCGACAGCCTGAAGTTCGAAGGGGACAAGCTGTTCTTCGAGCAGGCGCTCGATCGCGCCGCGCTGATCGTGCACGGCCGTCACTCGCATGAGCAGCAGCCGAATTCACCCAAGCGCAAGCGCCTGATCCTGACCCGCAAGATCCAGACTCTGACCGTCGATCCCGAGATGCCGAACGCGACCTTGTGGAATCCGGCTCACGCCAGCTTTGAGGACGCCTGTGCGTTCGCCAATGTCGCTTCCGGCACCATCGCAATCATCGGCGGCCCCGTCGTGTTCGACATGTTCATGGATCGCTACGATACGTTCTGGCTGTCGGAAGCCCCGCACCTTCGGCTGCCCGGCGGCGAGGGCTGTTTTGTCGAAGTACCGGGGCGCACGCCTCAGGAGGTGCTGGCCTCACACGGGATGAAGCCGGGCGCGCCGTATCTGCTCGACGCCGCGCATGACGTGACGGTGACGCCATGGCGCAGGACGTAGTGGCTTAACCTTTATACGTCCCCGTAGGCCGCCTCGGCCGGACGCGTGGCGCGCCCGTAGCCCATGATCATGAACAGGGCGCCGATGATCGACAGGTTCTTGAGCGCGTCGACCAGCATCTTGCCGTTGTCAGGCGGCACCTGGTTCCAGAAGTCGTAGAACAGGAAGGTCGCGACCGCGACATAGATAATCATCAGCATCGCGAAGAAGCGCGCGCCGAAATTCAGCGCGATCATCACGCCTGCGATGATCTCGAGCACGCCGACTGCGATCGCCAGCAGTTGCGGCGTGGTCATGGCCGTCGCCGTCTCGATCTGCTTGGCGTAAGGCGCGATCATGTCGGGCATCACGACCTTGGCGGCGATGAAATCAACGGTCGCCTGCATGGCAAACAGTCTTGCCGCACCCGTGTAGATGAACAGCACGGCGAACAGGATCCGCCCGAAAGTCACGAACGCTGGCATGATCGGCCTCTTTGCTCAGGCTTTTGAATTCTCGCGAAAGCACTTCGCGATTATGAAGATACATTCGCCGGTTTACAAACGGGGAAATGGCTAACTGCGAGCAATTCAAAGTTGGTGGCCCGGCACTGCACCTTCTTACCTTGTGGGAGAAGGTGCAGTGCCGGATGAGGGGTCTCGCTCTGCAAATTCAACCGTGAGAAATGTGCGCGCGGAAGCAACCCCTCACCCGTCTCGCCGCTCCGCGGCGAGCCACCCTCTCTCACAAGGGGAGAGGGGAAGGCCACGCACGGCCTACGTAAACAACGTCGGCTGCTGCCGCGACGCGCGCTCCTGCGCTTCCACCACAGCCACTGCGGTCATGTTGAGGATGCCGCGCGCCGTTACCGACGGGGTGAGGATGTGAGCCGGGCGCGCCGGGCCGATCAGGATCGGCCCGACGGGGAGCGCGTCCGCCAGCGACTTGATCATCTGATAGGCGACGTTGGCGGTGTCGAGGCTTGGCATGATCATGATGTTGGCTTCGCCCTCGAGCTTGGAGTGCGGCAGCACCATCTTGCGCGCGGCGGCCGAGAGCGCGGTGTCGCCTTGCATCTCGCCGTCGGCCTCGAGTTCCGGATGCTTCTCCTTCAGGAGCTGGGTTGCCCGGCGCATCTTGCGCGAGGATTCCGTGTCGTAGCTGCCGAAATCCGAATGCGAGACGAAGGCGATCTTCGGCTTGATGTTGAAGCGTTGGACGTGGACCGCCGCGAGCGAGGCGATCTCGGCGAGCTCTTCGGCGCTCGGATTGGGCCGCACCTGGGTGTCGGCGATGAAGAAGGCGCCCTTGCTCGTGATCAGCAGCGCCAGCGCCGCATAGTCGCTGATTCCCGGGGTGAACCCGACGATCTCGCGAACATGGCGCAGATGGCTCATGTAGCGGCCCTCGACGCCGCAGAGCATGGCGTCCGCCTCTCCGCGCACCACCGCGAGCGCCGCGATGACGGTGTTATTGGTGCGCACCACCGTGCGCGCCGCATCCGGCGTCACGCCGCGGCGGCCGGCGACCTCGCCATAGGACTGCACGTAGGAGCGGTAGCGCGGATCGTCCTCGGGATTGACCAGGTCGAAGTCCCTGCCGGCCTTGATAGACAGGCCGAAGCGCTCGATGCGGGCCTCGACCACCGACGGACGTCCCACCAGGATCGGCATCGCCAGCTTCTCTTCCAGCACCACCTGGGTGGCGCGCAGCACGCGCTCATCCTCGCCTTCGGCGTAGATCACGCGCACCGGTTGGGTCTTGGCCTTGGCGAACATCGGCTTCATGACGAGGCCGGAGCGGAAGGCGAAGCGCTCGAGCAACGCGGTGTACTCGTCGAAATTGGTGATGGGCCGGGTCGCAACGCCCGATTCCATCGCGGCCTTCGCCACCGCCGGCGCGATGCGCAGGATCAATCTCGGATCAAAGGGACTCGGGATCAGCGAGCCCGGGCCAAACCCTTGCGTCTCGCCGGTATCGAAGCCTTGCGCGACCGCATCGGACGGCGCCTCGCGCGCGAGCTGCGCGATGGCCTCGACGGCGGCGTGCTTCATCTCCTCGTTGATCGCGGTGGCGCCGACATCGAGCGCGCCACGGAAGATGAAGGGAAAGCACAGGACGTTGTTGACCTGGTTCGGATAGTCGGAGCGGCCAGTGCAGATCATGGCGTCGGGACGGGCTTTGCGCGCCTCCTCCGGCATGATCTCCGGCGTCGGATTCGCGAGCGCCATGATGAGCGGCTTGTCGCCCATCGCCTTGGCCATCTCGGGCTTGAGCACGCCCGGTGCGGAGAGGCCGATAAAGATGTCGGCGCCGCCGATGACGTCGGCGAGCGTGCGCTTGTCGGTCTTCTGCGCATAGACCGCCTTCCAGCGGTCCATCGTGGTGTTGCGGCCTTCGTGAACAAGGCCGTCGATGTCGCAGACCCAGATGTTCTTGCGCTGCGCCCCCATCGACACCAGCAGGTTCAGTGTCGCAAGCGCTGCGGCCCCTGCCCCCGATGCGACGATCTTCACGTCCGACAGGTTCTTGCCGTTCAGGCGCAGACCGTTGGTGATCGCGGCGGCGACGATGATCGCGGTGCCGTGCTGGTCGTCGTGAAAGACCGGGATCTTCATGCGCTCCTTGAGCTGCGCCTCGATCTCGAAGCATTCCGGTCCGCGGATGTCCTCGAGATTGATGCCGCCGAAGGTCGGCTCGAGCGCGGCCACGGTCTCGACCACGCGTTCGATGGTGTCGGCCGCGATCTCGATGTCGAACACGTCAATGCCGGCGAATTTCTTGAACAGGACCGCCTTGCCCTCCATCACCGGCTTCGAGGCCAGCGGGCCGATATTGCCGAGGCCGAGCACGGCGGTGCCGTTCGAAACCACGGCAACCAGATTGGAGCGTATCGTCAGCGTCGCCGCTTCCGCGGGGTTCTTGGCGATCTCCATGCAGGCGGCGGCGACGCCGGGGGAATAGGCCAGCGCGAGGTCGCGCTGGTTGGCGAGCGGCTTGCTCGCCTGGATCTCGAGCTTTCCGGGGCGCGGCAGCCGATGATAGGCCAGCGCCGCCTGGTGGAGATCATCAGAATAGGACGACATGCGGTGTCTTGCCTCGCGTTACCGGCCTCAAACTACGTTGTCCTGACCGGCCCGCCTTCGGGTGGTATTTCCGGGTCATGGAAACGGGATGAAGCACGTCGGGCGGCCCGGTGGCAACATCCGATTGCGGCCCCATCAACAGGGCGCGCGGTCAAATATCTGATAGCGCTCGCTTTCCCTGGACCGCGCGTTGCTTTGCGAATATGGCAGGTTGCGTGCTGCAACGCGAGCAACTGGAGCTGGGAATGAAGTGAATCCTGATCGGCTTCATCGTCGTGGCCGTGGTGGGCGCGGGCGGATGGTTGGGCTTCAGCTTCTACGCAAAACATCGCGTCACCGCCGAGGTGGAGACCGCGTTCGAGCAAATCCGCAAGCAAGGCGGCAAGGCTAGCTACGGCAAGATCGCCTTCGATCTGCCCACGCGCACCCTCACGATCGAGGACATCGCGGTTACGCCGGGCAAGGCACCGCAGGCGCAGATCAGGATCGCCGCCATCAAGGGCACGGGCGTTCGCCAGATCGACGAAACAAGGATCTCGGCCGACGCCGTCGACATCACCGGGCTCGAGGTTACGCTGGACCAGATCGGCGCTGCCAAGCTGAAGGTCGCGTACAAGATCCCGCACCTGGTCATGCGCGACTATGCCGGTCCTGTTCAGGCGGGTCAGGTGCCGGCGGACAGCTCGCTGGTCGATATGTACCGCTACGTGCTCGGCCAATATGCGAGTGTCGCTGCATCGTCGCTCACAGCTCCGACCCTCACGATCAGCTTCGATTCCCGCGCCGCCGGCAGCGGCGAGGTCACCTATTCCGAACTGGCGATCCAGAACCTAAAGCACGGCAAGATCGACGGGATGAAGTCGGACCGCGCCGTGATCTCGGTCGACGTGAAGCAACCCGGCAAGACGGACAAGCTGACGGGTGAATCGTCGAACATCATCGTCAACGATTTCGACGCGACCGCGATCATCGCCGCGCTCGATCCGCAGACGGCCAGCGACGACAGCTATCGCCGGGTCTATCGGCAGGTCTCGACGGGCCCCTATGCGCTCAAATCGGCACAGGGGATGCGAGTGGATGTCGACGGGTTCACCATGGAAGACATCGCCGTCCAGCCGTCGAAATTCCGGCTGGCCGAGATATTTGCCGCGCTGCCACGGGATCAATCGGCCCCGCCGACTCCGGCGCAGGCACGCGAGCTGCTGGAGAAGCTCGCCGGAGTTTATGAGGGTCTTCGCATCGGTAAGGCCGAAATCGGCAAGATGTCGGTCGGCACGCCGCAAGGAACGGCCACGGTTGGTGCCATCCGATTTCGCGACGGCGAGTTCGCGGTCGAAGGCGTCGACGCGCCGTCTCCGCAGGGACAGTTCAAGATGGAGCGCTTTGCGCTGAAGTCCTTCAGCACGGCGAGTTTGATGCGCTGGGCAGCAAGCCTCACCACTGCCGGGCGGGCGCCCTCGCCGGATCAGATGCTCGGGCTGTTCGGCGTGCTCGCAGGCGCGGAGATCAAGGGCGTGACGGCGCCGTTCAAGACCACCAATAAGCTGGTCATGATCGACACACTGAGCCTGGACTGGGGGCAGCTGGTCGGCTCGATCCCGAGCAAGGCGCATGTGGTTGC
This sequence comes from Bradyrhizobium sp. 23, assembly GCF_023073295.1. Taxonomy (NCBI): domain Bacteria; kingdom Pseudomonadati; phylum Pseudomonadota; class Alphaproteobacteria; order Hyphomicrobiales; family Nitrobacteraceae; genus Bradyrhizobium; species Bradyrhizobium sp. 23. The sequence continues at coordinate 173,865 of NZ_JADPJF010000158.1, read as the reverse complement.
CAAATTTGTCACGCCAGCCGATCCATCCGGTCCAAAACAGCTTCCATTGATTGCCAGCGGGATCGACAAGCTCGCTATCGACCTCGATCTCGGCGCTGCCTGGACCGAACAGTCCAACAGCTTCGCTCTGACGCCCGCGACCCTCGACATCGGAGGCATCGCAAGAGCGCAACTGCGTATGGCGCTCGGCAACGTACCACGCGAGGTGTTTTCGGCCGATCCGGCCCAGCTCATGGGCCAGGCGGCCCGGATCGAGGCGGGCACGCTCGAATTCTCATTGCGCGACAGCGGCGTCATCGATCTCGTCGCGGCGCAGTTCGCGCGCATGCAGAATGTCAGCCGTGATACCGCACGCCAGGCGCTCGTCGAGAGCATCAAGGCTAAACGCGAGCAAGTTGCTTCCGCCAATCCGGATGCGAACGCGGCCGTGGACGCGATCTCCCGCTTCGTCGAGACGCCGGGCCAGACGCTTTCCATCAAGCTGTCCCCGCGCGCCAAGGCACCGCTGATGCAATTGATGCAGCTCTTGCAAACCGACCCACAGAGCGCGCTTGCGCAGTTCAGGATCGAGGCGTCGACGGGGCTGTAGGGAACGACGCTGCGCGCGGGGATGGCAGTTGGACCGGCGAAAATCCCTCCCCGTCATTGCGAGCGAAGCGAAGCAATCCAGAGTCACTCCGCGGAAAGATTCTGGATTGCTTCGCTTCGCTCGCAATGACGCTGTGGAGACAGCCTCACTTCTGCGGCAGGCTCACCTTCACGTGCAGCTCGCGGAGCTGCTTGGGGCTGGGCTCCGACGGTGCGCCCATCAGGAGGTCCATGGCCTGCTGGTTCATCGGGAACAGCGAGACCTCGCGCAGATTGTTGGTGCCGCACAAGAGCATGACGATGCGGTCGACACCGGCGGCCATGCCGCCATGCGGCGGGGCGCCGTACTGGAAGGCGCGGTACATGCCGCCGAAGCGATCGACGACTTCCTGCTCGCCATAGCCCGCGATCTCGAACGCCTTCACCATCGCTTCCGGCACGTGGTTGCGGATGCCACCCGAGGCGATCTCGTAGCCGTTGCAGGTGATGTCGTACTGGAACGCCTTGATGGTCAGCGGGTCCTGGCCCTTCAAGGTATCGAGACCGCCCTGCGGCATCGAGAACGGGTTGTGCGAGAAGTCGACCTTCTTGTCCTCGTCGTTGTACTCGTACATCGGGAAGTCGACGATCCAGGCCAGCTCGAACCGCTCCTTGTCGGTGAGGTTCAACTCCTCGCCGACCTTGTTGCGGGCCAACCCTGAAAATTTCCAGAACTTGTCGGGATCGCCGGCGACGAAGAAGGCGGCGTCGCCTTCCTTCACGCCGATCTGCGCGCGGATCGCGGCGGTGCGCTCAGCACCGATGTTGTTGGCAAGCGGACCGGCACCTTCGCCGCCCTCGCGCCACATGATGTAGCCGAGGCCGGGCTGACCTTCGCCCTGCGCCCAGGAGTTCATGCGGTCGCAGAAGGCGCGCGAGCCGCCACCCGGCGCCGGGATCGCCCAGACCTGGTTCTTGGGGTCCTCCAACATGCGCGCGAACACCTTGAAGCCGGAGCCGCGGAAGTGTTCGGAGACGTCCTGCATCTCGATCGGGTTGCGCAGGTCCGGCTTGTCGCTGCCGTATTTGCGCAAGGCTTCCGCGAACGGAATCCGGCGCCAGCCCTTGGTCACCGGCTTGCCCTTGGCAAACTCCTCGAACACACCCGTGATGACAGGCTCCATCGCGGCGAAGACATCGTCCTGCGTGACAAAGCTCATCTCGACGTCGAGCTGGTAGAACTCGCCCGGCAGACGATCCGCGCGTGGATCCTCGTCGCGGAAGCAGGGCGCGATCTGGAAGTAGCGATCGAAGCCCGACATCATCAAGAGCTGCTTGTACTGCTGCGGCGCCTGCGGCAGGGCATAGAACTTGCCGGGATGAATGCGCGACGGCACCAGGAAGTCGCGCGCGCCCTCCGGCGAGGACGCGGTCAGGATCGGCGTGTTGAACTCGAAGAAGCCCTGCCCCTCCATGCGCCGACGCATCGACTTGATGATTTCGACGCGCGTCATGATGTTCTGGTGCAGCTTCTCGCGACGCAGATCGAGGAAGCGGTACTTCAGGCGGATGTCTTCAGGATATTCCTGGTCGCCGAACACCGGCAGCGGCAGGTCGCCGGCCGGGCCCAGCACCTCGATCTCGCTGACATAGATCTCGATCTTGCCAGTCGGCAGATCGTCATTGTCGGTGCCTTCGGGGCGGCGACGGGCCTTACCGTCCGTCCGCACCACGAATTCCGAACGCAGCTTTTCGGCCTGCGAGAACGCCGGCGAGTCCGGATCGACTACGCACTGGGTCAGGCCGTAATGGTCGCGCAGGTCGATGAACAGCACGCCGCCATGGTCGCGAACGCGATGGACCCAGCCTGAAAGGCGGACCGTCTCCCCGATGTTGCTCTCGCGGAGCGCGCCGCATGTATGTGACCGGTAGCGATGCATGGTCGTCCCAAATTCAATGTCGGAGGATCGAATCGAACCGCCGAAACGGCAGGTTCAAAGTTGCGGCAGGGTTTACCTCGGCAGGACGGGGGCGGCAACCAAGGGAACGGCCCGTTTTCGGCTGGAAGTGGCCATTTTTGCCCAATCTCGGCTCAAGCCTTTGCCATCAGGCGTTCCACGCCTATCTTGAGGCCATGACAGTCCATTTCCCGTTCCAGAACTCCTATTCGGCGCTGCCGGACAGCTTTTTCGCCCGGGTCGCACCGACGCCGGTGGCAGCGCCCCGGCTGATCAAGCTGAACCGGCCGCTGGCGGTCCAGCTCGGGCTGGATCCTGATGTGCTGGAAACCCCTGAGGGCGCCGAAATCCTGGCCGGCAAGACGGTTCCCGCCGGCGCCGATCCGATCGCCATGGCCTATGCCGGCCACCAGTTCGGGCAATTCGTTCCGCAGCTGGGCGACGGACGGGCGGTCCTGCTCGGCGAGGTCATCGACAAGGACGGCATCCGCCGCGACATCCAGCTCAAGGGCTCCGGTCCCACCCCATTCTCCCGCCGCGGCGACGGCCGTGCCGCGCTCGGGCCGGTGCTGCGCGAATACATCGTCAGCGAGGCGATGTTCGCATTGGGCATCCCCACCACGCGCTCACTCGCTACCGTCGTCACCGGCGAGCACGTCATCCGCGAGACCGCGCTGCCCGGCGCGGTGCTGACCCGCGTCGCCTCGAGCCATATCCGCGTCGGCACCTTCCAGTTCTTCGCCGTCCGCCGCGACACCGATGCCATTCGCCGGCTCGCCGACCACGTCATCGCCAGGCACTATCCGGAGCTGCTCGGCGCCGAGCGGCCCTATCACGCGCTGCTCGGTGGCGTCGTCGCACGCCAGGCCGATCTGGTCGCACGCTGGCTGCTGGTCGGCTTCATCCACGGCGTGATGAACACCGACAACTCATCGATATCAGGCGAGACCATCGATTACGGTCCGTGCGCCTTCATGGACGCCTACAATCCGTCGCAAGTGTTTTCCTCGATCGACGAGATGGGCCGTTACGCCTATGCCAACCAGCCGCGCATCGCGCTGTGGAATCTGACCCGGCTTGCCGAATGCCTGCTGCCGCTGTTTTCCGAGGATCAGGAAAAGGCGGTCGCCGAGGCCCAGGACATTCTTGGCGCCTTCTCCGACACGTTCAGCGACGCCTATCAGGCGGGCCTGCGCAAGAAAATCGGCCTGTTCACGGAGCGCGACGGCGACGACGCGCTGATCCAGGACCTGCTGGACGCCATGGCCAAGAACCAGGCCGACTTCACCCTCACCTTCCGCAAACTCGGCGACGCCGCTGGCGATCCGGCTGCTGACGATGCACGCGCGCAATTCATGGACCCCGCGGCGTTCGACGAGTGGGCCAGGCGCTGGCACGAGCGCACGGCGCTGGAGCCGCAAACCGCAGCCGAACGGCAAGCCGCCATGCACGCCGTCAACCCGATGTTCATCCCGCGCAACCACCGCGTCGAGGCCGTGATCCAGGCCGCGGTCAACGATGACGACTACACGCCGTTTGAGGAATTCGTGAAGGTGCTGGCTAAACCGTTCGAGGGCCAGCCGGACTATGCAGCCTACGCCGATCCGCCGCTGCCGGAGCAGCGGGTGCTGCAGACGTTCTGCGGGACGTGAGGCAAGCTCGGTGCGCACGTGGACGAGCCGAAGGCATAATCCAGATGCGGGGGTGCCGAAATCGTTTGTTCAAGACGATCATTCGCTCAGATCGTTACCACGATCTTGCCGAACTGCTCGTTTGACTCCAGAAAGCGATGCGCTTCGCCGATCTCCTCAAACTGAAACGTTTTGGCGATGATCGGTTGCAATGCGCCGTCCCGCAGCCCGTCGAGGATGAAGGTCTTCGCCTTAGCAAGCCGCGCGGGGTCGCGGATGATCTCGTGCACGAGATAGCCGCGCAGCGTCAGGCTCTTGGTCAGTACGTTGACCAGCGGAAACGGCGTTGGCTCTGGGCTCAGGCCGCCATATTCGATGAGAACGCCACCCGGCGACATCGCGGCGGTGAGCGGCCCAAATATGGGACCGCCGACCGCGTCGAACACCACGCGAACGCCGTTTGAGCCGACAATGTCCTGCAGCCGTGACCGGATGTCCTCTTCCACGGAGGCGATAACGTCGGCGGCGCCAGCATCGCGCAGGGCCTGCAGCTTGATCGAGGTTCGCGTCACTGCAATCGGGATCGCACCGATCCGGTTCGCGATCTGAATCGCTGCAAGCCCGACGCTACTCGACGCCGCGGTGATGACTACGGACTCCCCTCGCTCCAGCCCAGCAATATCGACCAGAGCGCCGAACGCCGTCAGATATTGCATCCATACCGCGGCCGCGGCGTCGAAGCCGAGCTCGGGCGGGTGCTTCACGACGAACTCCGCCGGAAACGTGACGAGCTCGCCATAAGCCGGCCATCGCACCATCGACACGGGCGGCACGATGCTGACGACCTCGCCCGGCGAGAAGCCGCTCACGCCTTCGCCGATCGCCTCGACGATGCCGGCGGCCTCGAGACCGAGGCCGGACGGAAAGGTCGCGGTCTCGATATAGGTCCCCTTCCGCAAGAGCGCTTCCGCGCGATTGAGCCCGAGGGCCTTGACCCTGATCTGCACCTCGCGCCTCCCTGGCGGCGCGACGTCGACGGTCTCGATGCGCAGCACCTCGGGGCCACCATGTCTGTGGAAGCGAACGACGCGCGCCATGAACACACTCCAAAAATAATTGAATTCAATGGAGCTATGCCAACCGGGCGGCGCCGGATAAAGCGTGCAGAGAGGTGAACAGTCCAAACCAGGAGTTTGCAATCATGGACCAGCATGGCCGTCTTCGTCAAGGCGGTGGATGTGGGCTCGTTCGCCGCTGCCGCCGATGCGCTCGAAATGTCGGGGCCAATGGTCGGCAAGCACGTTCGTTTCCTCGAGGAGCGCCTGGGCGTCCGCCTCCTCAACCGCACCACACGGCGCCAGAGCCTGACCGAGACTGGCCAAGCCTACTACGAGCGCTGCCGCACTGTGCTCGCTGAAGCCGTGGCCGCCGACGCCGTCGCTTCCGATGAATTGTCCGAGCCGCGTGGCCGGCTCCGCGTGACCATGCCCGCCCTGCTGGGCCGGCACTGCATCGCCCCCTTGCTGATGAAGCTCGCGCGACGATATCCCCATCTGGAGCTCGATCTCTCGTTCGGCGACCCGATCGCTGACATCATCGAGGGCCGCTATGATCTTGCGATCCGGACCGGCGATCTACACGATCAATCCGGCCTGATGACGCGGCGCATCGCAAGCCAGCGCATGGTGGTGTGCGGCACGCGCTCGTACTTGCGCGCCAACGGCAAGCCGAAATCGCTCGACGATCTTGCCCAGCATCAGGCGATCATCTATCGCCGCTCCGGACGCGTCCGGCCGTGGCTGTTTCCCCGCGAGGGCCAGCCTCCGAGCGAAATCGTGCCGGCGGGAAGGCTCAGGCTCGACGATCTCGACGCGATCGCGGACGCCGCGTCACAGGGGATGGGACTGGCCTGGCTGCCATACTGGCTAGTCCGCGAACGCCTGCGCGCCGGTAGACTCGTCACTCTGTTGAGCGGTCAGCCGGGATTTCTCTACGACTGTCACGCGCTCTGGCCACGCTCGTCCCGGATGCCGCCGAAAGTTCGCGCCGCCGTGGACGCCTTGGCGGCCGCCCTGCCGAAGCTCATGACCTGACGCCGGATGCCGTGACGCCTGCACGGCATGCCGCGGCCGTTAACCCCCCGTCCACCATCCGGCCCGACCCGCCGCCGGTAACCACGAGAATTAACAGACCCTCAATTCGCCCCCGACAAGTTTAGCAATGTTGCTGGGGGATTTTGCCGTGGATCTGTTGGTTTTCGAGTTCCTGGGGCTGGCGCTGGTCGCCATGTGCGTGGTCGTGGTGGCACTGCCCTGCGCGCGCAAACCCTCCCGGCGGGTCCGCTACGAATAGGATTTCGTCGGAAAATGCGATTCCGGTCCAAATGCAAGGCTCGAATTCGCTTCGAGCCCCTTGACATCACAGCGCTTTCGGCAGAACGGCTGATGGACTTGTCATGGGCCGTTCATGGATTTGATTACCACCACCGCTGACCTTGCGGCTGCCTGCAGCCGGCTGGCCAAGCACCCCGTCATTACCGTCGATACCGAGTTCCTGCGCGAGACCACCTATTACCCGCTGCTGTGCGTGGTGCAGATGGCCAGCGCCGAGGAAGCGATCGTTATCGACACCCTGGCCGAGGGCATCGACCTCAAGCCGTTCTTCGAGCTGATGGGCAACGAGGGCGTGTTGAAGGTGTTCCACGCCGCCCGGCAGGACATCGAGATCATCTGGCATCAGGCCGGCATCATCCCGCACCCGGTGTTCGATACCCAGGTCGCGGCCATGGTGCTCGGCTACGGCGACAGCATCGCCTACGACGCGCTGGTCGAGAAGGTCACCGGACACCGCCCGGACAAGACCCACCGCTTCACCGACTGGTCGCGCCGGCCGCTGACCAAGGAGCAGATGCACTACGCCGTGTCCGACGTCACGCATCTGCGCGACGTGTTCGCAGCGCTCGATGCCGACCTTAAAAAGCGCCGGCGCAGCGAATGGGTCTCGATCGAGATGGAAGTCCTGACCTCGCCCAAGACCTACGACTTCCATCCCGAGCGCGCCTGGGAACGGCTCAAGACGCGGGTGCGCAAGCCCAAGGACCTTGCGGTCCTAATGGAGGTCGCCGCCTGGCGCGAGCAGGAGGCGCAGAGCCGCGACGTGCCGCGAGGCCGCGTGCTGCGCGACGAGGCCGTCAGCGACATCGCGACCCATGCGCCGAACACGATCGAGAAGCTCGCAAACCTGCGCTCCGTGCCGAAGGGTTTTGAGAAATCCAAATGGGGCGCCGACATCGTCGCCGCTGTCGAGCGCGGGCTGGCGCGCGATCACGCCACGCTGCCGAAGCTGGAAAAGCCGCGCAACAATAACAATGGCGCCGCGATCGTCGAACTGTTGAAGGTGTTGCTGCGCATGACCGCGGAGCGCCATGCGGTCGCCAGCAAGGTGATTGCGACCGTCGACGATCTCGAGGAGATTGCGGCCGACGACGAGGCCGACGTGCCGGCGCTACGCGGCTGGCGCCGCGAGCTGTTCGGCGAGGCCGCCCTGAAACTGAAGCGCGGCGAGCTGGCGCTGGCGGTCGAGAAAGGCCGCGTGATCGGGGTTCAGCGAGCGGAATAGCCCCGATGCCCCCCGATGTCGTCCTGGCCTAGTGCGCAATTGCGCACTAGGCCAGGACGACATCGGGGGTGTGATAGAGCGCTACGCTCACGCGTGAAGCGCCGTCCCCTACGCCGGCGTCAGCTTCGCCACTTCGGGCTTCATGTCGTCCAGCACACCTGAAATCGCCGCGACCAGCTCGTCGATCTGGGCCTTGGTGACGATCAGCGGCGGGCAGATGGCGATGGCATCGAGCATGTTGCGCGAGATCACGCCGCGCTCCTGCAGCATGCGGCTGGCCATGCCGCCGACGGCGCCCGGCGTTGCCGCTGCGGTCTTGCGCGCCTTGTCCAGCACCAGTTCGATCGCAGCGATCATGCCGACACCGCGGACCTCGCCCACCAGTGGATGGCTGGTGAGTTCACGCAGCTTGCCTTGCATGTAGCCACCGAGCTCGGCGGCGTGCGCAACCAGGCCCCGCTCCTCGATGATCTTCAAATTCTCGAGCGCAATCGCCGAGCCCACCGGATGGCCGCCCGCGGTGAAGCCGTGGCCGAGCACGCCGATCTTGTTGCTCTCGTCGGCGATCGGTTCGAACATGCGATCGTTCATCATGATGGCCGACAGCGGGAAATAGCTCGAGGTGATCTGCTTGGAGACCACGATGGCGTCGGGCTTGATGCCGTAGGTTTCGCAGCCGAACATCTTGCCGGTGCGGCCGAAGCCGCAGATGACCTCGTCGGCGACGAACAGGATGTCGTGCTTGTTCAGCACCTTCTGAATCTTGTCCCAATAGGTCGCCGGCGGCACGATGACGCCGCCCGCGCCCATCACCGGCTCGCCGAAGAACGCAGCGATCGTGTCCGGGCCTTCCTTCTGGATCAGCGCATCGAGTTCCTCGGCCCGCCGCGTCGCGAACGCTTCCTCGCTCTCCCCGGGCGCGCCATCCTTGTAGAAATGCGGCGAGCCCGTGTGCAGGATGTTCGGGAGCGGCAAGTCGAAAGAGCGGTGGTTGTTCGGCAGCCCGGTGAGGCTGGCGGACGCGATGGTGACGCCGTGATAGGCGCGCATCCGGCTGATCACCTTCTTCCGCTGTGGCTGGCCGAGCGCATTGGAACGATAGGCAATCAACTTCAGAACAGTGTCGTTGGCCTCCGAGCCGGAATTGGTGAAGAACACCTTGCTCATCGTAACAGGCGCGAGCGCGACCAGCTTCTCGGCGAGATCGATCGAGGGCCCGTGCGATTTGGCGGAGAACGTGTGATAGAACGGCAGCGCCAGCATCTGCTTGTGCGCGGCGTCGACCAGCCGCTTCTCGTTGAAGCCGAGTCCGACGCTCCACAGGCCTGCCATCGCCTCGAAATAGCGCTTGCCCGACGCATCGAACACGTAAGGCCCCTCGCCGCGTTCGATCACCAGGGGACCGGCCTGCTGATGGGCGCGCGCGTTGGTGTAGGGATGGAGCTGGTAGGCCACATCCCGGGCCTCTTGCGAATTGGGCAACATGGACATTTGCGGGCATCCTTGAAAGCGTCACGTCGCCGGCGCGGCCAGCGTCATCACTCGATGATCCAGCTCCTTGGCTATTGCCACCGCGCAAAACTTGCAACGTCAATTCGTCGGCAGCAAGCGCTCACCAGCGTTGCACAAAGTCGCACATCGGGCAGCTGTCACGCCGCGCCGTCGTCATTCCCATCGCCATCGGCCGCAGCGGCCTCCCGCACCTCCACCAGCGCCATCGAGAGCAGATACACCGTCGTGGGCAGACCAAGACGGCGCGCCGCCTCGGCGGCACGCGACAGGTCGCTTGCCAGCTCCTCGAGCTGATCTCCCCGTGACAATGTCCCGCTCCATCCGTCGATCGCGGCCGCCTACACCGCAACGGCGCCGCTGGTTCTGATCAGTTCGGCGCTGGACTGGATTGTAGCAAAATTCCCGATCACATTCACTACCGCATGCTTGTAGGCGGCAGCATCGCCAGTCCCCGGCTGCCGGCAGGCCACCGCGTCGGCCACCACCTGGAAGCGATGACTGCGGTGAAACCCGTCAATAGCGGTGGCCAGGACGGTTTCGTCCAGGGAAAAGCCCGCGAGCACGCAACGGACATTGCGGATATTGGACATGTAGTCCACAAACCGCGCCGAACTGTAGGCCGACGGCAGCGGGTGCTCGAAGGTCATTTCTCCCGGCCGCGGCTTCGCCTCCGCGATCCAATCGGTCAGCTTGGATGCCGGATTGAACCAGGCCGCCTGCGCGATGCGCTTCAGATGCATCACCGGCCAGAGATTGTCGCGCCAGAACGTCAGCAGTTCCACGCAGCGCGCCGTTGCGGCATCGCCGTCGAGGATGACGTGGCGACGTCCGGGGGTCAGATATTCGACCTGGAGATCCGCGCAGACCAGGATCGGCGGATCGTCTGTGATGGAAACCAGCATGGTTTTGCGCGCAGCTGCACCAGTCTCAACGACCAGCGAGCGCGACGTCCCGCAGCGGCGACGTCACGGCCCGTCCTGCCGAGGCGTCGAGCACGCCCGGCCGGTCCCAATCGCCCTCGGGGCGGATGATCACGTAAGGATCGCTGTCCAGCGTAATGGCATCCGGGCCCGGTTCGATCTCCAGCAGCATTTCTGTGTAGGAGAAGTCGGAAAATGTGATCTTGCGATTGTGACCAAGCGGCTTGGCGCCGAAATGGGCCCAGAAATCGACCAGCCGGTCCTGCGCCTGGCCGTAGATCTTGCGAAAGCCCTTGCGCTTCACATAGTCGACGCTCGCTTGTACCAGCTTGAACGAGACCCGCGACCGCCGGTATTGGTGCCGCACCGCAAGCCGTTCCACCTTGGCGAAATCGCCGAAGAACCGCACCCGCAGACAGCCCGCAGGCTCGTTGCCGACATAGCCGATGAAATGCGCGGCGACCATGTCGTTGCCGTCGAACTCTTCATCGAACGGGCAATCCTGCTCGGCGAGATAGACGGCTGAGCGGATCGAGGTGACCAGCATGAGATCGGTGAGATCGCGCGCGAGGCGAATGGTGATGGCGCGGGAATCGGGCTTGGCGAGAGGAATCCTAGTACCGTGCATCTGCAAAACTCCTTGCTTGGATGATCGCGCCCGGCATGCGCATCGGCTGCCGATGCCAGGGCCGCTCGTAGCACCAGAGGTCGGGTTGGAAGCTTGGAACAGGCTCGAAGCCTGTCGCTTTCATGATGTCGCGGCCGGCCACGGTTGACGGCTGCGCATAGCAATCCGCGTTGCGAAACCTTAGCTGTCTAAGATGAGCCGCGGCCTTGCCGAGACCGGCGACGCCGCGCCCCGTCGCCGCGATCGCCCAGATGTAGATAGCGGAAACGTCTTCCTTCGCGGACGCGAGATAGCGCGTCTCCGGCGCGGTGAGGCAGATCTCGTCGAGCAGCAACGCATCATGCCCGCGATCGTTGAGAAACAGGAAGGCCATGCCGCCGACAAGGTTGCCCTTCCGGCTGAAAGTCAGGATGCTCTCGGGATCGAAGGCGAAATATTTTGCAAGCTCAGTCGCCCCGATCCGAACGCCCGGCACCAGCCGGTGCGCCAACTGCGAAAGCGCGGCGATTTCGGAAAATTTGGCGCGACGGACGTCGACATCCGGACTAAGCGGCAGCGCGTCGAAATCATGCCTTGCGGCAAACGAGCCCCTTTCCATACTCATGTCGCCCCTCTATCGTTCGCGGCTTTCGTGCCCCGCTATGGCGATGAGCTTAGCGGCTGGGGATCAGGCGTATGCAGCAGTTATTGCACCGGGGTGCTGCGGTGATGCAGCACCGTGAAGAAACCCTGGACATGTCCTGGGACGATTTGAAACTGTTTTTAGCTTGCGCAAAATATAAAAGCTTCCGCAACGCCGCCGAGGAACTCGGGCTCACCTCCACCACCCTGATGCGCAGGATCGACCGGCTCGAAGAGAGCATCGACTGCAAGCTGTTCCTGCGCGACCAGAGCGGGCTCACGCTCAGCGACGAAGGCAGCGCGATGATCGCCGACGTCGCGCACATGGAGCGTCATGCCTTCAATGTGTTCCGGCGTGCTTCGCGATCGTCGAACGATATGTCAGGCACCGTGCGCGTCGCGGTGACGGAAGGCCCCGGCAATTTCTGGATTCTGCCGCGACTGATCGATTTCCAGAAAACCTATCGCAAGATCACCGTCGACCTGCGCTGCGCGATGGAACAGGCCGACGTCGCGCGGCTCGAATCCGATATCGCGATCCAGCTCGAGCCGCCGACCAATCCCGATCTGATCATCGCCAAGCTCGGCCGCCTGCACATCTATCCCTTCGTCTCCAAGGAGTACGAAAACCTCTACGGCGTGCCCGCGACCCTGGCCGAGCTGAAGAACCACCGCATCATCAAGCAGAGCGCCCCGCAGGTCGACGACGGCGCCTACGCCCGCGTGCTCGGACTGAAGTCGCTCGAGGGCATCGTCGGGATCAAGACCAACTCCTCGGTCGGCGTGCTCTATGCGGTGGAGCGCGGCGCCGGCATCGGATTCCTGCCGACGGTTTCGATCGCGCTCGGCGCCCCGCTGGTTGCCGTCGATCTCGGCGTCAGCCACCACGCCGATCTCTGGCTCACCTATCATAAAGAGTTCCGCGCCTCCGAGCGCCACAAGATCGTGGTCGATTGGCTGAAGAAAATCTTCGATCCCAAGATCCATCCCTGTTTCCGCGACGAGTTCATCCACCCGAACGCGCTGGCGCCGATGATGACGGCCGCGCGCGCGGCCTTTGGATTGACGGGTTATGTCGCGGCAATGCCGACTTAAAGCTCGAGCATGATGCTTTCGTAAAACCGCTTCGCAGTTTTCCGGATCCTCCTCTGGCCGACGCGGGCAGGCTTCGCTTCACCACCGATATTCGAAGCCGACCGTGCCCTGGTGCGACGTCAGCTCGTTGCGGAACTTGCCGTCGTAGTTGACGTAGAGCCGCGCCGTGTTGGTCAGGCTGAGCGAGGCCGAGGCGCCTGCATCCGTACCGTAGCGGCTCTCGCCGATGCCGGGCACGACGATGCTCTGGGTCCCGAGGCTGACCTGCACCGATCCCAGGTTCTGATAGAAATTGTCGATGAACTTGCCGTAGGCGGACAGGTCCAGGATCTTCTGGTCGAAGATGAAGTAGCGCCCGATCTCGGCTCCGATCATGACGCGCGCGCGCGAGAGCGCCGTCGAGCCGACATTGAGTGGATCGAGGCCGCCAACCTCCTGGAACGCGACGCTGGTGGCGCGGACATATTCCAGTGCGCCCTTGGGCACGATGCGCATGTGGTCCTTGGTCCAGTAATAGCTGATCTCGGTCAGCGCGCCGTCGATTGCGGCGCGATAACCCGCGGTCGCAAGTCCCAGGCCAGTATCCCGGCTGGAGCGGACCTTGCCGAAGCCGTGCACCACCGCGAAGGCCCAGGTCCAGGGGCCCTTGTCGACCGAGCCGCTGAAGCCGAGTTGCGTCAGATCCAGCGTGGCGGACTGAAGTGCGAGCGGCACGTCGATATCGGTGTGGCTCTGGTCGACGGAGAAGCCGAGATTGACACCCGGCGCGAGCCGCGCGCCAAAGCCTGCGACACCGCCAAACGTCTTGCGCTTGTCGCCGACAAAGTCTCCTTGCGCATCCGTCCGGACCGAGATGCCATAACCCTCGAACCAGGTGCGGTAGCGCGGGTCTTCCGTGCTC
>NZ_JADPJF010000158.1:133680-160330 GCF_023073295.1 Bradyrhizobium sp. 23 | reverse complement strand
GCCGCCGCCGCCGGGATTGGTCCGAAACGCCCGGTTGACGCCGCCAGATGCCTGGTTTCCGAGCCGCTCCAGGAAATTCGAGCCGAGATTGAGCGAGCTGTTGCCGGCCGACTGGTCGTAATTGGTCGCGGTCGGCATCGGAATTGGCATCGGAATCGGCGTCGGTGACGGCGTGGGTGTCGGGGTCGGCGTGGGCGTGGGACTCTGCGCAAAGCCTGATGTCGTCGACAGTACCATGATGAGAGCAAACGCCACGGCAGCCGCGATCCAGCGGACGCGGTTCAGCCTGATCGCCTGCCGTGTCTCTGAGGGCTGCGAAATGCAGCACATGGCGACAAATCCTGAAGCAAAGGGCGGCGCGCAAAAAAGCAACAGGAGCGGCGCACGCGTGCCGCGATTTGTGCCGAACTGTTACTGAGGGTCAACCGGCTGGCGCGTCCCGGCAAAGGCATTGCTTCCGATTGTGGTTCCGCGGCCACAGGTCGCAAATTGCGGACGGGCACTCGGGTCGAAGTCTTGAAATTCGCGCGCGGCTTGCTAACGGGCGATTTTCATGTTGCAATATCGGACACAATCGGAATTGGCCGCTCGACTGTGCGTTTCGCGACATTGAGACTCAAGACTCGAACAGACTACCGGAAGCCCGTTTGTGGCGTGGCACGCGAAAAGCGGCCGCGTCGTTTTTGTATCTAGCGGAGGAGACTGAGGATGCCGCAAAAGGGCACCGTCAAATGGTTCAACCCGACCAAGGGCTATGGGTTCATCAAGCCGAACGGCAGTGACAAGGACGTCTTCGTCCACATCTCCGCCGTCGAGCGCGCCGGACTCTCGACCCTCAATGAAAATCAGGTGGTTGAATACGATCTCGTGGAGAACCGCGGCAAGGCATCCGCGGAGAACCTCAAGGTTTCCTGATTTCTCTCGCGGTCTGCGCAAGAGATCATGACGTTGCCCCCGGCTCTGCCGGGGGTTTTTGTTTGGAATGAGAAGTATTCCGAGTGCGACGGCGCTTCACCGCACCAACGGCGAAACCAGAAAATTCTCCAACGGCCCGCTGCCCGCGGTCCTGCACACATCGCCCTCGATCTGGACCTTGCCGGTCGCGAGCAGGCTCAGTGCTGCGGGATAGATGCGGTGCTCGACTTCAAGGATACGCTCCGACAGCGTGTCCGCCGTGTCGTGGTCGCTGACGGGAACCGCGCCCTGCATCACGATTGGGCCGGCGTCGGTCTCGGGGATCACGAAGTGCACCGTCGCGCCGGACAGCTTGACGCCGGCGCGCAAGGCCTGGCCGTGCGGGTCGAGACCGGGGAAGGACGGCAGCAGCGAGGGATGAATGTTGAGCATCCGCCCGTACCACGCCTTGGTGAATTCGGCCGTGAACAGGCGCATGAAGCCGCCGAGGCAAATCAGCTCGATGCCGTGCTGATCGAGTGCTGCTTGCAGCACCTTCTCGAAGCCGGCGCGGTCCTTGCCGAACGGCTTGCTTTCGATCACCAGCGTCTTCACGCCGCTCGCTTTGGCCCTTTCCAGCCCCAGCGCATCGGCCTTGTTCGAGATGACGAGCGAAATCTCCGCCGGAAAATCCGGCGCGGCCGCGCCCTTGATCAGCGCAGCCATGTTGGAGCCACGGCCGGAAATCAGGATGGCGACGCGGCGTTTCATTACAGCGCCGGTCATTACAGCGCCAGGTCGAGATGGCCGTTATAGACGACGCGGTGCTCGCCCTCGGCCGGGATCACGCTGCCGAGCTGTGCCACGGTCTCACCGGCGTCAGTGAAGATCTCCACGACCTCTTCGACCTTGTCCGGCTCGACAATCGCGATCATGCCGATCCCACAATTGAAGGTCCGCAGCATTTCGAGCTCGGCGATGCCGGCCTGCGCGGCCAGCCATTTGAACACCGGCAGCACTGGCAGGCGCGCCAGATCGATACCGACGCCGAGATGCTTCGGCAGCACGCGCGGAATGTTGTCGGTGAAGCCGCCGCCGGTGATGTGGGCAAGCCCCTTCACCGCGCCGGTCTCGCGGATCGCGCGCAGGCAGGATTTGACGTAGAGACGCGTCGGCGTCAGCAACGCGCCGCCGAGCGTCATGACGGGCGCAAACGGCGCCTGCGCCCCGAAGCCGAGGCCGGATTGTTCCACGATCTTGCGCACCAGCGAGAAACCGTTGGAGTGCACGCCCGACGAAGCGAGCCCGATCACGGCATCGCCGGCGGCGATGTCCTTGCGCGGCAAGAGCGTGCCCCGCTCCGCGGCGCCGACGGCAAAGCCGCCGAGGTCGTAGTCGCCGTCTTTGTAGAGGCCGGGCATCTCGGCCGTCTCGCCACCGATCAGGGCGCAGCCGGATTCGCGGCAGCCTTCGGCGACACCGGCGACGATCGACGCGGTCGCCTCCGGATCGAGCTTCCCGCAGGCAAAATAGTCGAGGAAGAACAGCGGCTCGGCGCCCTGCACCACGAGGTCGTTGACACTCATGGCGACGAGGTCGATGCCGATCCCGCCATGCAGGCCGGTCTCGATCGCGATCTTGACCTTGGTGCCGACGCCATCGGTCGCGGCCACCAGGATGGGATCCTTGAAACCGGCCGCCTTGAGATCGAACAGGCCGCCGAATCCGCCGATTTCGGCGTCGGCGCCGGGCCGTGCGGTGGCGCGCACCATCGGCTTGATCAGGTCGACCAAGCGGTTGCCCGCATCGATATCGACGCCTGAATCGGCGTAAGTGAGGCCGTTTTTGCGGTCGGTCATGCCCGATTTCCAGTGGGTTTGCGGCTGGTTACGTCGAATTCCGGGGACGCGCAATGGCTCGCATGGCGCGCCGCCGTATACTATGTAGAGATATCAACCGGTTCAGCCTCCAAAGGGCCGAATTCGAGGTCAGGCCGGGTGCCGGGAAGCGCCGTGTGAGTATACCGAACATCATTACTTTGGGCCGCATCATGCTGGTCCCGATCATCGTCTGGGCCATCGTGTCGAGCCAAATGGAGGTGGCGTTCGCCGTATTCCTGATCGCCGGTATCAGCGACGCGGTCGACGGCTTCCTTGCCAAGCGCTTCAACATGACGAGCGAGCTCGGCGCCTTGCTCGACCCGCTCGCCGACAAGGCGCTGCTGGTCTCGATCTACATGGCGCTCGGCATCTGGGGCGCGATTCCGCGCTGGATCGTCATCCTGGTGGTCTCGCGCGACATCATGATCGTCGCCGCCGTGATCATATCGTGGCTGTTCGACCGACCTGTGGAGATGAAGCCCTCAAAGGTATCCAAGCTCAACACTGTGGCCCAGGTGGCGTTCGCGGCGCTGGTGCTGGCCGCCCTCGCCTTCGGCTTCAAACCCGGTCCTTATGATATAATCCTGATGGGCCTCGTCACGGTCTTCACGCTCTCCTCCGTGTCGCTCTATCTTGTCGAATGGTTGCGGCACATGAGCACGATCGAGGCCAAGTGAGTTGGGAGCGGCCCCGTAAAAGGCCAACTCCCGCTCGATTAGGTCGCATCTCGTCAAACGAAGCCGGCACGCCGGCACGGAGCAAAGCAAGCGTGCCAGGCCGCGTTCATCCCCGACAGTTGGCGTTTTCGCTTCCGCATGCGGAGAGCCTGAGCCGGGACAATTTCCTCGAAGGCCCCGTCAACGCCGCCGGTCTTGCCCTCATCGACGCCTGGCCGGAATGGCCGAACCGAATCATGTGGCTGGCCGGCCCGGAAGGAAGCGGCAAGAGCCATCTCGCCGCGATCTGGGCCGAGGCTTCAGGCGCCCGCTCGACCACGGCCAATGGGCTGACCGCCGAGGCCGTCCCGGCTGCGCTCGCCACCGGCGCGCTGGTGGTCGAGGATCCCAAAGCCAGGGAATTCGACGAGCGCGCCCTGTTCCATCTGATGAATCTGGCCCGCGAGGACGGCGCCTACGTCCTCTTCACCGGACGCGAGGTGCCCGCGTCTCTCGAGATCGAGCTCGCCGACCTGCGCTCGCGGCTCCGCGCCGTCCCCGTTGTCTCGCTGCTGCCGCCCGACGACCAGCTCTTCCGCGGCCTGATCGTCAAGTTCTGCGCCGACCGCCAGCTCGCGGTGGACGAGAGCGTGGTCAGCTACCTCGCCACTCGCCTGGAGCGGTCCTCGGCCGCCGCCCGACGGGCTGTGGACCTGCTGGACAGCGAGGCCTTGCGCCTCGGCCGCCCCGTCACCCGGGCCCTGGCGGCCGAGCTGCTCCGGGATGTCTGACCAAGGCGGGTTGACGCGGCCGGGCGGCGGAACATCAATGTCATCGAAACGTCATCGCTCTAACACATGCTCCCGCGGGTTTTGCGCGTAAGTCGCAAATTGGGGCGAACTGGATGGACCGACTTCTGATGGATTCTGCGCAAGCTGTTGAAGTTAAAGAAAAAGCCCCGGAAGCCGAAGGCCCGCCGGCGATCGCATCGAGCCCCGAGCGGTTCATCAATCGCGAGCTTTCCTGGCTGCACTTCAACCGCCGCGTCCTGGAGGAATCGGTCAATCCCAGCCACCCCATGCTGGAGAGGGTGCGATTCCTGTCGATTTCAGCGAATAACCTCGACGAGTTCTTCATGGTCCGCGTCGCCGGCATCAAGGCCCAGGTGCGCGAGGGTATTGCTGAGCGCAGCCCCGACGGTCTGACCCCGTCCGAGCAGCTCGCGCTCATCAACCGGACCGTCTCGCAGCTTGCCTCCGACCAGCAGGCAATCTGGCGCGACCTGCGCGGCACGCTCGCCGACGAGGGTATCGTGCTGGTCGAGGGCAAGGAGGTCACCAAGGCGGAACGAACCTGGGTCGAGGACTACTTCCTCAGCAACGTGTTCCCGCTGCTGACGCCGCTCGCGATCGACCCGGCCCACCCCTTCCCGTTCATTCCGAGCCTCGGCTTCACCATCGCGCTCCAGCTCACGCGCGCCGCCGACGGCAAGCAGATGAACGCGCTGATCCGCATGCCCGGCAAGATCGACCGCTTCATCCGTCTGCCGGCTGACGGCAAGGTCGTCCGGCTGATCTCGCTGGAGCAGGCCACCGCGCTGTTCATCAACCGCCTGTTCCCCGGCTACAATCTTCACGGCCAGGGCGCCTTCCGCGTCCTCCGCGACTCCGAACTCGAAATCGAGGAAGAGGCCGAGGATCTCGTCCGCCTGTTCGAGACCGCGCTGAAGCGCCGCCGCCGCGGTTCGGTGATCCGACTCGAGATCGACGCCAAGATGCCGGAGCAGCTGCGCAGTTTCGTGCAGCACGCGCTGTCGACCGCCGACGACGAGGTGTTCCTGGTCGATGGCGTGCTCGCCATGAACGAGCTCTCGCAGCTCACCCGCCTTGACCGGCCCGATCTCGAATTCACCCCTTACGTGCCGCGCCATCCCGAGCGCGTGCGCGAGCAAGGCGGCGACATCTTCGCTGCGATCCGGCAGAAGGACCTCGTCGTCCATCACCCCTACGAATCCTTCGACGTCGTGGTGCAGTTTCTCCAGCAGGCGACGCGCGACCCCGACGTCGTCGCCATCAAGCAGACGCTCTACCGCACCTCCAGCAACTCGCCGATCGTGCGCGCGCTCGTGGAAGCCGCCGAAGCCGGCAAATCCGTCACCGCGCTGATCGAGCTGAAGGCCCGCTTCGACGAGGAGGCCAACATCCGCTGGGCGCGCGACCTCGAACGCGCCGGCGTGCAGGTCGTCTACGGCTTCCTCGAACTGAAGACCCACGCGAAACTCTCGATGGTGGTGCGGCGCGAGGGCGGCAGCCTCACGACCTACGTCCACACCGGCACCGGCAATTACCACCCGGTGACCGCGCGCATCTACACCGACCTCTCCTACTTCACCTCGGAGCCGACCATCGGCCGCGACGCCGCGCGCGTGTTCAACTTCATCACCGGCTACGCTGCGCCGAGCGATCTGGAAAAGATGGCGGTGTCTCCGCTGACCCTGCGCAAGCGCATCATCGAGCACATCCAGGGCGAGACCGCGCATGCGCGGCACGGCCGGCCTGCTGCGATCTGGATGAAAATGAACGCGCTGGTCGACCCCGACATCATCGACGCGCTCTACGAGGCCTCACAGGCCGGCGTGCAGGTCGAACTCGTGGTGCGCGGTATCTGCTGCCTGCGTCCCGGCATTCCCGGCTTGTCGGAGAACATCCGCGTCAAGTCGATCATCGGACGATTCCTCGAACACGGCCGAATTTACTGCTTCGGCATGGGCCAGGGCCTGCCGAGCGCGAAAGCGGCTGTGTATATCTCCTCAGCCGACATGATGCCGCGCAACCTCGACCGCCGCGTCGAGGTGCTGTGTCCGCTGCAGAATCCCACGGTGCATCAGCAGGTTCTCGAACAGATCATGGTCGCGAATCTCAAGGACAATGAACAGAGCTGGCAATTGTTGCCGGACGGGTCCTCAACGCGTATGAAGACCGCGAAGGGCGAGGAGCCTTTCAACGTCCACAACTACTTCATGACAAATCCGAGTCTGTCTGGCCGTGGTAAGTCGCTCAAGGAATCCTCGCCGCGCCGCCTCACGCGCCGTAATGAACGTCATCAATCCTGATCCGGGATCGTCGACGTGAAGCGGCCGCGCAAGCGCGGCTCGAGCGTCGCGGTCATCGACATCGGCTCCAACTCGGTCCGTCTCGTCGTCTACGAGGGACTGACGCGGAGCCTCATTCCCATCTTCAACGAGAAGACGCTGTGCGGCCTCGGGCGCGAAGTGCAGAGCACGGGACTGCTTGCGCCCGACGCCGTCGACAAGGCGCTGACCTCGCTCAAGCGCTTCCATGCGCTGTGCCGGGTCATGCAGGTCGGGCGGGTGTTTGCGATTGCGACCGCCGCCTGCCGTGATGCCTCCAACGGCGCCGACTTCATCGCGAAAGCCGAGCGCATCTGCGCGGTGAAGATCGAGATCCTGTCGGGCCCGCGCGAGGCGCGGCTGTCGGCGCTTGGCGTGATCTCCGGCATCCATCATCCTGACGGCATCGTCGGCGACCTCGGCGGCGGCTCGCTCGAACTGATCGACGTGCGCAAAAACACCGTGCGCAGCGGCGTGACGCTGCCGCTCGGCGGCCTCGCGCTGCAGGACCTCGCGCATAAATCCCTGAAACGCGCCGACCGCATCGTGCGCGAAGCGCTCGATGGGGTGCCGCAGCTCAAGGCGGGGAGCAGCCGCAGCTTCTACGCGGTCGGCGGCACCTGGCGCGCGCTTGCGCGCATCCACATCATCCAGAGCGGCTATCCGCTGCAGGTGATGCACGGCTATTCGATTTCGGCGGCCGAGGCGCTCGATTTCTCGCGTCGTCTCCGCCGGCTTGCGGCCGCCGGCATGCTCGCCGACATCGAGATCGTCGCCGATGCCCGGCGTCCGCTCCTCACCTATGCGGCGCTGGTGCTCGAGCACATCATCCGGGTGGCGAAGCCGAAGACCATCGTGTTCTCGACCTTCGGCGTGCGCGAGGGCCTGCTGCACGAGAAGCTGCCGGAGTCCGAGCGCAACAAGGACGGACTGATCTGCGCGGCCGAGGAGCTGAACCAGCTGCTGTCGCGTTCGGCAAAGCACGCCCGCGAGCTGATCGCCTGGACCGACCGCCTCGCGCGCGTGGTGAAGCTGCGCGAGACCGAAGAAGACCGCCGCCTGCGCCACGCCGCGTGCCTGCTGTCCGACATCGGGTGGCGCGTGCATCCCGACCATCGCGGCGAGCAGACGCTGAGCCTCGTCGTCAACGGTAATTTCGGCGCGATCACCCACACCGAGCGCGCCTTCGTCGGGTTGTCCGTGTTCTATCGCTATGCGGGCCTCAGCGAGGAGAACCAGCCGCCGGTCGCCATGCAGGAGCTGCTGACGCCGGCGCAGCTCGAACGCGCCCGCCTGCTGGGCGCGGCCTTCCGCGTCGCACATCTGATCTCGGCGGCGCGTCCGGGCGTCTTGCCCGCGACGCATTTCCGCAGCATGGGCCGCAAGCTGTTGCTGGTGTTCGAGCACCGCCTCGGCGATCTCGTCGCGGATCGAGTCGGCAGCCGCTTCCGCGCGCTCGCCCGCCTGATCAACCGCGCCGGCTCGATCGTCCGACGCTAGCGCTTTTCCCAAGAGATCATGCTCAAAAGATAGATCTACTCCGCCGAGGCCTTGACGTGGCGTTCGGAGGACTCCAGCGCGGCCGCGCTCATGCTGCGGCGGCGCCAGATGGAGCCGACGACCAGCACGACAACGACGCCGAGAGCTGCGCAGAGATATTCGCCGCCTCCGCCGCCATGGGCGAATTGCGGCGGGATGCGCAAGGCGCCGAGCATGTTGTCGAGCGAAGCGCCGAACGGACCGTCGAACAGCGCATGCAGCCTCGGCGCGATGCCGGGATCGGTCGCGATCACTTCGCCCGCGATCCAGCCGAGCAGCGCCGCGCCGGCCCACACCAGAACCGGCAGCTTTGCGAGCAGCGCCATGATCAGCGCCGCGCCGGCGACGATCAAGGGCACGCTGATGGCAAGACCGAGCACCAGCAAGGGCACGCTGCCATTGGCGGCCGCGGCCACCGCAATGACGTTGTCCAGGCTCATGACGATGTCGGCAACGACGACGATCTGCACGGCCTGCCACAGATGCGACGCCGACTCGACGCCGTCCTCGTCCTCTTGCTCCGGCACCAGCAGCTTGGCCGCAATCACGATCAGCGCGAGGCCGCCCACCAGCTTGAGGTACGGCAACTCCATCAGGCTCGCGACGATGCCCGTGAAGATGATCCGCAGCAGCACCGCGGCGCCCGCACCGAGGATCATGCCCCACAGCCGATGCCGCGGCTTGAGGCCGCGACAGGCAAGCGCGATCACCAGCGCATTGTCGCCGGACAAGAGGATGTTGATCCAGATGATCTTGCCGACCGCGACCCAAAAGGTCGGTTCGGCCATCTCAACGCGGAACTGGGTGAAGAATGCCCCGATCGTAGCGGGATCGAAGATCTGCCAGAGCCAGTTCACACTACGTCCTTTCGCCGCGTCTCGTTACCTTATCGGCTGACGGATCAGCCGACGATCTCGTTGCCCGAGAAGAACTGCGCGATCTCGATCGCGGCGGTCTCCGGCGCATCCGAGCCGTGCGCGGAGTTCTCGCCGATCGACTTTGCGTAGAGCTTGCGGATGGTGCCGTCAGCCGCCTTGGACGGATCGGTCGCGCCCATCACGTCGCGATACTTGGCGACGGCACCCTCGCCTTCCAGCACCTGGACGACCACGGGGCCCGACGTCATGAACTCCACGAGCTCACCGAAGAAGGGGCGCGCCTTGTGGACCGCATAGAAGGTCTCGGCCTGTTCCTTGGTCATGCGGATACGCTTCTGCGCGACGATGCGCAGGCCCGCCTTCTCGATCACGGCGTTAACCGCACCGGTGAGATTGCGCGCGGTGGCGTCGGGCTTGATGATCGAGAAGGTGCGTTCGATGGCCATGATGTTGTCCTTGAAGAGAAAACAGTGGTTCGGAGTTGCCGGGCTTATATCGGCGCCTTCGCGATACGGCAAGCGACCGCCCAAACGGGCTCGCGGGCGCTTCGCCGCAGGCCGAGGGCGAGTGTTCACCTGAACCGATACTTGTAGATGGCGGCGATCTGGGCGTCCGAAGGTCGGCGTCGGGCTTAGGGCCGCTTTCGACCCCATGACGTTGAGTGCTGACCTCTCGTGTCTCGATTCGCGGACGAAACGGGAATCAGGTGTTCACCCCTTCGTGCGAACGCTCCATGGCACGCTTGTAGGCGTCGCGGCCGGTGGTGCGGGCGAGATAGGCCTGTTCGGCGTCGCCGAGGGTGATCCCGCAGTTCCGTTGGCCCAGGTTCAGGGCGTAGGTCACCGAGATGTCGGCTGCTGTGAAAGCCTCGCCGGCAAGGTAGGACGAGTCGGCAAGCCGTTGGCTGACAAGCTTTAGCCGCTTCTGGAACGACTGCAGGCACCAGGTCGCGCCCCAGTTCTCCCGTTCGGCATCGGGCGCGATGAAGCGGCTGACGACGACGGGCATCATCAGGGTCGCGAGACCGGCTTCGCCCAGATGCAGAAATTGCTGGTAGGCGGGGAACGTGGGATCCTGCGGCGCGGGCGCCAGCGGCGTCGGCCCGTAGCGGGCCATCAGGTACTCCATGATCGCGATCGACTCGACCATGACGACGTCGCCGTCCTGGATCGCCGGGATGTAGTCAGCGGGGTTGACCGCCAGGAACTCGGGGTCCTGCTTGGCGGCCAGCATGTCCACCTGCCGCACGCGGTAGGGAAGGCCCATCTCCTCCAGCACCCATACGACCCGGATCGATCGCGAGGTCTGTCCGCCCCAAACGGTGATCACGCGAAGGCCCCTTCCTGGTGTGACTGAGGATCGACCATGGCAGACTCTATATGACCGTAGCACTCAAGGCAGACGCGAAGCTTAGCTTCCGTGGTCTCCTTCCCATCCATTGCGGACGCGTGGTGGGTCCCCCTTTCAGGGTTGGAAGTCCAACGTGGATTACAATGATTTCACCCAGATGAACCCATTCTGAAGGCCTCGTCAGGGTTTGGTTCAGCCTCGCTCGGATAACCTCGGGTCCATCGAAACCAAAGCCTCTTTCAGAGGCAGACCGTTTCGGCGGCCTTTCCATCGACGCGATAGCCCCGCGCCAACAGATTTGAGGAGATCACCATGTTGAGGAAACTTTCCCTCGCCGCCGTCGCCGCGGTTGCGCTTGGTGCCGCGCTGGCGCCGACCTCCGCCTCCGCGCACTGGCATGGTGGCGGCGGCGGCTGGCACGGCGGCGGTGGCTGGCACAACGGCCACGGCTGGGGTGGACCGCGCTTCTATGCTCCCGTCTCCTACGGCTATGGCGGCTGCTATGTGCGCCGGCTGGTCCCGACTCCCTGGGGACCCCGCTGGCGGATGATCAACCGCTGCTACTGAGCCCGACAGCACCTTTCCAAAGATACCTGAGCCCCCAAGGTACCTTCCAGGCGAAGCCCCGGCGTCCCCCAGCGCCGGGGCTTTGTATTCGGAGAGGATATTGCGCGGCTTCACACAATTTTTGCTAGAATGCCGCGCAATCGCCGCGAGTGGCGAAACCATTTGGGGGCCAAGGACTTGGTACCGTGTCGCTTCTTTGAGAACACGGAACTCTGCGATGGTTAGCCTTTTCGCCGACGATAGCGAGCAAATCGACCGGCGCACCAGCCGCTCGATCCGCGATGCGGTGGGCGAACGGCTCCAGCAGAGCCTGCGGCCCGAAGCCAGGCTGCCGACGCACCTCGAGCAACTCCTCAATGAGCTGAAGCAGCGCGAGCGCGATTCGCACTGAGTTGACAAGCACCGGCTTGCAAACACAGAAAAACGGGTTGCGTTTGATCGCGGGTGCGGTGACAAGGCCGCATGCTCTCCATCACCGACCTCTCCATCCGCCTCGCCGGACGCCTTCTGATTGACCAGAGTTCCGTGCAGATCACGCCCGGATCCCGCGTGGGCATGGTCGGTCGCAACGGCACCGGCAAATCGACCCTGTTCAAGGTGATCCGCGGCGAGTTCGCCGCTGAGCACGGCACGGTGAGCCTGCCGCCCCGCTGGCGCGTCGGCAGCCTGGCGCAGGAAGCGCCGAACGGCCCCGAGAGCCTGATCTCGGTCGTGCTCAAGGCCGACCTCGAACGCGACGCACTGCTCACCGAGGCCGAGAGCGCGACCGACCCGCACCAGATCGCCGAGATCCAGACCCGGCTGGTCGACATCGACGCGCATTCGGCGCCGAGCCGCGCCGCAGCCATCCTTTCCGGTCTCGGCTTCTCCGCCGCCGACCAGCTCCGCCCCTGCGCCGAATTCTCCGGCGGCTGGCGCATGCGCGTTGCGCTCGCCGCAACGCTGTTTGCGGCTCCCGACCTGTTGCTGCTCGACGAGCCCACCAACTATCTCGACCTCGAAGGCACGCTGTGGCTCGAGGATCACCTCGCGCATTATCCGCGCACCGTTATCGTGATCAGCCATGATCGCGATCTGCTGGAAAGCTCGGTCGACCAGATCCTGCATCTGGATCGCAGCAAGCTCACCCTTTACAAGGGCACCTACTCCTCCTTCGAGGAGCAGCGCGCCATGCGCGAGATGCTCGATGCCAAAGCGGTCAAGCGCCAGGAAGCCGAACGCGCCCGCCTGCAAGCCTTCGTCGACCGTTTCAAGGCCAAGGCCTCGAAAGCCCGCCAGGCGCAGTCCCGTGTGAAAATGCTGGAGCGGCTGAAGCCGATCACGGCGCTGGTCACCCAGGACGTACACGAGATCAGCTTTCCCGCGCCCGAGAAAATCCTGTCGCCGCCGATCATCGCCGCCGACAACGTCGTGGTCGGCTACGATCCGAACTCGCCCGTGCTGAACCGCGTCACCTTGCGCGTCGACAATGACGACCGCATCGCGCTCCTTGGTTCGAACGGTAACGGCAAGTCGACTCTCGTGAAGCTGCTCGCCGGCCGCCTCGCGCCGTTCTCGGGCAAGGTGACCCGCGCCGACAAGCTCTCGATTGCCTATTTCGCCCAGCACCAGCTCGACGAATTGAACGAGGATGCCTCGACCTACGACCACGTCCGCAAGCTTATGGGCGAGGCGCCCGAAGCCAAAGTACGCGCCCGCGCCGGTGCGATCGGCTTTTCCGGCAAGGCGGCCGATACCAAGGTCGGAAAATTGTCGGGCGGCGAGAAGGCGCGGCTCCTGCTGGGACTGGCGACCTTCTTCGGCCCCAACATGATCATCCTGGACGAGCCGACCAACCATCTCGACATCGACAGCCGCGCCGCGCTTGCGGAAGCCATCAACGAATTCTCCGGCGCCGTCATCATGGTTTCGCATGATCGCTATCTGATCGAGTCCTGCGCCGATCAACTCTGGATCGTCGCCGACCGCACCGTGACTAATTACGACGGCGACCTCGACGAATATCGCCGCCTGGTGCTGTCCGCGCGCAATGGCGAGCCCGCCCCGCGAGAGCGCAACGCCGCGAGCGAGAAGCCGCAGCGTCCGAGATCGGACAATCGCGGCTCGCTGAAGAAACGTATCGCGGAAGCTGAGACCGAGATCGCCCGCGTCAGCGCGATCATCAGCAAGATCGACACTGCGCTGGCCCTGCCCGACATCTTCACCCGCGATCCCAAGCAGGCCGCGCAACTGTCGAAAGCGCGCGCCAATGCGGCCGACGCGCTGGCGCGTGCCGAGGAGCAGTGGCTCGAGGCGAGCACGCAGTTCGACGAGGCGGCGGGTTGACGCCTCCGCGACCGGCCCGACAATAAAATCGCAAAAACAACCCCATGCACAGTACCGGTATTTTGCTACCCGGTGACTGGCTGTTGAATGGACTGTTCTTTACCGTGGTGACTTAGCCCGCTCACGCAGCGATGTCGGCACGAATTGAGCAGGAATGGCTCAGTCCGCGAATTGGCCCGCTGCCTTGATCATCGGAGCCCAACGGTCGACTTCGCTCGCGAGCATCGCGGCCAGCGCCTCCGGCGTCGCCTTCTCCTGCGGGACCGGCTCGGTATTGATGTCGTTGAACCGGGCGATCAGCGTGGAATCCCTAAGGGCGGACTGGAGCGCCGCGGTCAGCTTCTGAACGACCGCCGGCGGTGTGCCCTTGGGGGCATAGATGCCGTGCCAGACGCCAAGTTCGAACCCTTTGAGACCGGCCTCGTCGGCCGTCGGCAGATCGGGCAGGCTCTTCAGCCGCTCCTTGGTGGTGATCGCATAGGCCTTGACCTGCTTCGACATGATCGGGCCGGTGGTATTCGTCGCCTGGTCGCAGGTAAGATCGATCTGCCGGCCGAGAAGGTCGTTCATGATGGGGCCGTTGCCCTTGTAGGGCACCGCGGTGAGCTGCTTCTGGATCGCTGTCATGAACAGCATGCCGCAGAGATGCGACGCCGCGCCGAGTCCGGCATTGGCATAGGTCAACTTGTCGCCCTGCTGTTGGGCGTAGGCGACCAATTCCTTCAGCGTGTCGGCCGGAAAATCCGGACGCGCGATGATGGTCATCGGCGCATTGGTCACAAGCCCGATCGGCGCAAAGGCCGTCTTCGTGTCATAGCTGAGGTTGCGGTACAGTGTGGCGGCCGTCGAGAGGCCGACATGATGGATCAGCAGCGTGTATCCGTCGGGCTGGGCTCGCGAGGCGCGGGTCGTGGCGATGGTACCACCGGCGCCAGGCGCGTTCTCGACGACGACCTGTTGGCCAAGCGATTTCGCCATGCCGGCCGCGGTCAGGCGAGCAATCGTGTCCGTAGGTCCGCCGGCGGCGAACGGCACCAGCATGGTGACGGGCCTGATCGGATAGTCCTGGGCGAGCGCCGCGCCAAACGGCAGGACCAGAGCCGATACGAGGGCAATGAGCCGCATGCTTTCCTCCAAATTTTTTGCTTGCTCCTATGTACGCATTCCGGGCTGCGGGGCCACACCAAAATGACTTCATCAGGAGTGGCGCGCCCGCGGCATGGTGTAGCTGCCGAAAAGCCCGATTGGTTCTCAGCGCGTCTCGCGAAGCTTCGTCGGCATCATGCGGGAACTAGCGCTCGCGCATGATCTCGTGCCGGTAGCGCTGCAGCGGCGATAGCAGGTAGCTCAGGATGGTGCGCGAACCGGTCCTGATCTCGACGGTCACCGCCATTCCCGGCGACAGGCTGACGAGGCGGTCGTCCACCTGCATCTGGGTGCGATCGAGCGAGATGCGGGCGCTGTAGCTCAACTCCTGCCCGCTGGGCTCGCTGCTGTCGCGTTGTGTCGCGAGCGGACGGTCGCTCCCGCGCTCCTGCGGCCGGTCGCGGATGATGGCGTCCTGCGAGACGCTCACGACCTGGCCTGCGAGAAGCCCGTAGCGGGTGAAATTGAAAGTGTCGATTTTGATGGCAGCACCCTGCCCGGCCTCGACAAATCCGATATCGCGATTGGAGATCATCGCCTCGATCTCGAGCCGCGTATCGGTCGGCACGATTACCAGCAGCGACTGCGCGGGCGTGACCACGCCGCCCACGGTGTGGACCGCAAGCTGCTGCACGACGCCGTCGACCGGCGACGTCAGTTGCTGAAGCCTCGTCCTCTGCTGCGCCTTGATCAGATCGCGTGCGACGCCATTGGCTTTCTGTTCGCTCTTAGCCAGCTCGTCGGAGAGACTCTTCCTGTACTCGGCCAGGGCCTGGATGCGGGTCTCCCGGATCGCGGCGACGGCCGCCTCGGCCTCCTTCAAGCGGCTGCTCTGGACGCGAAGCTCCTCCTGCTGCTCGATCTGGAGCTGGAGGGTCTCATAGTAGGTCAGCTTCGAGCCGATCTCCTTCTCCATCAGCGTCTTGCGGATCTCGACACGCTGCTGGGTGATCGGCAGCAACGCATCAAGCTTGTGAATCGTCGCCGCAATCGTCTGATGTTCGGCCTCCTTCTGCGCTTCCTGACGTGCCAGCGCCGCGAGCTTGGCCCTGTTCTCGCTGACCTGATTGGCGAGGAGCTGCCGTTGCGTCGCAACCAGCATGGGATCGGCATCCTCTGGTACGACGAGATCAGCGGATACCCCTTCGCCGCCCGCCAATGCGGCGCGGAGGCGCGCGACGTTGAGCCGCTCGGCCATGAGATCGTCATGCAGACGATCGCGCTCTGCGGCGTTCACCGTCGGATCGAGCTCGATCAGCAGGTCGCCCGCCTTGACCGATTGCCCGTCCTGCACGTGAATGGCGCGCACCACGCCGGTCTCGAACGGCTGGATCACCTTGCTTCGCCCGCTCGACACGACCTTGCCGGTTGCGGAGGTCACGATGTCGATCGTGCCCCAAGCCGACCAGGCCAGCGCCGCGCAGACAAGCAGCATGAGGGCGAGGGCGATGGCGCGGCCGATCGGCGATGGCGGTGTTTCCGTGATTTCCAGCGCCGCCGGCAGGAAGGCGACTTCCTCGGCGCGCCGGCCCTTTCCATTCCGGAACGGGATCACGGTCTGCTCCGGACGAGCGGCCGGCACAGTGTTAGCCGACCTCATAAATGCCTCCCTGGAGACGATGCAGGGCGGCATAGCGGCCGCCGGTCTTGATCAGCGCATCATGCGTGCCGTCCTCGACCAGACGGCCGCGTTCCAGGGTGAAGATGCGATCGGCGCCGCGGACGGTGGACAGACGGTGCGCGATGATCAGGACGGTGCGGCCTTTCGCGATCTCCTTCATGTTGTCATGGATGATCCGCTCGCTTTCATAGTCGAGCGCGCTGGTGGCTTCGTCGAAGATCAGGATCCGGGGATTGCCCACCAGTGCGCGGGCAATCGCGATGCGCTGGCGCTGCCCGCCCGAGAGCGTCGAGCCGCGCTCGCCGACCACCGTATCGTAGCCCTCGGGGAGCTCCAGAATGAAATCATGCGCGCCCGCCAGCTTCGCCGCATCGATGATGCGATCCATCGGCAGGCTTGGATCGGCCAGCGCGATGTTGTCGCGCACCGACCGGTTGAACAGCATGTTGTCCTGGAGCACGATTCCGATCTGCCGACGGAGTCCGGCCGGGTCGGTCGTCATCAGATCCATTCCGTCGACCAGCACGCGGCCGCCTTGCGGTACATAGAGCCGCTGCACCAGCTTGGCGAAGGTGCTTTTGCCCGAACCGGACGATCCGACGATGCCGACGGTTTGTCCGGCTGGAATGTCGAATGAGACATCGTGCAGGATCTCCGGCCCATCGGGCCGGTAGCGGAAAGAGACGTGCTCGAAGCGGATGTTGCCCCGGATCGGCGGCAGCCCCGCGCGGGCCGCGGAGTAAGCAGGCTCCGCCGCGCTGTTGAGGATGTCGCCGAGCCGGGCGATCGACAGTCGCGCCTGATGAAAATCCTGCCAGACCTGCGCGAGCCGCAGCACCGGGGCCGACACCCGCCCTGCGAAGATGTTGAAGGCAACGAGCTCGCCGACGGTCAATGCGTCACCGATCACCAGTCTGGCGCCGACATAGAGAATGGCGGCGGTGACGACCTTGCTGACGAGCTGCACCAGCTGGCTAGCCGTGTTGCCGAGGCTGGTGACACCGAAGCTCGCGGCGACATAGCCTGCGAGCTGCTCTTCCCAGCGGCGCTGCATCTGCGGCTCGACCGCCATCGCCTTCAGCGTTTCGATGCCGCTGACGCTCTCGACCAGGAAGGCCTGGTTCTCGGCGCCGCGGCGGAATTTCTCGTCCAGCCTGCGGCGAAACAGCGGCGTCGCCACGGCCGAGATCGCGATGTAGAACGGGAACGATGCCAGCACGATGAAGCTCATCTGCGCCGAATAGGCGAACATCACCGCCAGGAACACCGAGGTGAAGACCAGGTCGATGAGAAGCGTCAGCGACGAGCTGGTGATGAAATTGCGGATGTTCTCGAGCTCACGGACCCGGGCCACGGAATCTCCGACGCGCCTGGCCTGAAACCACGCCATCGGCAGCGCCAGCAGGTGGTGGAACAGGCGTGCCCCGAGCTCGACGTCAATGCGGTTGGTGGTGTGCGCAAACAGGTAATTGCGCAGGATCCCGAGCACGGTGTCGAACAGGGAGACGACGACGAGGCCAATGACGAGGACGTCGAGCGTGGACAGCGAGCGGTGCACCAGCACCTTGTCGATCACGACCTGGAAGAACAACGGCGAGACCAGCGCAAAAAGCTGGATGAAGAACGAAGCCGCCAGCACCTCGCCCAGCAGCCGCCGGTATTTGCCGATCGCGCCGATGAACCAGGTGATATCGAAGTGCCGCCCGAGGTCGGACAGGCCGGCGCGCCGAACCATCAGGATCAAACCGCCGTCCCAGATCGCGCACAGCTCGTCGCGATCCATCAGTACCGGACGCTGCGCCTCCGGGGACTGCACCAGCACCTTATCGGCGGAGGCCTTTGCGATGACCATGAAGCCGCCGTCCCGCAGCATTGCGATCGCAGGCAGCGGGGTGTCCGACAGACGGCTCCACTGCGTTCGATAGGTTCGCGCTTTAAGTCCGAGAGACCTGGCGCAGCGGACGATATCCGCTGCGCCGAAGCTTGCCGCGCCCAGCCGGTGCCTGAGCTGCTCGCGATCGGCCGCAACACCTTGCAGATGCAGCAGTGTCAGCAATGCATCGAGCCCCGTATCGGTGGAGACCGCGTTCGTCGTCATGAGCGTTCTCCGGGCCGATGCAGTCGGCTTCAGGCGTGCTGCGGCGGTGCGAGCACCTGGTTCTGCATCGCGTGCGGATCGGGCAGCGGCATCTCGCCGTTCCCCTCACCTGCCGGGACGAAGCTGGCCGCCATGGCCTGGTTGAGCAGCATCGCGGCCGCGAACGCACCGCCCTGGATGACGACGTTGTTGCCGGTGCCGCCGTCGAGGACGTCGAGGCCCCCGCCGCCGATCAGCACGTTATCACCGGCACCACCCGCCAGCGTGTCTTTGCCGGGGCTGCCGATCAGCACGTCGTCGCCGTTGCCGCCATTGGCAACGAGCTGGATGCCGCCGTGCAGACCGGAGGCCGTGATGACGTCGTCGCCATCGAGACCGTTGATGACGATCCTGTCGCCCGCGCCGGCATCGGTAATGTTGATGTCCTGGCCAAGCCCCGACACCGTGATGATGCCGTCGTGCTCGGTCACCGTGATGACGTCGTTGCCGCCGGTTGCGTTGATGGTCACGGTATCCGCGGCGCCGTCATTGGCGCCGAGATCGAGGTCGACCTGGCTGACGCCGGTGCCGGAGAGGTCACCGACCGTAATGTTGTCGGCACCGCCGAGAGCATTGAAGTCGACATGTTCGACCCCGTTCAGGTCCATCGCAATGGCGGCAACATCTCGCGTGAACAGCACCCGGCCGCCATTGGCCGAGATGTTGATGTTCTCGCTGATATTGGCGCCGTTGAATGCCAGAGTGTCGGTGCCCTTCCCGCCTTCGACGGTATCGCTGCCGTCGCCGGGGTTCCAGACGAAGGTGTCGTCGCCCGCACCGAGATTGGCGAAATCGTTGCCGCGTCCGCCGTTCACAATGTCATTGCCGGCACTGCCTGTGATGGTGTCGTTGCCGTCGCCGCCATTGATGTTGAGGCGGAACAACTGTCCCGCCTTGATGGAAGACGCATCGATGACATCATTGCCTTGGCCGCCGTTGATGCCGAGCACATCACCGGCGTCCGCATGCGCAATCGTCACCTGCGCAGCGAGGCCGTTGACCACGATCGATCCGCCGGCGGTCACGACCGATATGTTGTCGTCACCGGTCGTGCCGTTCGCGGTCACGCGGTCCGCCGCGGCATCGCCGCTCTGGCTGCCGGGGCCGGCACTGAGGTCGATGGCAACCTGCGTGATTCCTGTCCCGGTCAGATCGTTGACGGTGATGTTGTCGGCGCCGCCTGCCGCCGCGATCTGCACGTGCTCGACGCCGGCGAGGTCCATGACGATAGCACCGACGTCACGGGTGAGTAGCGCACGGCTTCCGTTCGCCGAGATCGACATGGTCTCGGCCACATTGGCGCCGTTGAACACCAGCGTATCGGTTCCCGTGCCGCCTTCGACAGTGTCGCTGCCGTCACCGGGATTCCACGTGAAGATGTCGTCGCCTGCGCCGAGAAGCGCGACGTCATTGCCGCGGCCGCCGATGACCTTGTCGTTGCCGTCGCCGCCGATCAGGGTGTCGGCTCCCTGGCTGCCGGTGATGGTGTCGTTGCCCGCACCGCCGTCGATGGTCAGCCCGATCGCCGCGCCGAGCGTGGATGCATCGATCACGTCGTTGCCGCCGAGCGCCTGCACGACCAGCCGGTCGTTGCCGGCCTCTGCATTTGCGATCGTCACGACCTCCGGCAGCCCCGTGACCGTGACCGTTGTGCCCGCGGCTGTGACCTCGATGTGCTGATTGCCGTTGCTGCCGTTGACGGTCACCGTATCAGCAGCGCCGTCGCCTTGCGTCCCTCCCGGAACGGCTCCGAGATCAACCAGCACCTGCTTGACGCCGGTCCGGGTGAGGTCGCCGACGGTGATGTTGTCGGCGCCGCCACGCGCATCGAATTCGATCTGCTCGACGCTGTTGAGATCCATCGTGATGTTGGCGACATCGCGGGTGAAGCGCACCCGGCCGCCATGGGCCGAGATGTTGATGGTCTCGTTGATGTTAGCGCCATTGAAAAGCAGCTTGTCGCTGCCCGAGCCGCCCTCGACCGTGTCGCTGCCGTCACCGGGATTCCAGATGAAAGTGTCGTCGCCACTCCCGAGCTGGGCGACGTCGTTGCCGCGTCCGCCATTGACGATGTCGTCGCCGCTGCCGCCGATGATGAGGTCGTTGCCGTCGCCGCCGATGATCCGGTCGTTGCCGGCGCCGCCATCGAGCGTCAGCGAGATCAGGCTGCCGAGCCCATTGCCCGCGGTGATGACATCGTCGCCGCCGCCGCTGTGCAAGACGAGATTTTCAGTCGTGCCGATGTCGAGCGAAAACGGCGCCGCGCCCGTCCCGTCGAGCCGCACGCGGGTGCCGTTCGCCGTGATTGTGAACGTCTCGGCGGCGTTGTTTCCGTTGACCTGAGCCGTATCGTTGCCCTCACCACCTTCGAACAGGTTGGTGCCGCCGCCGGGATTCCAGATCATGACGTCGTCGCCGGCCTCGCCGAACAGCTGGTTGTCGCCGCTGCCGCCGTCCAGGACGTCGTTACCCGCTCCGCCGAACAGCAGATCGTTGCCGCCGCCGCCCTTGATCAAATCGTTGCCGGCCTGACCAAACAGGAGGTCGGCTCCCGAGCCGCCCGTGATCCTGTCATTGCCGTCGCCGCCGAAGATGTGCACCGCCGGCATCGGTCCGTGGCATTCGTCGACGGTGATCGTGTCGTCACCGCCTTGACCGAAGATGTCGATCGCGGTGGTGTTGTCGACCGTGGGTTCGCCACCAACCGTTTTCACGTGCCCGTTATCAACCAGGATGCGGCCGGACTTGTCGCGACTTATCACGAGGCCGTTATTCGCGCTGTCGCCGAAAATGATGAGTTGCCCCGTAACCGGGGAAAACACAGAGGTAATGGACATCCAAATGATCCTTCCGACCTAGCCCCTCCCTTCGACGCGTAGCATTCGCGCACATGACATTCTTGAACCGTTGCTTGAGACGCGCGTGATTATTCTGGAGATTTCCTCCAGTTTTGCTTCGGGGCAGTTTCCGACAGCGGATGCGAAGGCTTGCTCATCACGAACCGCCTGATCACGGATCACGCGTAACGCCCCCGTGATTTTCAACGCGCGCGGAAGAACGCAGCTCGAGGCAATGAAGGCACTTTGGGCGAAGGTCGGCATCCGCGATGTCGAAACTCGCGAACAAGATCGCCGGCGAGCGCGAACGGGAGAGATCACGGTTCACGCCTCGACCACCGCGATCAAGGAATGCAAAGCCGCTTGATGATGGGGATAGGAGTGCGCGGCTGATCGCATCGACAGCCGCAACCAGCTTCAGGCCAAAAGGTCGACCCGTGTTACGCCGACTTCTTCTTCGGCTTCGGCTTGGTCGCCTTCGGCATGACCGGCGCCTCCGGCGTGCCCTCGATCGAGGACAGGCGACCGGCCGTGAAGGTATAGATGCCAGCGCGCGGACCGGTCGTCCAGGTCACGACCGCAACGCGCCTGCCGGCGGCATCACCGGAGAGGTTGACGCTCGAGGGCGCGCCGATGCCGCGCACCACATCGCATTCGGTGTGGCCGAGCGCGACGGTGCCGCCCATGGGAGCCGGCGCGGTCGTCGACGCATTCGCATCAGCCGGCCCGGGCGGCGGCGCCATGCCGGCACAAGCCCCGTCGGCGCTGACCAGATCCTCGGCCCCAACCGGCTTGTCGGGGGTCAGCGGCGGCGACTCAATCGAGATGCTTTTGATGAACAGGCGGCTGGGCGTGTTGAACCACTGGGCATCCCTGGACAACAGATCGGTCCCGCCCGAACAGCCCGCAACCAGCGGGGCTACGGCCGCCAACGCAATTATGAGCGAGCTGGGAAGCTTTTGATGTCGCACGATAAACTAAAATCCCCGAGTGAAGGATCGGCCCTAAGCAATTGTAGCAACATCACTTTGCGGCACGAAGGTGACAAAAGCCATCATCACCCGAAAAGTGCAAATTATCATTAATTGCGAGCGACCGCTAATTCCGCTTCTGCCACCGGCCCCGCTCGTCAGCCTGCCAATAAGTGACATCAAATCCCCGCGCCTTGCAATCCGTCCAGGCGCTGCGGGCGAACGCAAGCGCGTCCGGATCGTCGCCGTCGAACAGCAGCACCATGCGCTCATAGGCCTGCGCGTCCTGCGGCAGCGCGGCGTTGTCGACGAGGAAGCGGACATTGGCACCGTTCGGATTGTCCTCCTCGACCGCCAGCACGATCGGCTGATCGGCAGCGTCGCTCACCCGCCATGTCGCGTGCGGCAGGAAGGAATCGTCGCGATAGGTCCACAAATGGGCGTCGAGCGCATCGGCGCGCTCCGGCGAATTCGACTGCACAACGACGCGCCAGCCGCGCTCGAGCGATTTCTCGAGAAGCGGCGGCAACACGTTCTCCACCGTCATGTTTTGCAGATGGTAGAAGAGGACTTCAGTCATCTCGGGTCATTTGCGCTCGTAGTGATCTGCGACCAGACGGTCGAGCAAGCGAACGCCATAGCCGCTTCCCCAGCTCTGGTTGATGTCGGTCTTCGGCGCGCCCATGGCGGTCCCAGCGATGTCGAGATGCGCCCAGGGCGTGCCATCCACGAAGCGCTGGAGGAACTGCGCCGCGGTGATCGAGCCGCCATGGCGGCCGCCGGTGTTCTTCATGTCGGCGAACTGGGAATCGATCAGCTTGTCGTATTCAGGGCCAAGCGGCAGGCGCCAGACCTTCTCGCCGCTCTCGATGCCGGCCGCCAGCAGCCGCTCGGCAAGCTCGTCATTGTTGGAGAACATGCCGGCATGCTCGGTGCCGAGCGCGACCACGATGGCGCCGGTCAACGTCGCCAGATCCACCATGAATTTCGGCTTGGTTTTCTTGGCGACGTACCAGAGCACATCGGCAAGCACCAGGCGGCCTTCCGCGTCGGTGTTGATGATCTCGATGGTCTGGCCCGACATCGAGGTGACGATGTCGCCTGGGCGCTGCGCGTTGCCGTCCGGCATGTTCTCGACCAGGCCGATGGCGCCGACGACGTTGACCTTGGCCTTGCGGGCCGCGAGCGCATGCATCAGGCCGACGACGCAGGCAGCGCCTCCCATGTCGCCCTTCATGTCCTCCATGCTGCCGGCCGGCTTGATCGAAATGCCGCCGGTGTCGAAGCAGACGCCCTTGCCGACGAAGGCAACCGGCGCCTCACCCTTCTTGCCCCCGTCCCAACGCATGATCACGGTGCGGCTCGGCCGCGCCGAGCCCTGGCCGACGCCGAGCAGAGCGCCCATGCCGAGCTTGTCCATGGCCTTGACGTCGAGCACCTCGATCTTGACGCCGAGCTTGCGGAGCAGGCCTGCGCGGTGCGCGAACTCCTCGGGAAAAAGCACGTTCGGCGGCTCGTTGACGAGGTCGCGCGCAATGATCACGCCGTCCACGATCGCAGCCGCCGATGTAAACGCCTTCTTCGCGGCGACCACGTCGCCGACCGCAAACGAGACGTCGGCGCGCGTGCCGCCCTCCTCGCCATCCTTCTTCCTGGTCTTGTAGCGGTCGAACTTGTAGGTGCGCAGCCGCAGGCCCGAGGCGATCGCGACCGCCTGCTCGCTGGTCATGGCGCCGCCTGGAAGTTCCGCCATGATGGTCATGGCCGCCGCCCCGGCCGGAAGCTTGCTCGCCGCCACGCCGCCGAATTTGAGGAAGTCGTTCGCCTTCAGGCCGGCCGCCTTGCCGGCACCGATCACGATCAGGCGGGTGGCCTTCACGCCTTCGGGCGCAAGGATGTCGAGCGCAGCGCCGCTTTTGCCCTTGAAGGCGGCGGCGGTGGCCGCCCGCTTCACGAGTTCGGTGGCCCCGCCGAGCGCCTTGGCGGTCGCCGGGCCGAGCTTCAGGCTGTCGTCGCAGAACACGACCATGATGCCACGGGCGGCGGCAGACAATGGAACGAAGCCGACCTTAATGGCATCGGACATGAGTAACTCCTCAAAAACATTGCGCTTTTTACCGATCGGCGGTCCCGGCCACGGGCCGGAGCTGAACGGCGATTCACTGAGCGTGCCGCACTATGGGCCACCGGCCCGGCAGATGCCAAGCACCCCCCGTGGCCGAGGGGCCACAACGAGGGAAATATTAACTATATATTGAGGGTGCCACGGGGCAGCCATTTTGTTGACGGATCAAAGGGATGGTACTGAGAGAGTAAGCCGGCGGATGAGATGGTTGGCCGACCTTGGGGATCCCCTTGCGGGGATTGGTTGGACAGCCGGAATTCCGGCCGGCATTGGGGACTTGGTGGGATTCGTGCGGTAGCGCATGGGGTCAATCGATAGGTATATCTTCCGCACGACGCTCGCGTCGTTTGCGCTGGTCCTGGTCAGCCTCACGGGCGTGATCTGGATTACGCAAGCGTTGCGCGGCATCGACCTGATGACGAGCCAGGGTCAGACCATCCTGACTTTCCTCGGGATCACCAGCCTCGTCGTGCCCGCGCTGGTCCTGATCATCTCGCCGATCGCGCTGATGATCGCGATCTCGCATACGCTGAACAAGCTCGCGACCGATTCCGAGATCATCGTGATGAATGCCGCCGGCTTCTCGCCATTCCGGCTGTTCTATCCGTTCTTCTACGCCACCTGCGTGGTGGCGCTGCTGGTCGCCTTCATCGCGGCCTATCTCGCTCCCGACGGCATGCGGCGGATCAAGCAGTGGGACGCCGAGATCACCGCCGACGTGCTCACCAACATCCTGCAGCCCGGCCGCTTCGCCCAGCTCGACAAGAACCTGACGATCCGGATTCGCGAACGCCAGCCCGGCGGCATCCTCGCCGGCATCTTCATCGACGACCGCCGCGATCCGAACGAGCGGGTCTCGATCGTCGCCGAGCACGGCGAAGTCGTGAAGAACGAGACCGGATCGTTCCTGGTGCTGGAGACTGGCAATCTCCAGCGCTTCGAGGCCGGCAAGCGCGATCCCGCGCTGGTGGCGTTCGGCCGCTACGGCTTCGACATGTCCAAGTTCTCGGGCCAGGGCCGCGACGTCACCCTCGGCATCCGCGAGCGTTATCTCTGGGAGTTGCTCTCGCCGTCCGAGGACGATCCCGTCTACAAGCAGATTCCCGGCCAGTTCCGCTCGGCCCTGCATGACAGCCTGCTGGCGCCGATCTATCCCTTCGCCTTTGCCGTGCTGACCTTCGCGTTTCTGGGTGCGCCTCGCACCACGCGCCAGAGCCGCAATTTCTCGATCGGCTCCTCGATCCTCGCCGTGTTCGGCCTGCGCATGGCCGGCTTCGCCTGCTCGGTGATGGCGGTGAAATCGCCGGGCGCGGTGCTGGTCCAATATGCCATGGTCATTGGTGCCATCGGCGTCGGGCTGGCGATCATCATTGGCGGCCTTGTGGTCGAACCGCCGCCGCGCCTCATGGAGGCCATCAACAGGTCGAACGCGCGCATCGCGCGGCTGTTCGGACGGCCGGCCACCGCATGAGCATGCTCACCAACACACTCGGGCGCTATTTCGCCGGCCGTTTCGTGGTCGCGGCGCTCGGCGTGTTCGCCGGCATTTTCCTGCTGCTGGTGCTGGTCGATTACATCGAGATGGTGCGAAAGACCTCAGGGCTCGCATCCGCCTCCGCAGTCATGGTGGCCGAGACCTCGCTGTTCCGCGTGCCGCAGCTTTTGGAGAAGCTGACGCCGTTCTGCATGCTGATCGGCGCCATGACCTGCTATCTCGCCCTCTCCCGCCGGCTCGAGCTCGTCGTCGCGCGCGCCGCCGGCGTCTCCGCATGGCAATTCATCTCGCCGGCGCTCGGCAGCGCGCTCCTGATCGGCGTGATCGCCACCGTCGCCTACAATCCGATGTCGGCCAATCTGCGCGAGCTGTCCAAGCGTATGGAAGCCGAGCTGTTCGGCTCGGCGCCCGGCGGCGGCATTCAGGACGCCTCCGGCTTCTGGCTCAACCAGAAGACCAGCGACGGCGAGACGATCATCAATGCGGCGCGCAGCGAGCAGCAGGGTATCCGGCTCACCGGACTCACGCTGTTCCGGTTTGACACAGAGCAGCACTTTAAGGAACGGGTCGAGGCGCGCGAGGCGACGCTCGAGGCCGGCCGTTGGCTGTTCAAGGGCGTCCGCCGCTTCTCGCTGGATTCGCCGCCGGTCGATCAGGCCAGCCTGGAGATTCCGACCACGCTGACCGAGGCCCAGGTCCGCAACAGCTTTTCCACACCCGAGACTGTGTCCTTTTGGCAACTACCGAGCTACATCCGCTCATCCGAAAGCTCGGGCTTCGCGACAGCCGGATACCGACTCCAGTATCAGAAGCTTCTGGCACAGCCGTTTTTGCTTGCAGCCATGGTGATGCTCGCGGCCTCCGTGTCGTTGCGCTTCTTCCGGATGGGCGGCGTGCAGAAGATGGTTTTGAGTGGCGTGGGCGCAGGCTTTCTGCTCTACGTTCTGTCGAAAGTGACTGAAGATTTGAGCAAGGCTGAGTTGATGCATCCGATCGCTGCGGCGTGGTTGCCCGTGGTGGTGGGCGGCCTCACCGGCTTTTTGGCCTTGCTGTATCAGGAGGACGGATAGTGACGGCCGTCCACCGAGGGCCCGTGTCT
>NZ_JADPJF010000158.1:116808-133602 GCF_023073295.1 Bradyrhizobium sp. 23 | reverse complement strand
TTGACGCGGCGCACATTGGTGCGCGCGAACGGGTGTGGCTTGTCCATTCGCAGATTCCTGCTTGCTGTCGCCGCCGTGGCATCGCTCGGTGGCGTGATGGACGTTGCCGCCGTGACGCCGGCCTCCGCCCAGAGCTTCACCTACAATCCGCTGCCGCCGCGTGCGAAGCCGCCGAAGGCCGTCAACGACAACCAGATGCTGGTTCAGGCGACCGAGGTCGATTACGACTACAACAATTCGCGCGTCTCCGCGGTCGGTAACGTCCAGCTGTTCTACAACGGCACCAGCGTCGAGGCCGACAAGGTCATCTACGACCAGAAGACCAAGCGGCTCCATGCCGAAGGCAACATCCGTATGACGGATGCCGACGGCAAGATCACCTATGCCGAGATCCTGGACCTGTCCGACGACTACCGTGACGGCTTCGTCGATTCGCTGCGCGTTGATACGGCCGACCAGACCCGCATGGCGGCGAGCCGCTCCGATCGCTCCAGCGGCAACTACACGGTGTTCGAGAACGGCGTCTACACGGCCTGCGCGCCGTGCAAGGACGATCCGAAGAAGCCGCCGCTCTGGCAGGTCAAGGGTGCGCGCATCATCCACGACCAGCAGGAGAAGATGCTGTATTTCGAGACGGCGCAGCTCGAATTCTTCGGCGTGCCGATCGCCTATATGCCCTATTTCTCGACGCCCGACCCGACCGTGAAGCGCAAGACCGGCTTCCTGATGCCGGGCTTCACGTCGAATACGCCGTTCGGCTACGGCGTCGAGGTTCCGTTCTACTGGGCGATCGCGCCCGACATGGACGCCACCTTCAACCCGCGCATCACGTCCAGGCAGGGCGTGCTGTTCCAGGCCGAATTCCGCCAGCGCCTGATGGACGGCGCCTATCAGATCCGCGTCTACGGCATCGACCAGCTCGATCGGAGCGCGCTCGCGGGCCAGCCCGGCGACAAGCAGTTCCGCGGCGCCGTCGACACCAAGGGTCAGTTCGCGCTGAACGACAAATGGGTCTGGGGTTGGGACGGTGTCCTGATGTCCGACTATTATTTCTTCTCGGACTATCGGTTGTCGCAATATCGCGATCCGCTGGGCTCGTTCCTGTATCTGCCGACGGATGCACTCTCGCAGCTTTACCTGACCGGTGTCGGCAATCGCAGCTTCTTCGACGCGCGCACGATGTACTGGCTGAGTTACTCGGGCAACCAGAACCAGGTGCCGGTCGTCTACCCCGTGATCGACTACTCGAACGTGCTGAACTATCCAGTCTTCGGCGGCGAGTTCAGCTACAAGACCAATTTCGTGAACCTGTCGCGTGACACCGCGGTGTTCGATCCGATCACGACGCTCGCCAACACCAACAGCCTGTGCACGACGGTGTCGGCCGATCCGCTCGCGCGTACGCCGTCGCAGTGCCTGCTGCGCGGCTTCCCGGGTACCTACACCCGCCTAACGGCGGAAGCGCAGTGGCGCAAGTCCTTCACCGATCCGTTCGGTGAAATCTGGACGCCGTTCGCCATTCTCCGCGCCGACGCGATCAACTCCTCGGTCTCCAACCAGCCGGGCGTGTCGAATTATTTGCCCGTCGGCGACACCCAGGCGCTCCGCCTGATGCCGACCGTGGGCCTCGAATACCGCTACCCCTTCATCAACGTTCAGCCCTGGGGTTCGACCACCATCGAGCCGATCGCGCAGATCATCATCCGGCCGAACGAGACCTATGCCGGCAAGCTCCCCAACGAGGACGCGCAGAGCATGGTGTTCGACGCCTCGAACCTGTTCAGCGTCGACAAGTTCTCCGGCTACGACCGTGTCGAGGGCGGCGGCCGCGCCAATGTCGGCGTGCAGTCCACCACGCAGTTCGACAGGGGCGGAGCCATCAAGACGCTGTTCGGCCAGTCCTACCAGCTGTTCGGCATGAACTCCTTCGCGGTCCAGGACTCCATCAATACCGGCGTGGATTCCGGCCTGCAAAGGCCGCGCTCCGACTATGTGGCGAGCGCCGCCTATTCGCCCAACAGCACCTATACGTTCAGCGTTCGCTCGCGCATGGACGAGCAGACCTGGAACGTGCAGCGCTTCGAGGCGGAAGGCCGCGCCAACTTCAACCGCTGGTCAGTCAGCATGCTGTACGGCAATTACGCGGCGCAGCCGGAACTCGGCTATCTAACCCGCCGCGAGGGCATCCTGACGTCAGGCTCGATCAAGCTCGCGGCCAATTGGGTGGTCACGGGCTCGGCGCGCTGGGACCTTGAGGCCAACAAGATCAACCAGTATGTGCTCGGTGCCGGCTACGTCGACGATTGTTTTGTGCTCGGCTTGAACTATGTAACTGCGTATAGCTATTCCGCAGGCTCGACCCCGCCCGTGCTGAACCACGCGATCATGTTCCAGATCGGCCTGCGCACGCTGGCGAACACAGCGACCACCAGCAGTTCCGGCGGCGGACTCCAGTGAACGGTTTGAAGGTGCCGGCCGCGTGTTCCCGATCGCAGGTTCACCTCGGCTGACATGCGAGCGACAAATATGACGATCCCATTGCCTGTCTTCCGCCTCTTCCTCATCCTCGCCGCCCTGCTGCTGGCCGGCGCGCCGTTGCGTGCGCAGAACATCGTCTTGATGGTCAACGGCGATCCCATCACCGACTTCGACATCGAGCAGCGCTCCAAGCTCGACCAGCTGACGACGCAGAAGACACCGGCCCGCCAGGACGTCATCAACGAGCTGATCGACGACCGGGTGAAGATGAAGGAAGGCAAGAAATATGGTGTCGACCCCGGCGTCTCCGACATCAACCAGTCCTACGAGGGCATGGCGCAGCGCATGCGCATCTCGCCGGACCAGCTCACCAAGTCGCTCGAGGTCAAGGGCGTCCGCCCCGAAACCCTGAAGAGCCGCATGAAGGCCGAGATGGTCTGGACCAGCCTCGTGCGCGGCCGCTTCAAGGAGAAGCTGCTGGTCGGCGAGAAGGACGTCGCGCAGGCCGTGCAGGCCCAGACCGGCGACAAGCTGCAGATCGAGGGCACCGAATACAAGATGCAGCCGATCGTGCTGATCGTGCCACGGGGCTCGTCGCCGGCGTTCCTGGAGACACGGCATAAGGAAGCCGAGCAGTATCGCTCGCGCGTCGGAAGCTGCGAAGAAGCCAATTCGCTGTTCCGCTCCACGCCGAACGCCACCATCCGCGACGTCGTCACCAAGACCACCGCTGAATTACCC
Source organism: Bradyrhizobium sp. 23 (assembly GCF_023073295.1). NCBI lineage: Bacteria > Pseudomonadati > Pseudomonadota > Alphaproteobacteria > Hyphomicrobiales > Nitrobacteraceae > Bradyrhizobium > Bradyrhizobium sp. 23. The sequence goes on along the minus strand of NZ_JADPJF010000158.1, from coordinate 130,383 downwards.
GAGGCGCTGCGTAAGGTGCTCGACGACACGCCGATCGGCCACCTGACCGCGCCCGAGACGACCAAGGCAGGCATCGAGATGGTGGTGCTGTGCTCGCGCAAGCCGACCATGATCGACACGCCGAAGAAGCGCGAGGTCCGCGAGAAGATGTATCAGGAGAAGTACGAGAAGACCCAGAAGACCTATCTCGAGGAGCTCCGCAAGGCGGCGATGATCGAGTATCGCAACCGCTGATGGCCAAGCAGCCTGCCAAGCCCCTCGCCCTGACGCTGGGAGAGCCTGCCGGCATCGGCCCCGACATCACCATCGCAGCCTGGCTCAAGCGCCGCGAACTGGACCTGCCCGCCTTCTATCTGCTCGGCGACGAGGCGCTGATCGCCCGCCGCGCCAAGGCGCTCGGCGCTGCCGTCAGGATCGCTTCGGTGACCACCGGCGAGGCCGAGGCCGCCTTCCCCGAGGCCCTGCCCGTGGTTGCGTCCGGCGAGCCCGCGAGCGCCGCGCCCGGCAAGCCCGACGCATCGAGCGCGCCGGCCGCGCTCGCCTCGATCCGCCAGGCGGTCACGGATGTCCGCGAGGGCCGCGCCGGCGCCGTTGTCACCAATCCGATTGCCAAGAGCGTGCTCTATCGTGCCGGCTTCCGCCATCCCGGCCATACCGAATTCCTCGCAGAGCTCGCCGCGGAAGACGGCCCCACGCCGCAGCCGGTGATGATGCTGTGGTCGCCGCGGCTCGCCGTAGTGCCCGTGACCATCCACGTCTCCTTGCGCGATGCACTGGCCCAGCTCACCAGCGAGCTGATCGTCTCGACCGTGCGCATCGTCGCGACCGAACTCAAATCCCGCTTCGGCATCGCGAATCCGCGCATCGCGATTTCCGGCCTCAATCCGCACGCGGGCGAGGGCGGCTCGCTCGGCCACGAGGAGCAGACCGTGATCGCGCCGGCGATCAAGACGTTGCGGGGCGACGGTATCGAGGCGAAGGGACCGCTCCCCGCCGACACCATGTTCCACGAAGCCGCGCGAAACAGCTATGACTGCGCCGTCTGCATGTACCACGACCAGGCGCTGATCCCGATCAAGACTGTGGCCTTCGATGACGCGGTCAACGTCACGCTCGGACTGCCCTTCATCCGCACCTCGCCCGACCACGGCACCGCCTTCGACATCGCCGGCACCGGCAAGGCCAATCCGGCAAGCCTGATCGCTGCGTTGAGGCTTGCGAGCCGGATGGCGGCTGCGAAAACCCGATGAGCACGATCGATGACCTCCCGCCGCTTCGCGAGGTCATTCGCCAGCACGCCTTGTCGGCGCGCAAATCGCTCGGCCAGAACTTCCTCCTCGACCTCAATCTCACCGCGCGCATCGCGCGTGCGGCGGCTCCACTCGAGGATTCCACCATCATCGAGATCGGCCCCGGCCCGGGCGGGCTGACGCGCGCCCTGCTCGCGCTCGGCGCCAGACGCGTCATCGCCATCGAGCATGACGAGCGCGCGATCCCTGCCTTGCAGGATATTGCTGCGCGCTATCCCGGCCGTCTCGAGATCGTCCATGGCGACGCCATGACCTTCGACCCGCGCCCGCTGCTATCAGGCGAAAGAGCAAAAATCGTCGCCAACCTGCCCTACAACATCGCGACCCACCTCCTCGTCGGCTGGCTCACCACCGAACCCTGGCCGCCCTGGTACGAAATGATGGTCCTGATGTTCCAGCGCGAGGTCGGCGAGCGCATCGCGGCGCGCGAGGACGAAGAGGCCTTCGGCCGACTCGGCGTGCTCGCCAATTGGCGCTGCGAGACCAAGATCCTGTTCGACATCGCGCCGTCCGCCTTCGTGCCGCCGCCGAAGGTTACGTCTTCCGTTGTGCGACTGATCCCGCGCGAAACGCCTCTCGCCTGCGATCGCAAGCTGCTCGAACAGGTCGCGGCCGCCGCCTTCGGCCAGCGCCGCAAGATGCTGCGGCAAAGCCTGAAGGCGCTCGGCGCCGATCCCGCGCGGCTCGCCGCAGCTGCCGGCGTCGATGCGACGCGGCGCGCGGAGACCGTTCCGATTTCCGGCTTTGTTGCCATGGCCCGTGAATTGGCCAATATACGCAGCGAAACAGAGAGATAATTTCGGAGGAAGAAATATGGCGTTGATGCGTCGGCAGTCCCTCGTCAAGTTCGATGCGCCGCTGTGCGAGACCATCGTCGAGACGCCGAAGCCGCAAGGTCGAGAGGTGCTGGTGCGGATCGAGCGTTGCGGCCTCTGCCACTCCGATCTGCACATCCAGGACGGCTACGCCGATCTCGGCGGCGGCAAGAAGCTCGACACCACGCGCGGCATGACGCTGCCCTTCACGCTCGGCCACGAGATCGCGGGCGTGGTCGACGAAGTCGGCCCCGAGGTATTCGCCGGTCTCGTCGGCAGCAAGAAGGCGGTGTTTCCGTGGATCGGTTGCGGCCAGTGTCGCGACTGCGCCAATCGCGACGAGAATCTCTGCGCCAGACAGCGCTTTCTCGGCGTCTCCATCGACGGCGGCTTCGCCACCCACGTGCTGGTGCCCGACGCGAAATATCTGCTCGACTACGATCCCCTGCCCGTCAACCAGGCCGCGACGCTGATGTGCTCCGGCGTCACCGCCTACGGCGCGCTCAAGCGCCTGGTCGACCGGCCGCGCCAGCGCAACCTCCTGCTGATCGGCCTCGGCGGTGTCGGCATGATGGGCCTTTCCTTCGCGGCGGCCATGTTCAAGCAGCCGATCACGGTCGCCGACCTCAGCGGTGCCGCGCGCGAAACCGCGCTGAAGAACGGCGCGGCGGTGGCCTACGATCCGGCCGAGCCCGACGTGGTCAAGCGCATCCTCAAGGAAACCGATGGCGGCTTCGACGAGATCGTCGACTTCGCGGGCAACGAGAAGTCCATGGCTTTCGCGGTCGCCGTCGCCGCGCGCGGCGGCAAGATCGTGGTCTCCGGCCTGATGGGGGGGCAGTTCACGTTGCCGATGGTGCAATGGGTCTACAAGCGCATGACCATCGAGGGCTTCATGGTCGGCACACTCACCGAGGCTCACGAGCTGATGGCGCTCGCCCGCGCCGGCAAGATCAAGCCGACGCCGATGCGCGAGGAGCCGATGGCCGACGTCCAAACATGGATCGACGAGCTTCGCGCCGGCAAGGTCGTCGGCCGCATCGTGCTCAAGAACTAGAAACTGACGCAGACCCGTGTTCCAAATTGGGGAACCCGCTCTCTGCAGAATACGGTCCTCGCCAGCTCTCTTTTTGGATTTCTGGCAACCATGCAGACGATCCGCCGCTTCCTCGCCGACGAGTCCGGCGCCACAGCGATCGAGTACGGCCTGATCGCCGCCGGCATTGCGCTTGCGATCATCGCCGTCGTCAACAATCTCGGCGCGACGCTGAACAAGAAGTTCACCTCGATCGGCAGCTCGCTGAAGTAGCGGGCACGCGCGCCAATTCAAAGCATTCGTCTGTCCCGCGGAACGGCAACGGCCGCGCCGCGTTGGCAGCCATGTCCATTCGCTGCACCGTCGAGAACGCATTCTTCATCGCCTGGAGTTTCCTGGAGCAGAGCGGAGAGCTCGGCTCCCCGGACGAGACGGCGAACGTCCTGCTCGACGCCATTGAGGCCCAGCTCAGGACCGGCGAGCGCCGGCAACTGATGCTCGCCAACAGGGCGATCGATGCCTATCGCGCCCACGCGGAAAAAGGCCGGCCCGCGCACGATTGCGAAGCACGCTTCGGGTGACGAACTTCGGGTGATGAACATCCCGGCCGCCCTCGGGCCCGCCGGCCCGGCGGCGTTGAGGTATAGGCCGGCTGTCCGTCGGGCAGAGCGCACGGGCTGCGGCGCTCCGCGACGAGCGCGCTACGCTGGAGCCGCGCCCCTGCTGTGTGCACTCCTGCACAGAGCTCGCAATGTTGAAGGCCGCTGGGTTCGGCTGCGCCATTGCCTCGTCCCATGCCTCGCCAAAACTTTCTGGAATTCCGCAAGCCGGAGGCCATTTTTCAACGGCTGAGAAACGCCTTGTGTGCACTTTGGAACCGTCGGCTCCGTCACGGAAACGTAGGGTTCTGGCCGGTGCCGATTCCCGGCCAGAGCAAGACATGTGACCGGTCGGCCCCAGAACGATCTTCTCCAGCAGCTCAGCCGCCCGGATTTCGAACTGCTCGCGCCGCACCTCCAGCCGGTCGAACTCGAGGCGAGCCACATCCTTTATCATGCCGGCGACGAGGTGACGGCGGTCCATTTTCCCTGCCGTTCCACGCTCGTGTCGTTCGCCGTGCCGGTCGAGGACGATCGCGAGGTCGAAAGCCTGCTGGTCGGGCGCGAGGGCGCGGTGGGCATTGCCGCCGGCCGCAGCGCCTCGCTGGCCTATTCGCGCATCGTCGTGAAGCTGGGCGGCACCCTGCTGCGGCTGCCGCCGCGCGTGCTCGAGCAGGCCCAACAGAGGTCGGCCACGCTTCAGCAAATCTTCTCTCGCTACGCCGACTGCCAGTTCGCGCAGCTGCTCCAGACCGCGGCCTGCAATGCCGCGCATTCGATCGAGCAGCGCGCCGCCAAGTGGATCATCTCCGCGCAGGAGCACGTCGGCGGCCCCGAGATCCCCCTCACCCATGAGCAGCTGGCCGGCATGCTCGGCGTGTCCCGCAGCTATGCCAGCCGCGTCATCCAGATGTTCAAGGCCAGGCGGATCCTCGCGACACGCCGCGGCGCCATCCTGATCCTAGATGCGCCGGCGCTCGAAGCCAGAGCCTGCTCCTGCAACGACTGGGTGAAGAAGCACTTTGACGAGGTGATGGGACGCACGGCCGCGGACGGTTAGCTTTAGGTCTCACGCATGCGGCGGCGATTGGCGCTTCAAGTGCAGATAGGTCGGACTGAAGCCTCCGAGCCGCTGCAATTCGCGCCATTTCATGACGATGAGCTCGCCGTCGTGCATGTCCATGGTCCCGCTCCGCCTGAGGTCGGCGAGCGTCCGGTTCACCGTCGCGATCGCCATACCCAAGGTCTCGCCGAGCTGCGCCAGGCTGAGCGGCAGGCGGCAGCGATTGCCGCGGACGAGCTGCGCTGCGCGGGCGCGGTAGAACAGCTCGCAGAACAGGTGTGCCATGCGCGCGTGCATCGGCCGGGCGCTGTTGTTGGTGATGGCCTCGCGAAAGATCGCGGCATCGAGCAGGGTCTCGCGCCAAACCGACAGTGCGAAGGTCGGCCGTCGCCGGAAGGCAATGAACAATTCGCGATGCGGGATGAAGGCCACCGAGGCAGGCCCGAGGGCGCAGAGGCCATGGTCCATCTGGTCGATGAACAAGCCCTGGGAGTCCGGCAGGTCGCCGGACAGATGGAACGCGAGGTATTGCCGCCGGCCGCTGTCGAGCAAATGGTAGCGCGCGATCATGCCGGAGACGACCAGCGCCGAATGCTCGGGTTCGTCGCCCTGACGGATGAAATCCTCGTTCGGCGCGAACTCGCGCTGCACAAAGGTCAGCCCGCGAATTTCGGCGACATCCTCCTGGGCGAGCGCGGTGTGCTCGCCCAAGTTCCGGATCAGCACGTCATGCGCTTTTTCCATGTGTCCCGCCAAAAATCCTGCCGGTTCGATCAAATGATACATCTGGCCCGTATCCAGCGGACTAGAACGCGGGTCGGAAGCACAGGTTGCTACCGGTCTGCGACATTACTTGGTTGCAGCCCACCGTCCCTCGATCGCTGACTGCGCCCGCCATTCGCATGAGCTCTACGACGATCCTGAAGCGCATTCGCCACCTGTTCGCATCGGAGTCGGGCGAGCACCTGGACAGTATCAGCGCTGCCTTCCAGCGAGGCGCGCTGAACGAGCCGGCGCGGCCGATGTCGGATCAGGAGCTTGCGCGCGCCATCCGCGAGTTCCAGGCGGTTCCCGTGTCCGATTGGACCATCGCGAAACTCTCACGATGCCTGCTCGAGCCGGCGATGCCGGGTGACGACTGAAACACCTCCTCCTCTCCATGCCGCACCCCAAGTTCATCGCACATCTCCAGGCGATTGAAGGCCTCTCCGACGACGAACGCCGCCAGATCGCGGCTCTGCCGTCCACGCTGCGCCAGGTCTCCGACGGCGAAATCCTGCTGCGCCAGGGTGAAGATGCCTCTCGCTGCGTTTTCGTCGTCAGCGGCTTCCTCTATCAGGCTCGCATCGTCGGCGATCGCAGCCAGATCCTCGCCTTCCACGTTCCCGGCAACATGCCGTGCCTGCACACGCTGCTGGTCTCGCCGATGGATGCGGACCTCGTCGGGCTTGGCCCTTCCATCGTCGGCTACGTCGCACACAGCCCACTCAAGCAGCTGCTCGACGGCTCCATTCACCTGACCCGCGCGTTCTGGCGCGAGACGCTGATCGATGCGGCGATCTCGCGACAATGGATCGCGCGCCTCGGCGCACAGGCGGCACTGCCGAAGGTGGCGCATCTGATCTGCGAGCTCGCCGCAAGGCTGGCGGTCGTGGGCCTCGTCAAGAACGGCCGCTTCCAGATGCCGATGACGCAGCGGCACGTCGCCGATGCCTGCGGATTGTCGATCGTCCACGTCAATCGCACCATCCAGGAGCTGAGAGGGCGCCGATTGATTGCCTGGGAGGGAAGCGAGATCGAGCTGTTGCAACTTGACGAGCTTCGCGCGCTCGCGGATTTCACGCCGGATTATCTGACCTGACCAAGACGGGCGGCGTTCCAACGAACGACATTCGAAACCGGCACAGCGAAAGCGATCCCCCCGCCTCACGATCGCGATGGCTTTATCCGCCATGATTTGAGCAACGGGCCGCCGGCACCCAGCACGGGATCGGTCTTCGGCTTGCGGACCTTGGCGATGCGTTTGCTGGCGTCAGGACGCTCTCGCGTGTCGGTGCACTCGTCATACGTCCCCTCCTGCGGATACGCTCCGACGACCAGGAAGTCCCGGCCGGACTCGATCAGCCGGTGTCCCGTGCCCGCGGGAAGGACCAGAACATCTCCGGCCTTCACGCTCAGGATTCGCCCCCTTGATCCCGCCGCACTCGATCCTGGCCGTGCCGCGTGCCACGCCCATCACTTCGTGGATCTGCGAATGATAGTGGACAAAGTCATAAACCGTATCGCGCCAAGAGCGGCCCCAGCCGTGACGATCGAACATCGTGTCGATGATGACCTCTGGAGCAAAACGCCGGGTCTTCAGGTTCACCGCGCCGCGATAGAGCAAGACGGGAAAATGCGGGTTATTCGGCACGATGCCATCGTCCTGGAAACGGATGGCTGTCGGCTTCCGAGCCCGCACGAGCGCCCGCAGCGTTGCCGCGTCGGGGTGATCCTCAACGAACTTCTTGGCGAGATTTTTGATCTGGTCCTTGATCGGCATGGCGTCTCCTCAGCCGCAATTAAACGACGGCCGGAAGGATAAGTTTCCCGAGGTGATCCGGTTGGACCGCCATCTCCTCGGCGTCATTTCCGGCGAAGACAAGCATTCCAGAAATCGTTCCGCGGCAGCACTCCGGAATGCTCGCTGCGCTCGCCCGGCCACCGCCTTACCCCGGGGTAGCCGACGATGGCCGCGCAGGAGCGGAACGACGCGCGTTTCGCTTACCTGCGAGCGGCTTTGCGACCTCCCGGGCGCACTCGACGAGCAGCCGCTGAGCAGGGTTTGGCGTTCTGCCCTTCATCGCAATGATCCCGATCGGCCACATCTGAATAGGCATTTCCACCGGTAAAACCTTCATCGACAGCCGCTTCGCGCTGAAGTGCAACATCGATGCCGGAAGGAAACTCAGGAATCGTTCCGACGAGAGCAACGCCGACTGCATAAGGATCGAATACACGGTTACGCTGGCACGTGGCACCTCCAGCCCGGAGGCGTGAAATGCGTTGGCAATCCAGCCGCCCGGAAAGCTTTCGCGCGGCGGCAGGCACCAACGCTCGTTGACCAGCTCGTCGAGGCGGATCTTGCGCCGCCCCACCCACGGACTGTGCAAGCCTGCGACAACGACACCGCTTTCGTGCAACAGCACTTCGACATCGGTATCGGCAGCCGGTGTCGGGCTCGGCAGGCGCCCTATCATGAGGTCGATGTCGTGATTGCGCAGATGACGATCCTGAAGCTCCGGCGGTTCGCCCTCGATGATGTGAAGCGCGAGCCTCGGATATTGCCGGGATAGCCGGTCAATGATGGCGGGCAGTAGTCCGGCCATCACGGGCTCGGTGCTGCCAATGCGCAATTCACCCACCGCGGGATCAGCGAGCGATTGCAGCTCGTCGACGCCACTCCGCAAATCGTTGCACAAAGCAATGCTGCGCTTGAGCAAGGCCTTGCCGTAAAGCGTGGGCTCAACGCCGAGCCGGCTGCGCTCCAGAAGCGGAAGGCCGATCGTTTGCTCCAGGCTTGCGATCATCTTGGATATGACAGGCTGAGAAATTGCTAGGTGCTCGGCCGCCTTCGCCATGCTCCCGTATTCCACGACGGCGATAAACACGTTCAGTTGCCGCAGCTTGATCCGACGGCTGATCTGGGATGCATCGAGCATGCGACCCTTTCCGAAATGGAATAGAACTATCGAGAAATAGAACTTTTCTTATATAGGTCCGCGGGACAAGCTGCAATTCGCGTTACCCTCCACCGCCAAGGATTGGAGCAGCCATGTCGAACATTCACGTACCCCGTCGCACCTTCCTGCTCGGAAGCCTCGCGGGATTGTTGCTGCCCGGCAAGGTCGCCGCGCAGCCTTATCCGTCCAATCTCATACGTGTTGTCGTCCCTGCCGGCGCGGGGACACCGCCCGACATCATCAGCCGCATGATCGCCGACGAGCTCGCGGCCAATGAAGGCTGGCGACTTGTGGTGGAAGATCGCCCCGGTGCGCTGCAGACCATTGCCATGAACGACGTGAGCGGTCGTCCGGCGGACGGCTATACACTGCTGACCATGAGCCTTCCGATGACGGTCACCCCGGCCCTGCTTCCGAAGGCGGAGACACGGGCGGATGTGGATTTCGATCCGGTGATCAAGATATCGAAATCCTACACCGTGCTCGTTACAACGCCTTCCTTGCCGGTCGACTCGTTAGCCGGTCTGGTGGCGTTGCTCAAGAGCAAGCCAGGGAAGCTCAACTTCTCTTCCGCGGGCTTCGGCACCCCCTCGCACCTGATCGGCGAAATGTTTGCATTGCAGGCGGGCGTGCGCGCCACCCACGTGCCCTACCAGCAGTTTTCCCAAGCAATCACCGATCTGATCAGCGGCAACGTCCAATACATGTTTGTCACCACGCTTCCGGTTATTGACCTCATTGCGACCGGCAAGTTGCGAGCGCTTGCCGTCACCGCCCCCACCAGGATTGCTGCCCTGGGAGACATTCCCACTGTGATCGAGGCAGGCTTTCCCGATCTGGTGACAGCCGATTGGATCGGCTTTGCAGCGAAGCGTGGAACGGCTGCGGAAGTAACGTCGCAGCTCAACAAGGCAATTAACAAGGTACTTCTCGAGCCGAAGATCCGCGCTTCGCTCGACAAGATAGGAGCCGTAGCCGTGGGTGGCACCGCCGCAGAATTTGGTGAGGGAATCCGGAGTGACATCGCCCACTGGGGCAAGGTCGTCAAGGATGCGGATATCAAGCTGCCTTGATGAGCCAGACCCCATCCAAAGCCCAGACGAGTGGCCGCGATGCAGCAGCATTGGCGATCACGCCGCCGCAGATTGTCGGCCCGTTCTACCCGGTCTCGGAGCACCCCGATCTGGCAACCGATCTGGCGCGTCCAAGCGGCAGCACCGCTGAGGCGCTGGGCCAGCTCATCCATCTCAGCGGACGCGTGCTCACGCGTTCGGGAGCGCCGGTGCCGCATGCACGCATTGACATCTGGCAAGCCAACGCGGCGGGGAAATATCGTCATCCGAGTGATATCAATCCGGCGCCGCTCGATCCCAATTTCAAAGGCTTCGCGCGTCTCACAACGGATGCGGCCGGGCACTACAGCTTTCGTACCGTCAAACCGGGCCGCTATCCGACAGCAGAGGGCGACGTCAGGCCGCCGCACATTCATCTCACCGTTGAGGGGCGGTTCGATTGCCTGGTGACCCAGTTGTATTTCGCTGGCGAAGAAGAAAACGTGACCGACCGCTGGCTCAATGCGGCCCCGCATCCGGAAAGGTTAATCGTTACTCTGCAAAATTCGCCATCACGCCTTGAGAGGCATGCGTTGGTCGCGCATTTCGACATTGTTCTTGCCAGCGGATGACAAGCGTTTCAGGTGGCTCCAAGCCCGATTTGGGTCGTTCGCCACCGGCGCTGACGCGTCGGGCAAAACACCCCCGTCAAGGCCTCCGCGCAAAAATATTTCGCTTTTCCGAATTTCGGATTTGTGGCATACGCCCGTCATCCTGGCCCTGCCAAAGGGGCGTTCGCGACCGTCACGACATGCGGGCCGGGTGGCGGTGGACGCGGCAGCGACGGCGCGGGCGGCGTGACGACAGGGCGGGCAACCGTGAGTCCTCGCGCGACGCGTACGACACGGCGCTGGAGAGCGGGCTTGTCGGTCATCGGGGGTGAGCACACGCAAGCCCTCGATGATTTCGGCCGGACCGTCCGCGGACGGAGAAGTCGTGTGGTCCTGACGCCCGGGGTCTGTGCGTCAAGCCTCGCGGTGATGTGGCGGCCCGACCGGGCGCGCGCATCAGCGATCGGCCAGGCGACGGGGGCAATAGTGCATCGCTCCCCGGGGAGTGCACGAAGGACACCGTTAAAACCATCCGCGCAGGGAAGGCCGGGCGATCGGCCACCCTATCGGTCCACCCCGTGTGCATTCCTGTAGCGCACGGACCAACGGGTGCCGCCGGCGCCCGGCCTTCCCTGCGCCCTTTGGCCTCCAGTTGGGCGATGAACGGCAGCAAGGTTCGGGCAGAATCTGCCGCGGGAACGCGCAAGCGTGCGCCCTCCCCGGCGCGACCGGCCAACGCTGTACACACTGTCGCACCGCTTTTCGCCCGCGCCTCGAGCTGGTAGAATGGCGATATTGTTTGGGGAATTTTGATGCGCGCGAGGATTTTCAATCGCGTCCCGGGGCTGGCGATGCTGGTCGCAGCCCTGCTCGTCGTCGCAACGCACCCGGCATCGGCCGAGAAGCGCATCGCGCTCGTGGTCGGCAACTCCGCCTACAAGAACATCACGCCGCTCGACAATCCATCCAAGGACGCGAGCCTGATGGCGGACACGCTTGGCCTGCTCGGCTTTACGCTGGTCGGAGGCCGCGCCCAACTCGATCTTGACAAGGGCGCGATGGATCTGGCGGTGCAGAGCTTTGGCCGGCAGGTGCAGGGCGCCGACGTCGCGCTGTTCTATTATGCCGGCCACGGCGTGCAGGTCTCGGGCGCCAACTATCTCGTGCCGGTCGGCGCCAATCCGACCCGCGAGGCCGACGTCGACTTCCAGATGACCGATGTCAACCTCGTGCTGCGCCAGATGCAGGGATCGGGCACGCGCCTCAACCTCGTGATCCTGGACGCCTGCCGCAACAACCCCTTCGGCTCACGCGGCCTGCGCGCCTCCGATGGCGGCCTCGCGCAGATGCGCGCGCCCGAGGGCACGCTGATCTCCTACGCAACCCAACCCGGCAACGTCGCCCAGGACGGCAGCGACGGCCACAGCCCCTACACCAAGGCCTTGGCCGCGACGGTCCGGACCGCGGGCCTCGACGTGTTCCAGACCTTCAACCAGGTCGGCCTCGCGGTGAAGCGCGCCACGTCCGGCGCGCAGCAGCCCTGGGTGTCGTCCTCGCCGATCGACGGCACCTTCTATTTCGTCGCCCCCACGCAAACCGCGCCGCCGCAGGTCGCAGCGATGCAGCCCGATCCGTTGCCGGCGGATCGGCTGCGCGCCGATCCGGACCGCGTCCCCTTGCGCGATGCCGCCCTGCTGAGCGAACTCAGCGAGCGGCTCTACGAGCTCAATTTCGATCCTGACAGCCCTGATGGACTGACCCGCGCGATCACGAAACTCCAGCAGCGGATTTCCATGGCGCCGACGGGCGAAGCCACCGAAGGCCTGCTGTTGCGGATGCGCAAGATGGAGGACCTGAAGCCATGGGGCTCGATCGTCTACGGCCCCGACGGCAGCAAATGGGGCATCTCCTGGAACCACGCCTCGCGGCGCGCGGCGGTGGCGGATGCGCGCGGCAATTGCGCCGGCGCCAAATGTCCGATCGAGCTGTCTTTCTATGGCAACCGCTGCGGCGCGTTCGCGATCTCCGACAAATCCTGGTCGCTGGTCCAGCGCGACAGCCTGCAGCGCGCGAAAGATGCCGCGCTTGACGAATGCGGCAAGGCTGGCAAAGCTTGCCGCATTATCGGTTCCGTCTGTGCCGACGGCTCCGGCCGCTGATACGATTTTTCATTCTGGATTTTTACTCATGCGCGCCATCATCCCTGCGATTGCCCTGACCGTCTTCCTGTCCGCCGTCGGCGCTCCACCGTCCGCCGTTGCGCAGTCCGGCAGCGCCGGCGGCTCGATCGGCAATGACGAGAAATCGCTGTCCGGCTCGCGGTCGGATCGTTCCGCCGAGCCGGCCCCCTCGGCGCGTCGCAGCAAGCCCGCCGAGGAGCCGCGCAGCTCCTCGCGACGCGGTGGTGGAGGCGGTGGCGGGAGTTTCGACGGCGCCTGGATGGTCGTCAGCGTCGGCTGCGGCGGCACCACGTCCGGCGCGGTCGTGGTCTCCTCGGGCAAGGTCATAGGCCAAGGCGTCACGGGTACCGTCAGCGCGAGCGGCGCGGTCAGCACGTTCGGTCAAGGTGATGGCGTGACCTTTACCGGCTCGGGCCGCCTCGCTGCCCGCAGCGGCTCCGGTTCCTTCCGCCGCTCGGACGGCTGCGGCGGAACCTGGACTTCGACCAAGCAATAGCAGCGAAAAAGTCTGGTTTCGCGGGGGAACGAACGCCGCGCAAGCCCGATTCAGGCCACATCCTCTCCGGATTTGCGGCTCATTGCCACCCAAGTCTTTGACGACAAAGGGAAGGTAACGAGTTGCGTCATGCGTAATCGGGAGACCAGGATGGGCAACCGCACCGCAAAATTCTTATCTGCCCTCGTAGGCAGCATCATTGCCGGCGCGCCACTTGCCGCCGTGTCGCAGAATGCATCGACGCCACCGAGCACGGCAAATGCCGCGAGCGACTGCCTTGGCTCGCCAAAGGGCGCCGCGCCGCAGGGCCAGCATTGGCATTATCGCCTCGAGCGCGCGACCAAGCGGCAGTGCTGGTATCTGCGCGCCGAAGGCGGCAAGGCCACCCAAACCGCACAGACTGCGCCCGATACGCCTGCAGCGGATTCAGCCGTGCCGCAGCAGCACTCGGTCGAGGACGCGCGCGCCGAATATCTGACGCCGCAGAGCATCGCCGCCGTGAAGACGCCTGCACAGGCGGGACCGGCGCCGACGCCGCAAGCTGCGAACCCCTCCGCTGACGCCAACGCACAGCAGCCCGCCGTCGCCGGGCGCTGGCCCGACGCCTCCACGGCGTCCGCCGCGCCCACAGAGCAGCCGTCGCCTGCACCTGTCGCGGCCGCCGCGCAGCCGACCGCGAAGCCGGCGAAGT